>JAEZCZ010000092.1 GCA_023433305.1 Pseudomonadota bacterium | reverse complement strand
AGAGTCAGGCGCGGGGAGGCGGTCTCGGCAGGTAGGGAGATGCCGCCAAGGCGAGAGCTGGCAGGTGTGGGAGCGGACGGACGTGCCAGTCGTGCCCGTGAACACTCGTCTCGACGCGCAGCAAACGCATGTCATCATCGACGGGGGGCGGTAGCAGCGGCTGCGCAATGGATTGCGTCTCGATCCGCTCGACCTGTCTTGCGACGGCGGTGTCGAGCGAACTGGCGCTAAAGGCGGAGCCGTGGTCGCGCTGCAACGGAAGGTCGCCCGCCGGCACCGCCTGTAAGCCGATCGTCGCAAGCACGAGCGCGAGGAAAAGCCGCATCAGCGCGGAGAAGGAACGCGAGTCCGTCACACCCTCAAGCTACGGTGCCGCGCCTTGAAGGGCAATGAACCCCCTTTGATGCGCGACCGTGACTTAGCCCAGGATCGCGCGTGGGCCCGCCCCGTTCGTGCCGAGCCGGTCGTCTTTGTTGTAAAGCTGGCATTTCTGCAGGCTGAGACAGCCGCAGCCGATGCACTGGTCGAGTTGGTTGCGGGTGCGGGTGAGCAGGTTGATACGCTGGTCGATCTCGTAGCGCATCCGTCGGCTTATCTGCTGCCAGTCGGACAAAGTTGGCGCACGGCCTTGCGGCAATTGGGCGAGCTGCTGCTCGATCTCAGCAAGCGCGAGGCCGAGCTTCTGCGCGATGAGAATGAAGCTCACGCGGCGGATGTCCGAGCGCAGAAAGCGGCGCTGGTTGCCGCGCGTTCGGAGCGCGGTGACCAGTCCTTTGGCTTCGTAATATCGAAGCGCGGAGACCGCGATCCCCGTGCGCGCGGCGAGTTGTCCGATCGTTATGAAAGTGTCCGCCAAGCGCCCCATCCCGTCGTTTTCGTTTGACCTCAAGTTAGCTTGAGGTTGCAGAAGGGGCAAGCGACGCGATTCCCATGGAGGCTGCGATCTCCGGGTAATCGTTCATTGGCAGCGACTTGGAACAGGAGTTTCGCAAATGCCCCAAGGACGGATCGAACACGTCAACCTGACCGTTACCGATATCGAGCGGTCTGCGGCTTTCTTCGAAAAGCTGCTTGGCTGGCGGCAACGCTGGCGCGGCGCGGCGATGAACGGCGGCGAGACCATCCATGTCGGCGAAGAAGCGACGTACCTGGCGCTCTATACTGACCGCCGCGACCATGCCGGCCAGAAGAAGGGCCTGCCGCTCAACCATGTCGGGCTCCTGGTCGACGACCTGGACGCCGCCGAGCGGATCGTGCGCGAGCATGGCTTCGAGCCGTGGGGCCACGACGACTACGAACCCGGGCGGCGGTTCTACTTCTTCGACTGGGACGGGATCGAGTTCGAAGTGGTCAGCTATGAATGAGGCCGGCCTCGGGTAATGGCTTAGTCTCGCAGCCGAGCACCGCGATCGTCAGAAGCTCTCTTCGTAGATCCGGCTGATGTCGCCGGCCCATTCGCCGTTGAGCTTGTCGAGCAGGCGCTGTGCGGGCACCTTGCCGCTGGCGACGATCTCCTGCAGGGGCTCGAGAAAGCCGGCTTCGCTGTCGCCGCTGGAGTTCAGGCGGGCGCGCGACACGAGTCCCTGGCGAGCGATCTCGATAGCGTCACGCGCGAGGTCAACCAGCTTGCCGCCCCCCGGAATCGACGTATCGAGGGCTAGCTTCGGCACGGCGTTCCGCAGCGCCTCGCGCTCGTCCATCGACCAGTGCTTTACCAGGTCCCACGCCGCATCGATGGCCGCGTCGTCGTAGAGTAGCCCCACCCATAGGGCCGGCAGCGCACAGATGCGGTTCCACGGGCCTCCATCGGCGCCGCGCATTTCGAGGAACGACTTGAGACGAACTTCCGGGAACGCGGTCGAGAGGTGATCGGTCCAATCGCTCTCGGTCGGCAGTTCACCCGGAAGCGCGGGAAGCCTGCCGGCGAGGAAATCACGGAAGCTCTGCCCGGCGGCATCGATGTACTTCCCGTCACGGAAGACGAAGTACATCGGCACGTCGAGCATGTAGTCGACGTAACGCTCGTAACCGAAGCCCTCTTCGAACACGAACGGCAGCATGCCCGTGCGGTGCGGATCGGTGTCCGACCAGATGTGGCTGCGGTACGAGAGAAACCCGTTCGGTTTGCCGTCGGTAAAAGGCGAGTTGGCGAACAGCGCGGTGGCGAGAGGCTGGAGTGCGAGCCCGACGCGGAACTTCTTCGCCATGTTGGCTTCGGAGCAGTAGTCCAGATTCACCTGGATCGTGCATGTCCGCAGCATCATGTCGAGGCCGAGATTGCCGACCCGCGGCATGTGGCGCAGCATGATCTCGTAACGCCCCTTGGGCATGATCGGCAGCTCAGAGCGAGTCTTGTCGGGCCACATACCCAAACCGAGAAAGCCGACACCGCACTTCTCGCCGATGGTCTTGACTTGGTCGAGGTGACGACCGGTCTCGGCGCAAGTCTGGTGCAGGTTCTCGAGCGGAGCGCCCGATAGTTCGAGCTGGCCTGCGGGCTCAAGACTAACGTTCCCGTCAGCGCCTGCGAGCGCGATTACCTGGCCACCTTCCTCGACCGGCTCCCAGCCAAATTGGCGCATTTCCATGAGGATATCGCGGATACCGCCAGGCTCGTCGTAAGAGGGAGCACGGTGATCGTCGGTCTTATAGACGAGTTTCTCGTGCTCGGTGCCGATGCGCCAGCGCTCGGGCGGCTTCTCGCCCGCCTGCAGCGGAGCGACAAGCTGCTCGCGCCGCTCGATCCGCTGTTCTTCTCCGTCCGACGCCGTGCGGGTGCTCATCCGCGGGCCGTTAGGCGCAAGGTGGCGGGGGCGCCAGTCACAAATTGTCTCCCGGCCGCGCTACCAATCGCCCGCGATGCCCATCCAGAGCGCGGCGGCCGAAATCGCAGCCGTCTCGCCGCGTAGGATGCGGGGCCCGAGTGAGATCGGCCGAGCTTGCGGGATCGCCCTCACAGCCTCACGCTCCGCGTCGTCGAATCCCCCCTCGGGGCCGATCAGCAGCGCCGCGGGACCGCGGTGGTTAGCGAATGCCGTAGCGGCGGTTGCCCCGCCCTGCTCGTCCGCAAAGAAAAGGGCGCGCGCCGCCGGCCAATTTCTCAACAGTGCCTCAAGCCTGATCGGCTCCACGATTTCCGGCAACGCCGTTCGCGCGCACTGCTCGGCGGCTTCCGTGACGATCATGCGGGCGCGCTCGAGGTTGAGCTTGTCGGCGACGCAGCGCCGCGCCAACACCGGCTGGATGCAACGAACTCCGAGCTCCGTTGCCTTCTCGAGAACGAGGTCGAAGCGATCCTTCTTGAGCAGCGCGGCGCAAAGCCAGAAGTCGGGCACCTGCTCGCGCCCGCGCAACTTCTCGACGGGCTCGAGCAATATCTCGCGCTTTCCGGCCGAGACGATCCGTGCTGCCCACTCGCCGGTCACATCGTCACAGAGTACGACTATATCGCCTTCACCGACGCGCATGACCCGGACTAGATAGTGCGCCTGATTCCCTTCCAACTCGACCGGCTGGTCGAGCGAGATCGGCGGCGCGACGAACAGCCGCGGCGCGCTGCGCGGAGGCCAGGCGGGGGTGGCGGGCATCAGCTCACGGCTCCGACGTTCTTCCGCGCCTCGCGCCGGCTGAGGCGGCTCATGCGATCGGCATGTTGGGCGACGTAGCGCCGCACTTCGTCGGCGTCGGTCCAGGCATACTGGCGCAGCGCCCAACCGATCGCCTTGCGCAGGAAGAACTCCCTGGAGTCGAGCGATGGTTCGATGCAGGCATAGAGGAAATCGAGGTCCGTCTCCTGTTTGGCCTTGATTTGGCAGAGTATCGCGCTGCGACGCTTCCACATGTCGGCGGCACTGCTCCAGGCGAGCATCCGCTCCTTCATCGCCTGCCCATCGTTCTGGAGAATCGCCCAGAGGCGCTGCGTGGCGATATTGTCGACGTAGTCCCACCAGGCGCCGGTGACGATCAACTCCTCGTACATCGGCAGCGCGTCGAGATGCTGAAAGGTTCGGGCAGCGCGGACGCTGGTCAGCTCAATCGCGGCGTATCGTTCCTCGCGGAACTCGGCGCCGTGCCAGATGGCAAGGACGTCCGACTCCCACGAGACGCGGTCGGGCCAGGACAGCGCCTTGAAGATGTCGCGGCACACCTTGCGCAGGGGCACGGTCGAAACGCCCAGATACGGCATGGCCGACTTCATGTACGCCTGCATTCCCGGCGCGCGCGCCGGATCGGCAGCGTCGGTGAGCCGACCGCGGACAGTTTGAGCCAACGAGGGGTGGGTTGCAGGCATGGCTAGGCACTATCGGCCGCAACAGCTACGAGGCAAGCGATGTCCGACGTGATCGTCCCAGACAGCCAGCATCGCGGCCTTGTCGCGCGATTGCCGCAACTGCCGCGCGACCTCGCGCAGCTGGCGCGGTTCGACCGGCCGATCGGCTGGTGGCTGCTGTTCTGGCCTTGCGCCTGGGGGGTATGGCTCGCGGGTGCAGGAGTGCAGTGGCAGCTCGTCTTGTGGATGCTGGTGGGCGCCATCGCCATGCGCGGCGCCGGTTGCGTCTATAACGACATCGTCGATGCCGATCTCGATCGGCAGGTTGCAAGAACCGCCAGCCGTCCGGTGGCGAGCGGTCGCGTCAGCGCCAGGGTGGCGTGGGCTTGGCTGCTTGCCCTCTGCGCTGTCGGGCTGGTGGTGTTGCTGCAGCTCCGGAGCGAAGCGCAAATCGTCGCGCTGGCCAGCCTCCTCTTGGTCGCGGCCTACCCCTTCATGAAGCGGATCACCTGGTGGCCGCAGGCGTGGCTGGGCCTGGTGTTCACATGGGGCGCGCTGGTGGGATGGACAGCGCTGCGATCGGATCGCCTCGATGTGGTGGCCGCGCTCTACGCCGGCTGCATATTCTGGTGCATCGGCTACGACACGATCTACGCACTGCAGGACCGCGAGGACGACGCGCTGGTGGGAATACGATCGAGCGCGCTGCGCCTCGGCGAGAACGTGCAGGCAGGTGTGATCGCGTTCTACTCCCTCGCGCTGACGGGTTGGGGACTCGCGTTCTGGCTTCTGCGCGAGGACTGGGTGGCACTGTTTGCGCTGCTTCCGGCGGCGCTGCACCTGCTGTGGCAGGCCTTCACGCTCGACCCGTCGAATCCAGACAATCCGCTGGCTCGTTTTCGCTCGAACCGTTTCGCCGGGCTACTTGTGGCGGCAGGCTGCCTGGTCGTTGGAAACGCCTGACGGTTATTCCGCCGGCTGAGGCTGCAGCCGACGCGGCCTCGCCCAGCTCAGCAACAGCCCGAGCCGTGACGTGATCGCGCCATGCTCAGACATCCAGGCGTGATAGGCGCGGTATTTCGCATCCTCGGCGAGGAGGTGGGCCTCTTCGGTCCGGGCGCGCCAGTAGTAAATTCCACTGACACACGCCAGAAACACGGTGTTGCGCACCGCTTCAATCAGGGAGCCGGTCGTGACCAGAAACGGTAAGGTCGAGCACCACCAGAACAGGTTCTTCGACAGATACGCCGGATGGCGCGTGAAGGCATAGGGTCCGTTGGTCAGCACGCCCCGGTAGGTGAGGTTGGAGAAGCGGATGCCGAACGCGACGGTCGCCCAGGCATAGACGGCGGTGAGGAAGATCAGCCAACCAGCCCAAACCCACATGACCGGCGAGTGACCGACAAACCAGAAGCCCCATCCCGCGGTATCGTATTCGTACTGGATCATGCCGCCCGGCCCCATGAAGCCGTGGACGAACGGCGGATAGCAGATCAAAGCGGCGATCCATCCGGCCAAGAACGGGTTGCCGCTGCGAATGTGAGCGTCGAGCGGGCGGAAGGTAAGCAGGTAACCGACCGTTCCGATCTGCACATCGACGACGAACAGCAGTTCGAACAGGATCATCCCGATCCGCACCGGATCGCGGGCGATCTCGCCGAAGTCGGCCTCGACGACGGCGGCGAATCCCGCTGGGATTATCGAGATCATGAAGGCGGTGAAGAAGCCCTTGATGACCCAAGCGCGCCAATGGCGCTTGACCTCACCGGGCTGCCACGCCTCGCGACCACCCAGCATGGCGCCGAAATGCCAGGCCTGATCGCGCGGCTCGATGAGATAGCGATCGAGCCACATGACGTAAGGAACCGAGATCGCGGCCATCGGGATGACCGCCGCGCCGAGCACGCCCATCGCGAAGAGGTATTGCCCGTCCCAGTACCAGCGGCCGAGCGCGTAAAACGCCCCGATCACGAGCCAGGTGACCCACAGGCCGACAAGCTTGGTAACCGAAACGTCGATCACCTCGGCAAGCGGACGAGCGCGGCTCCAGTCGATGCCGGTCGATGCTCGACGATGAACCTTGTCGACGAAAAGCGACCAGCCGGCCATCGCGAACCCCGTCAGCGCCATCGCAAGCAGCGCCGAATGGGGGCCCGACAACGGTTCGGGCGGTGCGTCCATGTCGAAAGCGACGACCAGCGACGGCCAAAGGCGCGCGAAGACAATCCAGCCGAGCAGGGTCGCCAAGCCGACGAGTCCGACCCACGGCGAAACATCGCTCGCGGGCCGCCGTTCGGGAGCCGGATTTTGCGCGCTCATAAACCCGCGCGTAGCGCGGCAATGGTTAAAGCGGCTGTAAATCTCTCATCTGCGCGTTAGCGCCAGGCGGTGATGCGGCCGCCGTCGTCGAGGATGTAGAGCGTGTTGTTGGCCACGACCGGCGGGAGCGAGACGGAATCGTTGAGCTCGGTGAACAGCGTCGCCTCGCCGGTCATCACGTCGACCGACTGCACGATGCCTTCGGAACTGGCGACCCACAGCCGGTTGCTGGCGAGCACCGGCCCGGTCCAGAAGATGGGCCCGGTCTCGTTCTTCGGATTGCGCCAACGTTCGAGCTGAGTGACCCAGCGCGCCCGCCCGGTGGTGCGGGCGATCGCGAGCAGGCGAGAGTCGTCGGTCAGGGTGAAGATCCACTCGCCGGCGATCGCCGGTGTGGAAATGCCCGCGAGCGACAATTCCCAGATGCGTTGGCCCGTGACCAGCTCGTACGCCGCCATGCGCCCGCCCTGACCGAGTGCGTAGACGCGGCCGTTGTCGATGATGGGATCGGCATCGACGTCGGTGAGCGTGCCGACCTGCGTCGAGATCGAGGTGCGCGCGAGCGCATCGTTCCAGAGCACGCGGCCGTTCTCGTAGCGGTAGGCCACGAGCTCGCCGATACTGTAGCCGGCGATGACGGTGCCCTGCCCCGCCGCCGGAGCCGCCACGCCGAACACGCCCGACTGGCCACCCGCAGCGACTTCCTGCCAGACCAGCGAACCGTCCGTGGTATTGAGCGCGTGGATCTGGTTGTCCTGCGTCATCACGTAGACGGTGTTGAACGCGATCGTCGGCGCGCCGCGCAGCGGGCCGGCGGGCCTGACCCGCCAGATCTCGGCGCCGCTCTGCGCGTCGAGTGCAACCACGTCGCCAGCGCCGTTCGTCGCGTAGACCCGGCCATCGGAGAAGCTGACGCCGCCGCCGAAAGTCGAATCGCGGAAATCGCGTTCCACCTCGATCCGGTGCTGCCAGCGGCGCGCGCCGGTGGCGGCGTCGAACGCGTGAACGTCGCCCGCGGTATCCACCACGAACAGCGAACCGCCCCCGATGACGGGCGCGGAAGCCAACCGGCGCCGCGGGCTGCTGCCCTGGACCGTGGCGGTCCAGGCGCGCGCCGGAGCCGCGCCCAACGTGACGTGACCGGGCGCCTTGGCGGCGTTGCCGCCGGCCTGCGGCCAGTCGGGGTTGGTCTGCGCGGGCGGGAGGACGACGGCGACCGAAGCGAGCGACGGGTCGGGCTTCACCTCGTTGGCGATGCGCGACAGGATCGGCGTGCGATTGCCGATGGTGGGCGTGCCCTGCTTCTTTTCGCCACCGATGCCCAAGGTTCCGCAAGCGGCGAGGCTGCCGGCGAGCACCGAGAGCGCCAGTCCGCGGAACACAAGCCGGCCGGTCTTGCGCGAAACATGCTTCATCGATCGGTCCGTTCTCACTGAGCCACCGCCGGAGCGGACGCGGTTGCGGCTTCGGTTTCGTTGCGCATCTGGGCAAGCGTTTCGTCGACGTCGACCACCGCGTCGTATCCGAGCAACCCGGCCATCTGCCGGGTGCGCGAACGCAGCGTCTGCGGGACGTCCTCGTCCTTGGCGATCGCGGCGAAAAGCGGGCCCGCGAGATCCTGCTTGCCTTGCTTGAGGTAAGCCATCGCGACGAGCTCACCCGCGCTGCCGAACCACGGGTTGCCCGGAGTGGCGAGCGTCTTCAGCCGATCGATGACCTGCTGCGGCGGCATTTCCTCGAAACGCGTCGCGACCGAGCGCAAGGCGGCGAGATCGCGGTAGGGCTGCGGAGCATCGGCGTCGGCGGCGATCTCGTCGAACAGCGCGACCGCTTCTTCGCGGCGGTTGGCCTGCAGCGCGATGCCCGCGCGTGCCATCTTGGCGGAGATCGCAGTGGCATTGCTGCCGTCCTCGGCGAGGGCGGCCAGATCGTCTTCCGCCTGGTCGATCTGCCCGGCCTCAAGCTTGTCGAGCGTGGTGATCAGCGTCTCGGACGCTTCCTCGAGCCGGGCTTCACGCCGATCCTGCCAGAACAGGTAGCCGCCGAACGCGGCGAGCGCGAGGACCAGTGCGCCGCCGATCGCCCAGCCATATCGCTTGGCCACGTTTCCGAGCTGATCCTGGCGAACGGCCTCGTCCACCTCGCGCAACAGGACTTCCTGCTCGGCGGCGCGGCGAGCGGCGAGCTGATCGGCGCGGGATTTTTCGGAATCGGGTGGGAGGGCCACTGTGCTCTTCTGGCTCTGGTTAAGGTTTGCGGCGCTGTTTAGCGGAAGGGTTCGCCATTTCAATTGCCGAGTGGAACCCTGTCCCCCGGCGAGTGAATGGCCGATGAAGGCCTAGCGCCGACCCATCAGTCCCCAATAGAGGCTGCGGTAGCGCTCGATCATCACCTGCTCGTCGTATTCGGCGGCGGCTTTCGCGCGGTTCGCCTCACCGATGCGCTTGCGCAACGCGGGATCGGCGGCCAGCTCTCGGAGCGCCCCGGCGAGAGCGGCCTCATCGCCCGGATCGCACAGGCACGGGCCGTTTTCGGTAGCCACGATCGCCGAAACGTCGCCCACGCGCGGAGCGGCGACGGGGAGCCCGGCCGCCATCGCCTCGACGAGCGAAATGGGGAACTGTTCGGAATGCGACGACAGCGCGAACACGTCGAACAGGCCAACGATCTTCGCCGGGTCGGCGACGAAGCCGGGGAGGTGCACGCGGTGTTCGATACCGAGCGCTTCCGCCTCGGCCAGGATCGACGCACGCTCGGGCCCCTCTCCGGCGATGACGAGCTGCCATTCGTCGGGCAGCGAGGCAGAGACGCGGACGAGCGCGTTGAGGTTCTTGACCTTGCGCAGCCCTGCCAGGGTGCCGATCCAGTATTCGCCCTTCTGCTTCACCAGCCGCGGCAGCGCGTCGCGCTTCGGCGCCTTGGCGTAGGCGCGGGTTGCGATCCCGTTGGGAATGCGACGGACGCGGCTGCGCGGCTGGTCCCAGACCTCGAGCGCAATCCGCTCGAGCGTGCGCGACGGCACCACGAGCGCCGCGCTGCGCCCGAGTGCGAAGCGGCGATAGAGATTGCGTCCGCGCTTGAGACCGTTCGCCTCGTCCTCGTTGAAGCCGTCCTCGTGGTGAACGAGCGGCGCCAGCTTGTAGACGTCGGCGAACAGCGTGTGCGCCATCGCCGCATCCATCGCGCCCCAGTTGTAGGTGCAGACGAGGTCGTAGCCCGCCATCGCGGCGGCAAGCCGCTTGAGGCGGCCGGGCAGAGGCTTTCCGGACAGCGAGGGGAATTTCGGCCAGGTGACCTTGGCGCCCTTGCCGAGCAAGGCCGCGGCGGAGCGGCGCCCGGGGTCGCCCGAGACGATCGCGTGCTGTGCGTCGCCGAAGGCGTTGATCAGGCGCACGCAGCGCAGTTCCTTGCCGCCCGCGTCGAACGAGGAATGGAGGTGGAGGATGCGGGGCGCGGCGCTCATGACACTCTGCCCAACCACCGCCCGATTGCCTTTCTTGCCGTGGGTTCCTCCAACGTTGGGGCGTGCCCTACGCGCTTGACCGTGACGGTGTCGAGCTGCGGCACCTCGCGCTTCATCCGAGCGAGCGTTTCGGCGGACAGGATGTCGGACAGCTCGCCGCGCAGCGCGAGCAGCGGACGGCCGGCAAGCGCGCGGAATGCCGGCCACATGTCGACCGGCGCGGTGCCTTCGGCGGTCTGGAACGGCTCGGCGATCTTCATGTCGTAGTCGAACGCGATGCGTCCGCCAGGGCCGACCGCCATCAGCCGCTTGGCGAGCCGCAGCCAGTCCGCGACCGCGAAATCCGGATGAGCCGCGCCGGCCTGCTCACGCAGCCCCCGCGCGGCATGCATCCAGGTGGGGAAGCTGCGCCCTTGCCCGACATAACTTCGAATGCGCGCCAGGCCGGCCGCCTCGATCTCCGGCCCGACGTCGTTGAGCGCGACCGCCGCAAGCCGGTCCGGCGCCTTCAGCGCCATGAGCATGATGACGATGCCACCGAGCGAGGTGCCGATGGCGACGACCCGCTCGAGGCCGAGGTGGTCGAGCAGCGCCAGGATGTCGTCGGCATATTGGACCGGCTGATAGCTGGCCGAATCCCGGGCATAATCGCTCTGTCCGCGGCCGCGCAGGTCCGCGCAGATGACCCGCCAATCGCCCGCGAGGTCCTCGGCGAGCGGCTCGAAATCGCGACAATTGCGGGTCAGGCCGGGGATGCAGAGCACCGGCGGGCGATCGCCGGGCCCGGGATAGTCGCGATAACGCAGCGCCAAGCCATCGCCGCTGGCCCACACCCCGGTGGAGAAAGCGGGCGCGATTTTCGACATGCTTGGCTTGTTCCCCCGGTCCTGCGGGCCCACTAATGAAAGGATGCGCGCCGAACCGCAAGCCGCCCCCTACCGTCCGGATACGCCGATCCTGGAACTTGCCAGCTGGCTTGGCGATGCGGTCGCGCCGGCGGACTTCCCCATGGCCAAGCTGCGTTTTCGCAACGACCGCTGGGCGGCCGCGGTGGGGTTAGCGGGCCTCTCGGACGAGGACTGGGTGCGCCATTTCGCGCGCTTCGACCCGCTCGCCGACAATCTGCCGAACCCGCTGGCGCTGCGTTACCACGGCCACCAGTTCCGCGTATACAACCCCGAGATCGGCGACGGCCGCGGCTTTACGTTTGCGCAGTTGCGCGACGGCGCGGGGCGTTTGCTCGACCTGGGGACGAAGGGCAGCGGCCGGACGCCCTACAGCCGCACCGCGGACGGCAGGCTGACGCTCAAGGGCGCGGTGCGCGAGATTCTCGCCACCGAGATGCTGGAAGCGCTCGGGGTCTATACGTCCAAGACATTCTCGGTGATCGAGACCGGCGAGGAGCTGGTGCGCGGCGACGAGCCTTCGCCGACGCGTTCGGCCGTGCTGGTCCGGCTCAGCCATTCGCATATCCGCATCGGTACGTTCCAGCGGCTCGCGGTGCTTGGGGAGGACGAGCACCTGGCCGCGCTGGTGGACTACTGCCTGGCGCAGTTCCCTGGCCCGCAGCCGCCCGATGACGCCCTCGGACGGGACGAGCCCGCGGTCGTGCTGATGCACCAGGCGGTCGAGCGGCTCGCGGACCTTGCGGCTTCCTACATGGTCGCGGGCTTCGTCCACGGCGTGCTCAACTCGGACAACATGAACCTGACCGGGGAGAGCTTCGACTACGGCCCATGGCGCTGGCTGCCGGCATGGGATCCGGGGTTCACGGCGGCCTACTTCGACCAGACCGGGCTCTATGCCTTCGCGCGCCAGCCGGAGGCGATCCACTGGAACCTGGCGCAGCTCGCGATCGCGCTCCGGCGGCTCGTCGAGGCTCCGCCGCTCGTCGCCGCGATCGAGCGATTTTCGGACCTCTATCACCGCGCGTTGGCGCGCCGCTTCGTCTGGCGACTGGGCGTCGAAAGCCGCGGGCTCGAGGCGGACATGACCCTCATCGGCGCGGCCGAGCAGGCGATGCGCGAGCGAAAGATCGGCCCGGATGCCTTCTTCTTCGCCCATCGGGGCGGTCGCGACGCGGAAGGGCCCCTGGCCGAGGCACTCGAGGGATATCGCGCGGTCGTGGACGACCACGCCTACTGGCAAGGCGACGCGCCGCAAGCGATGCTCATCGACGAAGTCGAGGCGATCTGGGCCGCGATCGCCGAGCGCGACGACTGGCAGCCGCTCGAGGCCAAGATCGCCGCCGTTCGCGTGATGGGCCATGCCATGGGAATTCCGCCGCAACCTTCCGGACATGGCCTTAAAGGCGATTGAAACCTTAGCGGCACTGGCGCGGTTAAGCCCTTGACGCTAAGCCACTCAGTATCCCCGGAAACCACTTCGAGATCGCCGACCGTCCGTGAGCTCCAGCGAGATCATTTCCTACGAGCCGGCGACCGGCGCCGCCTTGTGGCGCGGCGAGGTGGGCGACGTCGACGAGACGGTGATGCGCGCCCGGCGCGCCTGGCCGCAGTGGGCGGCGCAGCCGCTCGCCACGCGCATCGAGCTGATGCGGCGCTTCGCCAACGAAGTGCGCAAGGAACAGGACGCTTTCGCGGAGCTGATCGCCCAGGAAACCGGCAAGCCGCTGTGGGAAGCGCGCGGCGAGGTGGAATCGGTGATCGGCAAGGTCGAGATCTCGATCCGCGCCTATGCCGAACGGACCGGACAGAGGAAGCTCGACAGCGCGCTCCAGGGGACCGCCGCGGTGCGCCACAAGCCGCATGGCGTGATGGCGGTGCTGGGCCCGTTCAACTTCCCCGCCCACTTGCCCAACGGCCACATCGTGCCGGCGCTGATCGCGGGCAACGCGGTCGTCTTCAAGCCGAGCGAGAAGACCCCGGCGACCGGCGAGTTCCTGCTCAAGTGCTTCCATCGCGCGGGCGTTTCGGCGGCGGTGGTGCAACTGCTGGTCGGCGGACCGGATGAGGGCAAGGCGCTCGTCGCGCACGAGGGTATCGACGGCGTCCTGTTCACCGGCTCGGCCCAGGCCGGGATCGCGATCAACCGCAAGCTCGCCTCCAATCCGGGCAAGATCGTCGCGCTCGAGATGGGCGGCAACAACCCGCTCGTGCTGTGGGACACGCCGAAGATCTCCGACGCGGCGGTGCTGATCGTGCAATCGGCCTTCACCACCGCGGGCCAGCGTTGCACCGCGGCGCGGCGGCTGATCGTTAAGGCGAGCCTCTACGACCAGGCGATCGAGGAAGTGAAGCGGCTGACCAGCCGGATTCTCGTCGGCGGCCCGTTCGACGAACCCGCGCCGTTTATGGGGCCGGTCATCGACATGGACGCGGCCGACCAATTGACCGAGAGCTTCCTCTATCTGCTTTCGAACGGCGGCAAGGCGATCAGCCACATGCGGCGCCCGCAAGGCGGCGACTTGCCGTTCGTGACGCCAGGCCTGATCGATACGACCGCAATGGCGGAGCGGCCCGATGTCGAGCTGTTCGGCCCGCTCCTCCAGGTCATCAAGGTCGACGATTTCGACCAGGCGATTGCCGAGGCGAACAACACGCGTTTCGGCCTCGCCGCCTCGCTCGTCGGCGGAAGTCCGCAGGATTATCACCGTTTCTGGGCGAACATCCGGGCCGGCATCGTCAACTGGAACCGCCCGACGAGCGGAGCGTCCTCGGCGGCGCCGTTCGGCGGGGTGGGCTATTCCGGGAACCACAGGCCGGCCGCGTTCTATGCCGCCGACTACTGCGCCTATCCCGTCGCCAGCACCGAGATGGAGCAGCCGCGCGCGAGCGTCGGCGTCGGTTTCCGCGAGGAACGCTAGCCGCTGGTGACGAGGTCCACCTCGGTATTCCCGGAAGGCAGGCGGCGGGCATAGACGACGTAGGAGGCCCGGCCCTTGGTTCCGGCCAGCACGTCTTCGCCATCGAACAGCGTGCGCTCCGCCGTGAACCCGGCCGCGCCGGCGCGGGTGAAGTAGAAGTCCATGACTTCGTCGAGCGGAACCGGGGTGACGAAGTTGGCCACCCTCAGCGCGCACCCGGCGGCATCGGTTCCGGCGGCTTCCTGCACCGCGCCGCGCGGGTAGACCGGGAACGGCGCGGGCATGCGCGCGGCCCATTGCATCGTGTACTC
>JAEZCZ010000011.1 GCA_023433305.1 Pseudomonadota bacterium | reverse complement strand
CCGCATCGCCTTCGCCCGGCACCTTGCCGTCCGGCCAGGCGGCAGGATCGGACCAGCGCACCGTCCGAACCGCTGCCGGCGCCGCCTCGGGCACCGCTTCGGCATGAGCGTGGCTTTCCTGCGCCGCCACGCCGGCACTCGCACCGAGCATGAGCGCCGAAGACACAAGCAACGAAGACAAGTACCGCCCAGACAGCCTGCGCATCACGTCCATCCCCTCACGCAGGACCGAGTCCCGCTTCCTGTTTTCCCGCAAGTTTGCGGCGGACTTGCCGCTTTGCCAAGCGCCTATGAGCCGTCGTAGTCCGCGCCATAGATCGCCGCGCGGATATCGCGATGGAGCGAGAGGTCGATCGGGACCTTCTGCGCCGCGAAGACCACGGCCATGTCGTTCAGCGGATCGACCCAGAACAGCATCGAGGGGTAGCCGTCCCAGTAGAACTCACCGATGGCGCCGCGATTCTCCTCGGGCGTCAGCGGCGGACCGGTGCGGACGAAGACATCGAAGCCGAACCCGCCGTTGCCCTTGCTTCCCAGCCACTGCCGCTGGTCCGGTCCGATGCGCGGATCGAGGTGGTCGGTCGCCATCAGGCGAACCGTGGCCGGCTCGAGGATGCGCACGCCGCTCAGCTCGCCTTCGCCGAGCAGCATTCGCGCGAACTTCATGTAGTCGTCGATCGTCGTGACGATGCCCGAGCCGCCCATCGTCAACGGTTTGCCGGCGAAGTTCGGCTCGAGCCAGGTCGCCTCGGCCATCCGCGTCATCGCGCCGCTTTCGGCGGCCTCGTAGATCATCGCGAGGCGCGGCAGGAGTTCGCGATCGCATTTCCAGCACGACTGCGTCATGCCCAGCGGCGCGAAGATATGCTCCGCGACATACTCCGCGAATGGCTGCCCCGAGAGGACCTCGACCAGCCGCGCCTGGATGTCCACGCCGGCGCTGTAGTGCCAGTGCGTGCCGGGCTCGTAGATGAGCGGCACCTTCGGCATGAGCTCGGCGAACTCGGCGAGCGTGTGGTCGGGCGAGAGCGGCAACAGCTCGTCCCACACCGCGTCGGTGGGATGGTCGGCGCCGCCATAAGTGAAGCCAGCGGTGTGGCGCAGGACGTCGCGGACCGTGATCGGCCGTGCCGGCGGGCGCAGCTTGTCGGGCTCGGTCTCGTCGTAGACCTGCACGTCCGCGAACTGCGGAAGGTGGCGCGCAAGCGGGTCATCGAGCCCGAACTTGCCCTGCTCCCAAAGCTGCATCAGCGCTACGCCGGTGACCGGTTTGGTCATCGAGAAGATCTGCACGAGCGTATCGCGTGCGAACGGTCGGTTGGCCTCTCGGTCCGCCAACCCTGCCACGGAATAGAGCGCTTCGCGCCCGTCCTTCCAAACCAGCACTTCGGCGCCGACGACGCGGCCGTCCTCGACCATGCTCGCCAGCGTCTGCTCGACACGGTCCGGCTCGAACGCGAACTCGGCGCTGGCCGGCGAAGCGACGAACGCGGCGCAGGCAATCGCGAACGCAAACGCCCTGTTCACGCCCGACGGTCGAATCATAGGTGGGTCTTGTAAAGGTCGAGCAGTCGAGCCCAGGCGCGATCGGCCTCCGCCTGATCGTAGACCGGGCTGTCGGGGACGGTCCAGCCGTGATCGCCCTGGTAGACCTCGATCTCGACATCCGCTCCGGCGGCTTCCGCAGCGGCCTTCAGCGCATCCTTGGCGGTGGGTGCCTGGGCGTCGTCGTTCTTGGCGATGGCGATCAGGAAACCGGCATCGTCCGCTGCATCGTCGAACAGGGTGTGCGGGCTGTCGGCCGCGTCGGTGACGAGCTGGCCGCCATGGAACGAGGCCGCGCCTTTGATCCGGTCGGTCGCGGCGGCACCACGGATGGTCCACGAACCGGTCATGCAATAGCCCTGCACGCCGACTCCCTTCGACGCGTCGACCGAGGCCTGCCTATCAAGCCAGGCCACGACCGCGACGGTGGTCTCGGCGATGGCCGCAGGGGTGTTCTGCTGCATCCACGGGCCGACCTTCTGCATGCCGCCATTGGAGCGCCAATCGTCGAAGTCGGCGAACTGCGGCGCGGGTGCGCTGCGGTAATAGGGATTGGGAACCAGCACCGAGTAGCCGGCCCCGGCGAGCCGGCGCGCCATGACCTTCTTGGCATCGCGGATACCAGCGATATCGGGCCACAGGATAACCGCGGGGTGCTTGCCGTTCGCGGGGTGCACGAAGAATCCGTCCATCGTGCCGCCCGGAGCGTCGAAGCTCACGTCCGTCTCGGTGAGACCGCCCTGCGCCTGGACCTCGTCCGAGGTCGCGCAGGCGGCGAGCGCCGCCATCGCGCCGATGGCGCCGAATTGGCGGCGGCTGACCCCGCTCTTGCTCATTTCGATCAGCTGGTCCTGGTCACACATCCTCGCCTCCTCAAGCGTTCTGTCGGAGGGAAGATAACCAATCGCGAGGGCACGTCCAGAACGCCTTTGTAGCAGGTCGGCGTCAAGGGGCACCGTGCCCTCGACAGCGCAGAACTGTTGACGCGAAATGCAGTCGAAAGTGGAATTGCCACAGGCCACGGCTCAGAGCTCCCAC
The DNA here is from genome assembly GCA_023433305.1 of Pseudomonadota bacterium. Lineage (GTDB taxonomy): Bacteria > Pseudomonadota > Alphaproteobacteria > Sphingomonadales > Sphingomonadaceae > Croceibacterium_A. The sequence goes on along the minus strand of JAEZCZ010000011.1, from coordinate 2,418 downwards.
CCGCCGCGCAGCGCGGCCGCGTCGAGGCGGCGTATGTGCCGCAAGAGCGCGGTTGTGCAGGGTTTTCGCTGCGCACGCAGGAAGCGGCGGCGGCGCATTTGAACCATGAACGGCCCCTTGATCGCATATCCACCAAGCTCCGCGAGCGTGACTTTTCGCCGTGGCAACGGCGTGCCTTGACGGATCGCGACGACCGCGTCCCACGCGTGGGCGAAGCTCTCCGCAGCGTGCCGCCGGCGCAGTCGCCAGGCGCTCTCGCGCCCCATGCCGCAGCGGCGCGCGGCTTCGGCTACCGAGCCGGTTTCGGCCAGTAGCCCGATGAAGCGGGCCTGCCGCTCGGGTGTCCATCCATCGGCGCGAGCGCGCAAGGGGACTGGCATGAAAGGCGGTACGCGGGCGTAGGGGGGCCAGAAGGGGGGCGACTCGGACACGCGCGAAAGGATGCCGAGAGGAATACGAATAGGAAAATGGTTTCTGGTCCGTCCGGCGGTCGATCCGAAGGGCCCGCACTCTCCAGGGACGGACTGACCGATGCTGCAGCCCGTGACATCGTTAAGTGGAGCGCTGGTGCGCGCCGATCGGCACGGACATCGTGGCGAAAGGCTCGATGGCTTCTTGTTCCCCGGAAGGCCGGGAATGCTCAGGTCAGATCGTCGAGCTCGATGATCAGGCCGGCCTCGGCCGCCCTCATCGCATCGCGGCGGAGCTGTTCGATCTTCAGGCGGCCGGCGGGTGCTTCCTCGTCCGGGAGCGCGGCCATGAGCCTGGCGTGCATCTCCTCGAAATCGGGGCCGTGCTCGGGGTGGGTGAGGATCAGACCCTTCTGTTCAGTCATCCCAGCGAGGATCTTGCTGCCGACCTCGTAGGGATCCATCCCTTCCTCGAACGCCGTGCCGAACTGCTCGAGCGATTCTTTCGGCACCTCGGGAAAGCCGCTTTCTCCGAAGCTTTCGGGGCGCTTCAGAGCGCTGGTCCAGGCGTTGGTGCGGGTCAGTGCCGGGCAGCACAGCGAGCAGCCGATGCCGTGCGGCGCGAGGTTGTAGCGAAGGCTTTCGGTCAGGCCGCGCACCGCGAACTTGCTGGCGGTGTAGATGCCGGCCTGCGGCCCGGGCAGGAACGCCGCCATCGACGCGATGTTGACCACGTGACGGCGCCCGGTACTGGCCTTGATCTTCGGCAGGAAGCTGACGAGCCCGTTGACGTTGCCGCCGAAGTTGACGCCCATGATCCAGTCGTAATCGTCGTAGCTCGCCTCGTCGGTCGGGCCGAAGACCGAAACGCCGGCGTTGTTCACCAGCACGTGCACCTCGCCGAAATGGTGCACGACCTGGTCGGCGACTTCGGCAAAGCGCGCCCGGTCGGTCACGTCGAGGCGAAGGAACAGCGGCTGCTCGTAGCCTTTGTCGGCGAACCACTTGGCGGTGTGGGCTCGGTCGTCCTCGTTGCGGTAGCTCAGGGCCAGTCGCATCCCGGCGTCGGCGAAGGCCTGCGCCACGCCGAGGCCGATGCCGGTCACCGCGCCGGTGATGAAGGCCACCCTCCCCTCCCAGGGGCGTTCCGCTGAAGTCATTTGGTTTTACCCTCTCGCCAAAACAATCACGATCGTTAGTGTTGCATACAAACCTATCCGGGAGAGTCGATCAATGAGTGATATGGAGCAGCGCCTCGCTGCGTTGGAAAACCGCGTCGGCGAACTGGAAGACGTCAACGCGATCCGGCGTCTGCATTGGGCCTACGGCTACTACATCGATTTCAATCTGCCCGATGAAGTCGCCGATCTGTTTGCGGAAGACGGCGTGGTCGTGTTCCTGAGCGGCGAGTACGTCGGCCGGTCCGGCGTAAAGCGTCTTTACGGCGACTGGATTCAGCACCGCTTCACCGGCGGACGTCCGGGGCCGGTGGACGGGCTGCTGCTCGACCACTTCCAGATGCAGGACATCATCACCGTAGCGCCCGACCGCAAGACGGCGAAAGGCCGCTTCCGGGGCATGCTATTCGGCGGCTGGCACGACGATTTCCTCGAGCACAAGCCCGACTTCATGCCCCAGCAGTTCATGGAAGCCGGCATCTACGAGAACGACTACGTGGTCGAGAACGGTGTGTGGAAGATTCAGCGGCTCGACTACAAGATGCAGTGGCAGGGCAATTACGAGGAAGGCTGGGCTCACACCACCAGTCACCTGCAGCCGGCCGAGAAGCTCTATCCCGAGGACCCGGTCGGCCCCGACCGCCTGCTGCCGAAGGAAGAAATCCGCAAGACCTGGCCGTTCCGCCACGACGTGCCGATGCACTTCGCACACCCGAAGTTCGGAGCGATCCTGGCGGGGCAGGAGCGTGACTAGCGCGGCGCAGTCCCCCTCCCGCTTGCGGGAGGGGTTAAGGGTAGGCCTGCGGGCCCGTTCGAGGCGGGCCCACCCC
>JAEZCZ010000019.1 GCA_023433305.1 Pseudomonadota bacterium | reverse complement strand
GCCTACTCCTGGTCGTGACCCTGGGCATTTTCGCATGGCGCGCGAGCGCGATGGAGCTGGAGCAGCAGACCCTGATCGACGCGCTTCGCGCCGCGCGGGCCGCCCGGATCAGCGCCACGCTCGCGGCGAAGGACGTCGAGATGAACGTCGCGACCGAGGTCCTGGATACGAAAGTCCGCAAGGACATCGTCGACGAGCGGATGGTGGAACAGCAGCAACGTTCGGCCGAACTCGAAGCCCTCGCCGAAAAGATCGCCCAGCAGAAACTGATCGAAGCCGATTGTGTTACGCCCAAATCGGTGCTTGCTGCCAAGGGACTATGAAGCGCGCCCTGATCTTCCTCGTATTGCTGGCCAGTTGTGCACCCAAGCCCGACGTTCAGGTGCGGGAGGTGCCGGTCATCAGCCCGGTCAAGTGCGTGGACCCCAGGTCGATCCCCGCCGAACCGCCGCGCGTGGCGCAGCGCTTCAACGGCAATGCCAAGCACGATCTCGAGCTGTTGGCCAAGAACGCGCAGGATCTGCGCACCTGGGGCCAGGAGATGCGTGCGCTGCTCGAGAATTGCGTCGGCAAGGCTCCGCCGCAATAACCTGAACCGACAGCGGAGGTTGGCGGATTTAGTGGATCAGCCGCTTGCCGCCCTTGAACAGCGCAATGACCCGCCCTTGCACCGGCTGACGGTCGAACGGAGTGTTGCCTGCGCTCGCGGCCATCCGGCCCGAATCGACCACCCAGGGCTTTTCCGGATCGATCAAAGCGAGGTCTGCTTCAGCGCCCGCGCGTAGCTCGCCGGCCTCGACCCCGAGCAGCCGCGCGGGATTGCGCGCGACCAGATCGAACGCACGCCCCAGCGGAATGACCCCGTCGCGCACAAGCGTGAGGACCATCGCCAGGAGCGTTTCCGCGCCCGCCATGCCGGGTGCGGCATCGGCAAACGGGCGGCGCTTGTCCTCCGGGCCCCGGGGGTCATGCCCGGACGCGACGACGTCGATCGTGCCGTCGCCGATCGCCCCGATCACGGCCTGCCGGTCGGCTTCCTCGCGCAACGGCGGCGAGAGCCGCGCGAAAGTGCGGAAATCCTTGAGCGCCAGATCCGAGAGCATGAAGTGCGCCGGCGTGACCCCCGCCGTCACCGCCACTCCCCGGCCCTTGGCGCCACGGACCAGATCGAGCGATACGCGGGTCGTCACCTGGCGCAAATGGAGGCGCGCGCCCGTCATTTCGGCAAGCGCGAGATCGCGCGCCACGGCGAGCGCCTCGGCCTCGGCTGGCGCGCTCGGCAGGCCGAGCCGTGTCGCCATCTCGCTCGCAGTGGCGGCGGCATTGCCGACGAGGCCGCCGTCCTCCGAATGGGCGACGACAACCATGTCGAGCATCGCCGCGTACTGCAGGAGGCGCAGCATGACCCCGCTATCGGCGATCCACCGCCGCCCCGTGGCGACAGCCTTGGCGCCGGCGTCGCGCATCAGCGCGATCTCGGCGAGCTGCGCGCCGTCTAGCTCGAGCGTGGCAGAAGCGAGCGGGTGGACCCACAGGTCGGGCTTGCCGCTCGAGGCGGCGAAGCGGACGCGCGCCGGATGGTCGAGCGGCGGCCGCTGATCGGGCATCAGCGCGGCACGCGTGATGCCGCCGAAGTGGAACGCGGGCTTGTCCACGGCGAAGACGCCGAAATCGACCAGACCAGGCGCGATGAGCTGGCCGCGCGCGTCGACGGTCTCGTCACCGTCCTGGGGCGTCACCTCGCCGATTGCCTCGATCCGCCCATCGACGCAGCGTAGCGCGCCGGGCTCGACCCCTTGCGGGGTTACGAGCCTGCCGCCGGTGATGGTGAGCGGGTGGACCTGCTTCATGCCCAGCCCTCCACCCCACGCGCGCGCCGGGTCAGCACGTCGAGGCAGGCCATGCGGATGGCGACGCCCATTTCCACTTGATCGGTGATGATCGAACGGCCCGGCATGTCCGCAACCGTGCTGTCGATCTCCACGCCGCGATTCATCGGGCCGGGATGCATCACGATGGCATCGGCCGCCGCGCGCGCAAGCCGTTCGGCGGTGAGCCCGTAGAGGTGGCGATATTCGCGGGCCGACGGCACGAACTGACCTTCCATCCGCTCGTTCTGGAGCCGCAGCATCATCACAACCTCGGCCCCGTCGAGCGCCGCGTCGAAATCGTGAAACGGTTCGACCCCGAGTCGGTCGACTTGCGCCGGCATCAAGGCGGGCGGCGCGCAGACCCGCACGACCGCGCCGAGCGCCTGCAGACAGAGGATGTTCGAGCGCGCGACCCGGCTGTGCAGGATGTCGCCGCAAATCGTGACCTTGAGGCCGTTGAATTCTTCCCGGCCGCGTCCGCGCAGCGCATGGCGCAGCGCCAGCGCGTCGAGCAGGGCCTGGGTGGGATGCTCGTGCTGTCCGTCCCCGGCGTTGAGCACCGGGCAGGCGACCTTGTCGGCGATCAGCTGCACCGCGCCCGAGCTGCCGTGGCGGATCACGATGGCATCGACGCGCATCGCGTTGAGCGTCATCGCCGTGTCGATCAGCGTCTCGCCCTTCTTCACGCTCGACTGCGCGGCGTGCATGTTGACGACATCGGCGCCGAGCCGCTTACCCGCGATCTCGAAGCTGAGCAGCGTGCGTGTGGAATTCTCGAAGAACGCGTTGATGATCGTCAGCCCGGCGAGCCGGTCGGTATGCTTGTGCGGCTGCCGGTTGAGCGCAACCCACTGCTCGGCCTCGTCGAGCAGGTAGTGGATTTCGTGCGTTTCGAGATGACCGATCCCGAGGAGGCTGCGATGCGGAAAAGCGAGCGCGCCGGCCGGATAGCGGCCCGCGGCGGGGGATGGCGTCGGCGATGTCATTAAAGCCGAGCCCATAGGGACTGCCTCGAGCCTTGGCAACGCTCTCGGGAAGTGCTGTCACTTCCGTCGAGCATTCTCGCCCGCTCGACCCGTTTCGACTGGCACCGCCGGGTGCTCGTCCCTAGAAATGCATTCCACGAGGGGCATTTCGAGGCGAACCCAATGAGTTTTGCAGGCAAAGTCTGGCGCTTGCTGGTCGGCATCAAGGACGCGCTGGCGCTGCTGTTCCTGCTGCTGTTCTTCACCGCGCTGTTTGCGATCCTGGTGTCGCGGCCGAGTCCTGGCGCGGTTCGCGAAGGGGCGCTGCTGCTGTCGCTCGATGGAAGCGTGGTCGAGGAAGTCGCCCCGATCGATCCACTCAACGTGTTACTGTCGTCGGCCATTCCGACCCGCCAGTATGCCGCGCGCGACATCGTCCGCGCGATCGACGAGGCGGCGGGGGACAAGCGCATCAAGGCGATCGCACTCGACCTCTCGACGTTCCTCGGCGGCGGGCATGTCCACATGCAGGCGATCGGCGAGGCGCTCGACCGCTTCCGGCAGACTAAGAAGCCGGTCCTCGCCTATGCCGTGGCCTATTCCGACGATTCGACCATGCTCGCCGCGCATGCGAGCGAGGTGTGGATCGACCCGATGGGCGGCGCGGCGATCACCGGACCGGGCGGAGAGCAGCTCTATTACGCGGGCCTGCTCGAACGCCTGGGGGTAAACGCGCACGTGTTCCGCGTCGGGACCTACAAGAGCGCTGTCGAGCCCTACACGCTCAACGAAATGTCGCCCGAGGCGCGCGAGAACTACGCCCAGCTCTATGGCGCGCTGTGGCAGGAATGGCAGGCCAACGTTCGCCGCTCGCGCCCGCAGGCCGATGTCGAGCGGGTGACGGGCGACGTGGCGGCCTGGCTCGAGGCAAGCAATGGCGACCTCGCCAAGGCGGCGCTCGAGGCCGGCCTCGTCGACCGGATCGGCAGCCGGGTCGAGTGGGGCGAACGCGTGGCGGCGATTGCCGGTACCGATTCGTGGGACGAAGCACCGGGCGCCTTCGCTCATACCGAGCTCGACCCGTGGCTCGTCGAAACCGAGCCGAGCGAATCCGGTGCGGCGATCGGCGTCGTCACCATCGCGGGCGAAATCAGCGACGGCCAGGCCGGGCCCGGCGAGGCCGGAGCGGAACGGATCGGCAAACTGCTCGACGACGCGCTCGATGACGACCTCAAGGCGTTGGTCGTGCGGGTCGATTCACCTGGTGGCACGGTGACCGGCTCCGAAGCGATCCGCCGGGCGATCCTCCGGCACAAGGCCAAGAACATTCCCGTCGTGGTCTCGATGGGCAATGTCGCGGCGAGCGGCGGGTACTGGGTCGCGACTCCCGGCGAGCGGATCTTCGCCGAGCCCGAGACGGTCACCGGCTCGATCGGCATCTTCGGCGTGGTGCCGACCTTCGAGAACCTGCTCGCCGAGTGGGGGGTGACGACCGACGGGGTCAAGACCACCGCGCTGTCGGGCCAGCCCGACCTGCTCGCCGGGTTCAATCCGGAGATCGAGGCGGTCCTGCAGGCGACGGTGGAATCGGGTTACGACCGCTTCCTCGCGCTCGTCGCGCAGTCGCGCAAGATGAGCCGCGAGCGCGCCGACGAGCTCGGCCAGGGCCGCGTGTGGGACGGCGGCGCGGCGCGCCAGCTCGGGCTGGTCGACCAGTTCGGCGGCCTCGACGCCGCGCTCGCCTATGCCGCGGATCGGGCTGGTCTCGAGGAAGGCAAGTGGCACGCCCGATACCTCGGCGCGAACGAGGACCCCTACGCGCCGCTGCTGCGCCGGATCTGGCGGACCGAGGAGGAGGCCGCCGGCGGCGACATGTTCGCGCTGTTCGCCCGGCGCGAGAAGGAGCTGACGCGCCGGGTGCTTGCGGATCTCGGCGGGCTGCTTGAGGTGCGCGGCGCACAGGCGCGGTGCCTCGAATGTCCGGGCGTCGTTTCCGTTGCCGCGGCGAGCAAAGCCCAGGTTGCCCACCCGATCACGAGTTTGCTCGCGCTGCTGCTGGACTGACTTGCCAGCGCGTCACGCCCATGGCAAAGGCGCGCCCCTGCCGCCGGCCTTCGAGAGCATTGGGGCCGGGCGCGCGGGCGCGTAGCTCAGTGGTAGAGCACACCCTTCACACGGGTGGGGTCGCAGGTTCAATCCCTGCCGCGCCCACCATGGTCTTCATGGATACGCGGCCTTTTTCGCGGGGTTTTCAGGCGTCAAACCGCCTCGCCGCGAAATAGCCCCGAAATAAGGCGCCAACCGGTGTTGATGCCGACGCCTTCGCCTGTCTAGGTAGGGCAGCGTCGCCGCGACATCCGCTGCGCGGCCGCCATCATGGCAGGAGGGCTTGCGTTCGGCGCGGCCGATGAGGAGGAGCTTGGCATACAGCGATGAACGATGCCACGCTCTGGATCCTCCTGGCCCTTCCTTTTCTCGGCAGCATCGTCGCCGCCGCGCTTCCGACACATGCACGGAACGCCGGAGGGCTGATCGCGGCGGGCGTGTCATTGCTGGGAGTGGCGCTGACGATCGCGTCATACCCATCGGTCGGGAACGGCGGCGTGGTGACCGCCGAAATACCGTGGCTTCCTTCGCTCGGGCTGAACCTGCTGATCCGCCTCGACGGGCTTTCGTGGGTTTTCGCTTTCCTCGTGCTCGCCATCGGTTTGCTGGTGGTCATCTACGCGCACTACTACATGTCGGCGCGCGACCCGGTCCCGCGGTTCTTCTCCTTCTTTCTCGCCTTCATGGGCTCGATGCTGGGCCTGGTGCTCTCGGGCAACCTGATCCAGCTGGCCTTCTTCTGGGAACTGACGAGCCTCTTTTCGTTCCTTCTGATCGGCTATTGGCATCATAACGAGAAAGCGCGCAGCTCGGCGCGCATGGCGCTGATCGTCACCGCCGCGGGCGGCGTTTCGCTGCTGATCGGGGTGCTGCTGCTCGGCAAGATCGTCGGGAGCTACGAGATCGACGCGGTCATCGCCGCGGCGGACCAGATCAGAGCCAGCGAGTATTATACGCCGGCGCTGGTCTTCATCCTCATCGGCGCCTTCAGCAAGAGCGCGCAGTTCCCGTTCCATTTCTGGCTGCCGCACGCGATGGCCGCGCCGACCCCGGTCTCGGCCTATCTCCATTCCGCGACGATGGTGAAGGCCGGCATCTTCGTGATGATCCGCCTGTTCCCCGTACTCGCGGGCACCGAGCAATGGCATCTGATCGTCGGCGGCGCGGGCTTGATCACTTTCGTGCTTGGCGCCTGGGCCGCGGTGTTCCAGCAAGACCTGAAGGGTCTGCTCGCCTATTCGACGATCAGCCATCTCGGCCTGATCACGCTGCTGCTGGGGCTCGGCACGCCGCTGGCGGCGGTCGCGGCGATCTTCCACACGATCAACCACGCGACGTTCAAGGCCTCGTTGTTCATGGCCACCGGCATCATCGACCACGAAACGGGGACCCGGGACGTTCGCAAGCTCAGCGGGCTCTATCGCTACATGCCGCACACCGCGACGCTGGCGATGGTCGCTGCGGCGGCGATGGCGGGCGTTCCGTTGCTGAACGGGTTCCTTTCGAAGGAAATGTTCCTGGCCGAAGCGCTGGAGTATGGGGGCTCGACCTTCCTCGATACGGTGATGCCGGTTCTTGCCACCCTGGCGCTGGCGTTGAGCGTGCTCTATTCGATCCGTTTCATCCACCAGACGTTTTTCGGACCACCGCCGACCGAACTTGCCAAGCAGCCGCACGAAGCGCCGTTCTGGATGAGAGTGCCGATCGGAGTACTGGTGCTGGCTTGCCTGGTGGTCGGCATCGTTCCGACGATGACGATCGGCCCGTTTCTGGCCATCGCGGTGGAAGCCGTGTTGCGCGAGGACGCCCCGACCTACAGCCTCGCCGTCTGGCACGGCATCAATGCGCCGCTCATCCTCAGCATGCTGGCACTGGTCGCGGGCGCGATCAGCTACGTCGTCGTGAAGAACCGCCTGAACGCCGCTGCGGGACCGCCCGTGATCCGCTATTTCAAGGGCGGCCGCACCTTCGAGCGGGTCCTCGCCACGGTCATACAGGGCGCGCGCGCGCTGCTCCACTATTTCGAGACGCAGCGGCTGCAGCCGCAGTTCCGGATACTCGTGGCCATCGCCGCGATCGCCGCGTTGTTGCCGTTCCTCCGCTCCAGCTCCAGTTTTGGGCAGAACCCGGGGACTCCGGTCGACGCGGGCTTCGCTGCGTTGTGGGTCGTTGGCGCGATCTGCGCGGTGGGGGCGGCCTGGCAGGCCAAGTTCCATCGCCTGGCGGCCCTGATCTTGATGTCGGGCGCCGGGCTGGTGAGCTGCATCAGCTTCGTATGGCTCTCGGCTCCCGATCTGGCTCTCACCCAATTGCTGGTCGAAACCGTGACCACCGTGCTGCTGCTGCTCGGCCTGCGCTGGCTGCCGAAGCGCGAGCCTGAGGGGTGGCGAAACACGCGAACGCCCGTGTCCGCCCACGTGCGGCGCGGCACCGACCTGGCGCTGGCCGTTATCGTCGGGATTGGGATGGCGCTGCTGTCCTACGCGGTGATGACCCAGCCGGTGGGCTACTCGATCTCGCGGTTTTTTCTCGAGAACGCCTACCCGGGCGGGGGCGGTCGCAACGTGGTCAACGTCATCCTCGTCGATTTCCGGGCCTTCGACACCCTGGGTGAAATCACGGTTCTCGCGATCGTGGCGGTGACGGTGTTCTCGCTGTTGCGCCGCTTCAGGCCCGCGCAGGAGAGCGTGCTGACGCCCGTGCAGCAGCGCCAGCAACACGCCTACGACGAGCGGGAGGAAGGCCGCGAGCCGGGTGACACTCTGGCCGACTACCTCACCATCCCGCGGGTGGTGATACAATGGCTGTTTCCGGCGATCGTGGTGGTCGCGCTCTATCTCCTGGTGCGGGGGCACGACTTGCCGGGCGGCGGTTTCGTCGCCGGAATCACGATGTCTATCGGGCTGATCCTGCAATACATGGCCGCGGGCACGCGCAGCGTCGAGAGCCGCCTGCGCGTGCGGCCGCTGATCTGGATCGGGAGCGGGCTGCTTGTGGCGCTCGGAACGGGAGTTGCGGCGATCCTGTTCGGCTACCCGCTGCTGACCTCATGGTTCAGTTATGCAGACGTGCCGATTATCGGCGACGTTCCTCTCGCCAGCGCGCTCCTGTTCGACTTGGGCGTGTTCTTGCTCGTCATCGGAGCGACCGCGTTGATCCTGATTGCCATCGCGCACCAATCGATCCGCACGCCCGTGAAACCCCAGAAATGGGAAATGACCGATACCGGAGGAGGCGTGGTCTGATGGAAATCGTGCTCGCCCTCGGCATCGGTGTATTCACTGCGTCCGGCGTGTGGCTGATCTTGCGTCCGCGCACCTTCCAGGTCGTGCTCGGGCTATCGCTGCTGTCCTATGCAGTGAATCTGTTCCTTTACGCGATGGGTCGCCTCCGAGTGGACGCTCCGCCGGTAGTGGGATCCGATGCTGTCGTGGACGTCGCGCAGCACACTGACCCGCTGCCGCAGGCCCTGGTGCTGACGGCTATCGTCATTTCCTTTGCCATGACCGCGCTCCTGCTCGTCGTCCTGCTGGCGTCGCGGGGCCTGACAGGCACCGACCACGTGGACGGCACCGAGGGGTGATGCAGGGCTGGACCAACCATCTTATCGTGGCGCCCGTGCTGCTGCCGCTGGCGGCGAGCGCGGCCATGCTGCTGCTCAACGAGCGGCGGTGGCGCGCGAAGAACGTGATCAGCCTCGTCACCTTGGGGACGCTGCTCGTGATCGCGATCGCCCTGCTTGCCCAGACGGTGGCGCTCGGATTTTCGGGCAATCCGGCAACCCGGGTCTACCTGATCGGCGACTGGCCGGCCCCGTTCGGCATCGTGCTCGTAGCCGATTGGCTTTCGAGCCTCATGCTCCTGCTGACGGGCATCATCGGTTTCTTCGCGATGATCTATGCGCTCGCGCGGTGGGACCGCGCCGGGCCACGCTACCAGGCGCTGTTTTTGCTCCAGATCATGGGCCTGAACGGCGCGTTCCTCACCGGCGACCTGTTCAACCTGTTCGTGTTTTTCGAGATCCTGCTCGCCGCTTCCTACGGATTGCTGCTGCACGGCGCGGGGCCCCAGCGCGTGAAGGCGGGGCTGCACTATGTGGCGATCAACGTGGGCGCCTCGCTGCTCTTCCTGATTGGCGTCGGCCTGATCTACGGCGTGGCGGGTACGCTCAACATGGCCGACCTGGCGACGATCATCCCCTCCACGATGGGGCTCGACCTGGTCATCCTCCAGAGCGGTTTCGCAGTGCTCGGGATGGCGTTCCTGCTCAAGGCGGGAATGTGGCCCGTCGGCTTCTGGTTGCCTCGGACTTACGCCGCAGCCGTGCCTCCGTCCGCAGCGGTGTTCGCGCTGCTGAGCAAGGTCGGTGTCTACGCCCTGCTTCGCGTATACCTCCTGCTGTTCGGCGGTGACGTGGGGTGGACGGCGAACTTCGGCGAGGAGTGGCTGCTCGTCGGCGGCATCGCCACCATGGCGTTCGGCACGATCGGAGTGCTGGCGGCGCGGACCCTGTCGCGCGTGGCCGGGTACTGCGTCATCATTTCTTCGGGCACCTTGCTCGCCTCTATCGGCGCTGGAGAAGGCACGGCGCTCGGCGCGGTGCTGTTCTACCTGGTGAGCTCCACTTTGGGACTGAGCGCCTTCTACCTCCTTCTCGAGCTGGTCGAACGACGCGAGGCGGAAGCGAGTATCCAAGCCGTCGTGGAGCCTGTCTTCGACGACGAATACACCGGCATCCTGCCGGGCCGGGAGACACCCGAAGAGGAAGTCGGCATCGTCATCCCAGCGACGATCGCCATCCTCGGCGGCGGCTTTGCGTTTTGTGCGCTGTTGCTGGCCGGCCTCCCTCCCCTGTCTGGCTTCATCGCCAAGTTCGCCATTATCCACAACCTGATCAACCTCCAGCAGAGCATCGACACGCCGATCTGGGTGTTCGTGGGGCTGCTGATCGGATCGGGTCTCGCCATCCTCATCGCGACGACGCGTGCCGGCATCGACTTGTTGTGGGAGCCCTCGGACAAGCCGCAGCCGGCGTTGCGGCTGACCGAGGCCATTCCGGTCGGCTCGCTGCTGCTCGTTTGTCTTGCGCTGGTCGTCTTCGCAGGGCCGGTGATGCGCTACATGGAACGGACCAGCCAATCGCTGCAGGACCGGCAGGGCTACGTGAACGCCGTGCTTGGGGCCGAGCGCCAGAATGCTGAGCCGCGCCAATGATGCGGCGCTGGCTCCCCTACCCGGCGCTTGCGCTTGCACTCCTCGTGATGTGGCTGCTGCTCATGCAGTCCGTCTCCCCCGGGCAGATCCTGCTCGGGACCTTGGTCGCCACTCTCGGGACCTGGGCGATGGCCGCGCTTCGGACGAAATCCGCGATCGTTCGCAATTGGCGCACGGTCCTGCGGCTCGCCCTGCTCGTGGCATGGGACATCATGAGATCGAACCTGGCGGTCGCGAAGATCATCCTGTCACGGCGCGCCGAGCGAACCTCGGCCTTCCTGCCGCTCCATCTCGAGCTGCGAAACGAGCATGCCCTCGCGGTGCTGGCTCTCATCATCACCGCCACCCCCGGAACCGCCTGGGTCCAATTCGACCGGGCCACCGGCATGCTCATGATCCACGTGTTCGACCTGGTCGACGAAGAGGAATGGGTCCGCTTGCTCAAGACGGGGTACGAAAGGCAGCTGATGGCGATTTTCGAATCATGAGCCTGATCGTGCTCGCCTGGGCGCTTAACCTGGCGCAAGTCATGCTCGGGCTGAGCATGATCTGCGCTACCTATCGCGTCGCGTTCGGACCGCGCGCGCAGGATCGCGTGCTCGGGCTCGATAGCCTGTACGTCAACGCCATGCTCATGCTTCTCGTGTTCGGCATCCAGAGCGGGCGCACGCTTTACTTCGAGGCCGCGCTGATCATCGCGCTGCTCGGCTTCACCAGCACCCTCGCACTCGCCAAGTTCCTGATGCGCGGCGAGGTGATCGAATGATCCTCGTACCCGACCTTCCCGCCTGGGCAGCCATCCTGGTCGCCATCCTGGTGGTTGCCGGCGCGGCATTGACGCTGATTGGATCGATCGGACTGTTGCGCTTCAAGACCTTTTACGACCGGCTGCATCCGCCGACGCTCGGATCGAGCGCGGGCACGCTGCTGATCGTGGCGGGATCGATCCTGTGCTTCTCGGTGCTGCGCTCGCGGCTTTCGGTGCACGAGGTCCTGATCGCGCTGTTCGTGACGCTGACGACGCCGGTCACATTCATGCTCCTCGCCCGCGCCGCGCTTTATCGCGATCGCGTCGAGGGGAATGAGGGCGTGCCGGAGGTCCACGCAAAAGACTCCATGGCCACATCGCCGGAGGCAGCGGCACGGCCATCCGAATAGCGAGTCCGCTCAAACCGCCGCGGCCGCGCGGTCTTCGATCGAAATGCCATACGTCCGCACGTAGTCGCCCAATTCTTCGAGCACGCGGCCCGGGCGAAGGCCGAACGCTTCGAGGCTGTAGCGATGCGGCCGTCGTTTCAACGCGGCGGTGCGTTTCTGGTAAGCTTGCATCGCGGGCAGCACCGGCTCGATGTCGAGCCCGAGGAACCGGTAAACCCGCCTCATCGTGCCGCTCCAATCGCGGTCCATGTCTTCATATTGCACATCGATCCGGCGCTCGGCGGGAATGCGGTCACGCGCGGCGCGCATGCGATCGATCTGCAACCGGGTCTTGCGCAGCCATTCCTGCCCGACGGCTCGCGCATTGGCATGATCGGAGTAAATGATCGTCTGGTTCCAGGCGAGCGAAGCGGCGCTGCCGACCACCGCGAGCGGATCGCGATGCGTGAAGATCAGCCGGGCGTCGGGGAAAATCTTCATCAGGACCGGCAGGTCGAGCATGTGCTGCGGCGTCTTCAGGACCCACGGCCGCAGGCTGGAGGCCTGCTGCGACCATCCGATAAGCTTGAGCAGCCGCACCATCTGCTCGTAGGCCGGCGTCGGATCCTGCTTCTCGCACCAGCGGCCATAGCTCGGCACCCACCACTGTGCGTCGTGCTTGGTGCTCCAGAAGCTGTGCACCAGAAGACCGAGCTCTTCCTCGGGTTCCATCGGCCCCGTCGGATGAATGGTCAGCGTCCGCGGATTGGCGAGCCGCGCAACGCGCAGGATGCGCGCCGCCAGCGTGATCCTGAAGTCGGGTCCGCCGGGCTCGAAACCGGGGCGCGGCACGGGGCTGATGGTCTCGAAATTGCGCAAGTGGCTGAAGCGATGATCGGCCGCCAGCAGGCGATGCATCCGCGTGGTGCCTGAGCGCATCGGCCCCACCACGATGACTGGATGCGGCATCGGACGGGCGAGGATCTCCGGGTGGCGGGCGAACCATTGTTCGGCAAGCAGCCGATCGACCAACATCTTCTCGATTTGCGCGCGCGCAGACCACTCGCCGGCTGGATTGAGCCGAGCCTCGGACCGGATGGCATCGAGGAGAACCTCGAGCGGCCTCTCGAACCAGCGGTCACCGAAATCGTCGAGGCCGGTGAATTCGCAGGCGCGGCGGCAGAGCGTCTCTTTCTCCAGCACGGGCTGGTCCGCGAGACCGCACTTTCGCGCCAAGCCCATCGCGACGTTCATCGTATCGATAAAGCGGGTACGCCGCGGCGGACAGGTTGTCGCTTCGGTCAATCTGTCTTTCCCGTTGGCGTTGACGTGCCGGCCGCGGCCTTCACTCTGGTTGGCAAGATTATCCGCGAGCCGCAACCCGGTTCCCGGCTGGACAATCCCGCCGGCCAACGGGCATAGGCGGCGGCCATGCACGACTTGCGTTCCATCCGCGAAAATCCCGATGCTTTCGATGCCGGGCTGGCACGCAGAGGCGCAGAGCCTGCCGCTGCCCGCATCCTGGGGATCGACGAGCGCCGCCGCGCGGTAACAACGCGCGTGCAAGAGGCGCAGGCACGGCGCAACGATGCGTCGAAGGCCATTGGCGCGGCAATGGGCAAGGGAGACACCGCAACCGCCGAGGCGCTCAAGGCGGAAGTCGCGACGCTGAAGGACACGATGCCCGCGCTCGAGGAAGAGGACCGCGCGCTGAGCGCCAAGCTCGACGGCCTGCTCGCCGCGCTGCCCAACATCCCGGCGGACGACGTCCCTGCCGGCGAGGACGAGAACGACAACGTCGAGGTGGCGCGCTGGGGCGAGCCGCGCACTTTTTCGTTTGCCGCCAGGGAGCATGCCGACATCGGCCCGGCACTCGGGCTCGACTTCGAAGCCGCCGCCGCGATGTCGGGCGCACGCTTCGCCTTCCTGCGCGGGCAGATGGCGCGCCTGCAGAGGGCGCTGGCGCAGTTCATGCTCGATCTGCAGACGACGCAGCGCGGCTACACCGAATGCGCGCCGCCGCTGCTGGTTCGCGACGAGGCGGTGTTCGGTACGGGGCAACTTCCGAAGTTCGCCGACGACCTGTTCCGCACCACCGACGGCCGCTGGCTCATCCCCACCGCCGAAGTCAGCCTGACCAACTCCGTGCGCGAGCAAATTCTCGGCGACCTTGCTCAGCCCATTCGCCTCACCGCCCTCACCCCGTGCTTCCGCTCGGAAGCGGGTGCGGCGGGCAAGGACACGCGCGGCTACATCCGCCAGCACCAGTTCGAGAAGGTCGAGCTGGTGGCGATCTGCCGGCCCGACGACTGGCAGGCCGAGCACGAGCATATGGTCCGCTCGGCGGAGCTGGTTCTGGAAGCGCTCGGCCTGCCTTATCGCAGGATACTGCTCTGCTCGGGCGACATGGGCTTCGGCGCACGCAAGACTTACGACCTCGAGGTCTGGCTGCCGGGACAGGGCGCCTATCGCGAGATCAGCTCGGTCTCGTGGTGCGGGGATTTCCAGGCCCGGCGCATGAATGCACGCTACCGGCCGGAGGGACAGAAGGGCACCGCGTTCGCGCACACGCTCAACGGCTCGGGCCTCGCGGTAGGGCGGACGCTGGTGGCCGTGCTGGAGAATTACCAGCAGGAGGACGGCAGCGTGGACGTGCCGGAGGCTCTGCGGGCCTATACCGGCGGGCTCGACCGCCTGGTGTCACAGGCCTGATGCGCATCCTCCTCACGAACGACGACGGCATCTTTGCGCCCGGACTGGCGCTGCTCGAAAAGATCGCCGCCGAGCTGTCGGACGATGTCTGGGTCTGCGCTCCTGCCGAGGAAAATTCAGGCGCTGGCCACTCGCTGACGCTGCATCTGCCGGTCCGCCTGCGCGAGCATGGCGAGCGGCGGTTCTCGGTTACCGGCACCCCAACCGATGCGGTCAACCTCGCCTTGCGCAAGCTGTTCGCGGATCGGCGGCCGGACCTGGTGATCTCCGGCATCAACAACGGCGAGAACCTGGCCGACGACATTACGTATTCCGGCACGATCTCGGCGGCGATGGAAGCGGCGCTGGCGGGGATTCCCGCGGTGGCCCTGAGCCAGGCGATCCGCGACGGCGGCAACGCATTCAGCGCCGCGGAGGGTTGGGCGGCGAAAGTGCTCGCGCCCCTACTCGACCTGCGGATGGCAAAGCGGACGATGGTGAACGTCAACTTCCCGCCGCTCGCCGCCGATGCGGTCAAGGGTATCCGTGTCGTGCGCCAGGGCTTCCATGACTACGCCCGCGGCTCGCTCCAGGAAGGCACCGACCCGCGCGGGCGCCACTACTACTGGTTCGGTCTGCAGGACGTCGAGCACACGCTCGACCACGGGACGGATCTCGAGGCGATCGGCGATGGATATATCTCGGTGACTCCGCTGCACCTCGATCTGACTCATCACGCGTCGATCGGCACGCTTGCGGAAAGCTACGTCGCGTGAACGAGGGGCGCTGAGCGATGGCGAAGCCACCCAGCGCTTGGCAGCGTCACACAGAGGCGGTCCGGGCCCGGGCGTTCACCCCGCTTCGCCGCGCCATCAACATCCCGGTCTGGGGCGACGTCGGCTTGCGGTTCGGCGCGGCGCTGGCGCTGATCTCGGTTGTGATCCTCGTCCACTGGCTCGATCGCGACGGACTGCGCGACCAGATCGACGGACACGTCAGCTTCCTCGACGTGGTCTATTTCACGATGATCTCGGTCACGACGACCGGATACGGAGACATCGTGCCGGTCACCGACCAGACGCGGCTGGTCGAATCGATCATCGTCACGCCGGTCCGCATCCTCGTGCTGCTCATCTTCATCGGGGCAGCCTATAGTTTCGTCATCAAGCGCGGCTGGGAGAAATGGCGCATGGCCCGCATACAGCAAAAGCTCGCCGATCATATCGTGGTCCTCGGCTATGGAGTCTCGGGCTCGGAAGCCGTCGCCGAACTGATCGCGCGGGGAACCGACCCGCGCTGCATCGTGGTGATGGACACTTCCCGCGAGCGCCTAGCCGCCGCCGAGCAGGTCGGCTGCAACGTGATCGAGGCCGATGCCACGCGCGACGAGCACCTCATGGCGGTGCGGATAGACAAGGCGCAGAGCGTGCTGGTTTCCGCAGGGCGCGACGATTCCTCGATCCTGATCGTCCTGACCGTCCAGCACCTCGCGCCGCATGTGCCGATCAGCGTGGTAATCCGCGCGGCGGACAACGAGCTGCTGGCCCATCAGGCCGGGGCGGACAACGTGATCAACCCGGTACGCTTCACTGGTCTATTGCTGGCCGGCAGCGCGCAAGGCGCTCACATCGCCGATTACCTGGCTGACCTCGCCACGGTGACCGGGCGGGTGCAACTCGTCGAACGACCGGTCAGGAGCGAAGAAGTCGGCAAGTCCCTGGACCAATTGGCCAGCGGCGGCCGCGGGCTGCGGGTTTATCGCAATGGGCACCCCTACGGCTTCTGGGAGACTGAGGCCCGGTCTCTAGAGGCTGGTGATATCGTGGTGGAAATCCTGCCCACGGGCGAAACCGAGCGCGAGTTGCAGGCATAGAGGCAGGACCCCTGCCCTTCAGTCGAGCAGCACGAAAACCAGGCCGACCGCCGCCATCCCCACCACAAAGTGACCGGCATCAATCAGGAATAGCTTCAGCGGCTTGCGCATATAGAGATAGCTGATCCCGATCGCCGGCGACATGATGGTCAGGCCGAAACCGGTCGCGATCATCATCGTTGCGCGCGGGTTCGGATCGAGGCGCGCGAACAGGTGCCCGAGCGTCATGACCACCAGGAATTCGAGCAGGAAGCACAGCCCGAAGATGAGCGGCATGTTCGCACCGGCCTTGAGCTGCTCGTCGCTCAACCCCACTTCCCGCTGCCACGCGCGCCCGAACAGCGCCGTGTACCAGACCGCCCCGACCACGAAGAACGCCGCCGTGCCCACGCCGATCGCCAGCCAGTTCATGCCCTTCCCTCCTCCGCTCCACTCGACGCTAGCGGAACGGGCGCTTTGCGTGTAGGGGCGCCGCCATCGTGACAGCGACGACTCCTCAGGTTCGCTCCATTCCGGAGGCGAAGAAAATCGGCATGGTCAGCCTCGGCTGTCCCAAGAACCTGGTGGATTCCGAGCGCATCCTGACCAAGCTACGCGCCGACGGCTACGCGATGAGCGCAGATTACCAGGGCGCCGACGTGGTCCTCGTCAACACCTGCGGCTTCCTCGATTCCGCCATGGAAGAGAGCCTCGAGGCGATCGGCGAGGCGATCGCGGAGAACGGCCGGGTGATCGTGACCGGCTGCATGGGCGAAGAGGCGGAGACGATCCGCGCCCGCTTCCCACAAGTGCTGGCGGTGACGGGCGCCCACCAGTACGAGCAGGTCGTCGAGGCGGTCCACGACGCGGCACCGCCGACGCAAGGGCCTTTCGTGGACCTGATCCCGCAACCCGACGAAGCCGGCATCAAGCTGACCCCTCGGCACTACAGCTACCTCAAGATTTCCGAAGGCTGCAACCACTCCTGCGCGTTCTGCATCATCCCCCAACTGCGCGGGAAGTTGGTGAGCCGGCGCATCGATGCGGTGCTGCGCGAGGCCGAAAAGCTCGTGGCGGCGGGAACGAAGGAACTGCTGGTCATCAGCCAGGACACCAGCGCCTACGGCGTCGACACCCGCCATGAGGAGCGCATGTGGCGAGGCCACCCGGTCCGCGCGCACATGACGGATCTTGCCCGTGAGCTCGGGCAGTTGCGCACGCCGGACGGCGCCGTCCCGTGGGTTCGCCTGCACTACGTCTATCCCTATCCGCACGTCGACCAGGTCATCCCGCTAATGGCCGAGGGATTGCTCACGCCCTACCTCGACATTCCGTTTCAGCATGCCAGCCCGAAAGTTCTGCGCGCGATGAAACGACCCGCGAACGAAGCCAGGGTGCTTGAGCGCTTGAAGCAGTGGAGGGGCGTATGCCCCGACATCGCCATCCGCAGCAGCTTCGTGGTGGGCTTCCCGGGCGAGACCGAGGATGACTTCCAGTACCTGCTCGATTGGCTCGAGGAGGCGCAGCTCGACCGCGTCGGCGCATTCCGCTTCGAACCCGTGGCGGGCGCTCAGGCCAATGCCCTGCCGGACGCGGTGCCGGAGGCGATCAAGGAAGAGCGCTACGCGCGGATCATGGAAGTGACCGAGCGGATTAGCGCCGCCAAGCTGCAGGCGAAGATCGGTCGCACGGTGCCGGTGATCATCGACGAGGTCGGCGAGCCCGACGAGGACGGGGATCTCGGCGCGACGGGCCGCAGCCAGGCCGACGCGCCCGAAATCGACGGTCAGGTGTTCCTGCGCAATGTGCCGGCCGGCCTGAAAGCGGGCGACATCGTTGACGTCCGGATCGAAGACGCGGACGCCCACGACCTGTTCGGCGTGATCTCCGCTTCGGCTTGAGAACGTCGCGCTAAGTTCGACGGCGCCTGTAGCCGCGGCCACGCAACATTTGTCGATGTTCGTGCCTCCGACGAAGCGCGAGGCGGATCATCAAAGCGACCGCCATCCCCATCAGCACAATCAACGCGTAAGCGACGATCAGTCGGGTTTCCACGGGACCACTCCATTTCGCGACTCGCGGGTCTTATGGTTAATTACGTGTCGAAGATTGCACAAAAGCGTCAGGACGCGCCGGCGCTACGACGGGGCCCGAAAAGTGCCCCGGGGTTATGAAAGCCCACGCGATCGGCGCTCGCGGCGGGTGAGCCGCCGAAAGCCCATCCACACGCCCAGGCCGCACAGCAGCGAGATTCCCGCGATCAGCGGCAGCATCACCACATCCCACAGCGGGCGCGCGTTGAGGCCGGCGAAGTCCAGCCGGTGCAGCCCGTAGTGCCACCAGCGGAACGCGCGCGCGGGCGCGTCGGCGAAGCCGATCAGCTCGGCAGTACGCGGGTCGAAATAGAGGCGTGTCTCGTCGTTGTTGCCATAGATGACGCGCCAGGCCGGAAGGATCGCCCGGGTGTGATGGCTATAGTGATAGGCGTCGCCTTCCTCGATCGTCCCCTGCCACGCAAGCGGGACGCCGGGCTTGGCCTGCCTCGCGCGAACCACCAGCTCGGTGATCGAGGGCGGCGCCGGACGTAGATCGGGCAGCGAGGCGCGGGTGCGCGAACCGTCCGCTCCGACGAGGATGGCATAGGGCGTCCCATCCTGGACCGTCAGCTCAGCCGAGACGACGCCTTGCCGGGGATGGGCTGCCAGCGCTTTCACCAAGACGGCGGCGTCGGCTGCGACGGCGGGCCGCCGCGCCAGGTTCTCCAGTTCCTCGCCTGGCCCCCGGCTCTCGAGCCAACCCCACGGCTGCATCGAGGCTAGCCCGCTCAGCACCCAGGTGAGCGTCGCCAGGCCGAAGATTAGCCCAGTCCAGTGGTGCCACAGCGCGATGCCGCGGAACGGCGACTTGCGGCGGCCGCGCCCGTACATGCGGACGCCGACGTAGATTCCCGTGACGGTCAGGAAGATCCCGAGCAGCGAGGCGTAGACGACGACGTCGTACCAGAGCGGCTGGATCTCTCTGAAGGCGGTGAAATAGAGCCAATGCGGCACCGCGCCGAGCCAGTTCCAGAAGCGCTCGCGGGCTGTGGTGTCCTGCACCACCTCGCCCGTCTTGCCGGAAACGTAGAGCACGGTTCCTCGCTCGTCGGCGAAGCTTGCCTTGTAGAGCGGCGCGTGGTCGCGGAAGCGGCCATAGACGGTCCACTGGTCGCGATCGATTGGGACCACGTCGACCACCGGCGCTTCGCCGAAGGCCTGCCGCATGTACGTTGCCGCTATGTCCGCAGCCACCTCCGGGCCGATCGGCCGCGCGGGGCCAGCCAGCCCGGCAAGCTCCGGCCCGTCCTCGCCGCGCCAGCGCAGCACTGGTTCGCCGGCGACCATCTCGACAGTCGCATCGTCAATCGCCCCCTCCGGCAACCCGACAAGATCGCAGCAACCCGCAAGGTCGAGCGGCGCAAGGCCAGCCACGCGCTCCTCGGCGCTGGTCTCGGGGAACGAGACGTACATCATCGTGATGCCGCTCAGCGCCCAGATCGCCATCAGCAGCGCGAGCCCGATGCCGAGCCAGCGATGCACGAGGAACGCCGTCCGCCGCGCCCAGCGCGTCGCCTGCGTGAAACGCGAGAAGCGGCGCGCGGCGCGCGGCGCGGGAGCCGGGCCCGCGGCGATGCTAGAGGCTGACGCGGTAGGTGACATGGGCCGTCAGCGGAGTTCCCCGGTTTCGAGCGGGGTACGATGATCCATCGATGTCGCGCCGGACGCGCGTGATGCGCGTCGCGTAGTCGGCATCGAAAGCATTCTCCAGGCGAACGCCGAGGCGGTGGCGCTGCTCCGCGTCGAGGAAGCCCCAGGCGGCGAGATCGACCACAGCATAGTTGCCGTGCTCGACCCGGCCGATGCCTCCGGCGACCGCGTCGTGGACGTCGCCGACCCAATTGACCGCCGCCGAGCCGCCGAAGCGGCCGCTGGGCGCCTCGGCGCGCAGGATCAGCTTGGCGAGGTCGCGCGGGATGTCCTGGACCTGCTGATTGCTGCCCGAAGCTTCGACCCGAGTATGGGTATAGTCGAAGGTCAGCCCGAAAACGTCGGACAGGCGCGCATTCATCACCACTTCGCCGCCCCAGGCGGTCACGCTCTGGCCGGTGTTGACGATGAAGCCGTCGGGATAGGCGGGCAGGCTGAAGTCGATATCGATCAGGTTTTCGATCTTGCGGTAGAAGCCGAGCACCTCGCCCGAGAAGCGCCCGCCCTGCAGCCCCACGCCGAGCTCGGTGTTGAAGCTTTCCTCGCCGACGAGGTTGGGATTGCCCTGTTCGCAGCACGGATCGACCACGTAGAGTTCGTAAGAGTCGGGCAGGCGGAACGAGGTGCCCACCTGGCCTCGCACGAAGGCCCGCTCGCCCAGGCCGAGGCGCCCAGCCAAGTTCCACACCGTCTTCGACTGCCCGCCGCTCGGCATGTTGTGGCGCACCCCGGCGGCGAGGCTGAGCGCGCCCTTGTCGAGCCGGACCTGCGCGAACGGGGCATGCACCTGCTCGCTCGTCGGCGCGATCAGAAACACGTCGTCGTAGCCATCGTACTTCTGGAAATCGTAACCGGCGACAAGCGTGACGGCGTCGGCGAGACGGTATTCGCCGAGCACGTTCACCCCGCGATCCTCGAACCCCCATTGCTGCCCATCGTAGATCGTGGTGATCGTGCCGTCGGGCTGCCCGTCGGGGCCGAGGTTGTTGTAGAGCTGCAGGTAGGTCGAATCCCAGTCGTGCCAGTAGCCCTTCACGTAGAGCGAGAGCGCGTCGGTGGGCGACCAGTCGATCTTGAGCGAGGCGATCTCCTCGTTGCGCTCGTTCCAGTTCTGGAAAACGTCCTCGGCCTGGGCGAAATCGACGCGGCCTTCGACGTGCTGGTAACTGGCGCTGAGGCGGAACGCTCTCGATGGTTCGAACGCGTATTTCCCGCCCACGGTGACGACCTTGTAGCCGCGCTCGCGGTCGGTCGCGCTCGGCTGGTAGTCGGCGGTGCGGAAGGGCTGGAACCCGTCCGCCTCATCGTAGGAGGCAAACCCCACCACGTAGTGATCGCCCCACCCGTCGCGGACGTAGCCGTTCAGATGGTACCCCTCGTTGCTGTCGTAACCTGCCTCGATAGCGCCGTCGGTCTCGCCCGTGAACGCCTTCGTCACGACGTTGATCACTCCGCCCACGGCCTGCGTGCCGTAATGGAGCCCCTGCCCGCCCTTCAGCACCTCGATCCGCTCGACCATCCCCGCGGGGATCGAGTCGAGCGGGGTCGTGCTCGCGTAGAGCCGGTTGGATATGCGCACGCCATCGACCGTGAACAGCAGGTCCTTGGTGCGCGAGCCGAGCAGAGAGACGTTGACGTAGTCGAACAGGCCGCTCTTGGGCGCGACATAGAGCCCGGGCACCAGCATCTGCAGCGCCTGGCCTGTGTCGATGAACCCGGCCCGGTCGATCGCCGCGCCGTCCACCACTTCCAGCCGCGCGCCGTATTTCTCGATCTGCTCGGGCTGCGATTCCTCCAGCCGCTGGCCAAGCACGACGATCGCCTCTCCCGCTTCGTCATCGAACGCGGCGGCATCCTCGGCCCAGGCCGGCCCCACCCACAGTACCGCCACGCCCGCGAGAAGTGCGGGCTTCTTCCAAGGCAGCATCGTCAACCTTCCCCATCACGCCCCTTCACGGCAGGGGCTAGGCGGGGCCGGTGGCGAACGTCAGTTAATTACCGTAATCGCGGCGTTACAGCCACGTTACACCGTCAGGCCTTGCCGGCGAGATCGACGGGCTCGAGCGCCGTGACCGCCGGTCCGTGGAGCACCGCCCCGTCGGCGGCGAAGCGCGAGCCGTGGCACGGGCAGTCCCATGTGCGGTCGACGGGATTCCACCCGAGCCGGCAGCCCATATGCGTGCACGTAATGGAGACGGCGCGGAACGAACCATCCTCGGCACGGTATAGGCCGGCGGCCCCCTGGTCGGTCTTGACCAGATCGCCCTCCGACGCCTCCGCAAGGTCCTTCGGCGAGCGCAGGTAGCCGCTGACGAGATCGTGGGTGACCTTCGCCATGTTCTTGGCGAGCTCCGTGGCGCCCTTAAGCGAGTGGCGCGAGGCATCGAAAAGCTCGCTCGCAGGGCTGCTTCGGTCCTCGACCAGATCGGCGAGAATGCGAGCGGCCACGGCGCCGTTGCTCAGGCCCCACGCATCGAACCCGACGGCAACGAGGAGCGACTTCAGCCCGCCGGACCAGCCGACATAGGGAAGGCCGTCACGCGGCGAGTAATCCTCGTTGCTCCAGCGATAGCCGCCGCCGGAATAGCCGAATTGCTCCCGCGCGAAGCTCTCGAGCTCGGCGAAAGCGCTGCGTTCCCCTTCTGGATCGCCATGCTTGAAGGTGGGGCCCGCCAGGATCAGGTGGTCTCCGCCGCTAGACGAGCGGTGACGCCGGATCGACCGCTTGGGCTGATCGGTGCTGATGTACATGCCCTCGGGGGCGCGGGCGGCTTCGACCGGTATCGCCAGCACGGCGTGCATGTGCGGCTTGTTATGCGCATGGAACATCCCGACCTGGCCGAGCGGGAGGTGCGTCGCCATGATCACCTGGCTGGCGCGGATGGTCCCGTGTTCCGTCGTCACCTCCGTCTGGCTCCAGTCGACCGCGCGGGTGCGTTCAAAGACGTGGCTGCCTTCGCCCGGTATCGTCGCGGCGAGCTGCGCGACGAAATCGGCGGGTTGGAACTGCGCCTGGTCCGACAGACGCAGGGCGGCGGTGACCGGATAAGGCAGGTCGAGATCGTCGACGATGTCCATGGCAAGCCCGGCTCGTTCGGCGGCGGCGCGCTCCAGCTCGAGCCGCTCCGCGCCTTCACGCGTCGTGGCATAGACGAAGCTGTCGGCGGGCTCGAAGTCGCACGCGAGGCCGTGACGCTGCACGCACTCGCCGATCAGCCCGACGCCTTCGCGATTGGCCGCTGCATAGGTTCGGGCGGCCTCGGCGCCGTGCTGGTCTTCGATGCGCTGGAGGAACAGGTTGTGCTGCGCCGTCACCTTGGCGGTGGAGCGGCCTGTAACGCCCTGCCCTACGCGGCAGGCTTCGATCAGGGCGACCCTGCGCCCGCGGTCCTTGAGGAATCGCGCCGCCATGACGCCGACGATGCCGCCGCCTATGATGGCGATATCGGCTTCGAAGGTTCCGTTCAGCGAGAGGAAACCCGGCGCCGTACGGGCGGTGTGGGTCCAGTAACAGTGATCGGCAGGGGCAGCGGCCATCGGTCTCTCCACGAGCCCGTCCGCACCTCGAATGAGCGGCGCGGCCGATAGGTCCCGCGAAAGCTACTCGGCCGGTTCGGCGAGTGCGGCCATGGGTCGCGTCCGCGGTCGGGGATTACCGGCGAACCAGAAGCTCCAGGTGGCGAAAGTGCCGAGCGTGACCAGCGCAAAGCCCGAGAACGTCAGCGCCAGGTGCCAGAGGAAGCCGCCGACCTTGCCGGCGTGGATCGGATAGAACTTCTCGGTGATCTTCGCGGCCGTGTCGCTCGCGGCGGCGTCGTCGGTGGCCACGACCGCCGCATGAGCCGGATCGAGGTACACATAAGTCCGCCCGTTCGGAGTCCATTCGAAATCTTGCCTGAGGCGCAGGACGAGCGGCTCGCCGGGGTCCGACGGAAGCATCAGGCGGCGCGGAGCGGCGTCGGGAAAAGCCGCCTGGGCGTTGGTCATGACCCGGCGCCAGTCGGTCTCGGCCGATGGGGTCTCGGCCACGGCAGGCGCGGTGGTCTCGGAAGCGGCGCCATCCCAAGGCGACAGCAGCGCAGCGGACAGGTTCGGGAAGACCATCATAGAACCGGTAAAGGCGGCCATCAGCAGCAGCGGACTTGCCACTACCCCGATGTCACGGTGCTGGCGCACGATCGCGCTGCGGGTCATCCGCGCCGGCCAGAGGCGGAACTTGAAAGTCTTGCGCGTGCGCCACCACAGGACGAGTCCGCTCACTGCGAAGGCCAGCAGCAGAAAGCCAAGCACGCCGGTCAGCGTCTTCCCGGTCTCGCCCAGGAACAGGTAGTGGTGGAGGTCGAACAGCCACAGCTCTGGGCGGCCCCACAGGCTGTCCCAGCGCTCGACCACTTGGCCGGCCTGCGAGAGGTAGGCGCCGCTGCCGTCGGTGAAGATCGCCTGGTGCAAGCCCATGCGCTCGTCGGCGAAAGTGATGCGCGAGAGGCCCGGATCGAGCGCGAGCGCGGCTTCGACGGCTCCCCCCATCGCGGCCGGGTCACCGCGCAGCGGATCGTCCGCACCGGGCAGACCGATCCAGTATTCCTCCCACACCAGCAAGGTGCCGCTGAGCCCTATCACCGCCAGCAGCAAGCCGACGATGCCGCCCACCCAACGGTGAAGAAGGGCGAGCATGCGCATCAGAACTCGCCGCGCCAGCTCACGGTGAAGGTCCGGCCGCGCCCGGAATAGAAGCGATTGTTGTCGAAGGTCCGGACGGTGTCGCTGTCGTAGGTCAGGTGGTACTCGTCGGTCAGGTTCTGCACCGCGAGCGCGAACTCCCCGATGCCGGTCTGGTAGGCGATGAAGGCGTCGATCAGCGTGTAGCCCTCGAAGTCGGTATCGACCGAGACATCGTTGAACTCGCGCTCGAGGTAGAAGCGCGATTGCAGTCGTGCGCTGAACGGGCCGTTGCGATAATCGGCCGCCAGATTGACGCGATCGGGCGAGATGTTCGCTCCGTCGAGGTCGTTGTTGACGAGGTCGTCCGCGTCGTTGCTGTCGGTCTGGCCTTCGATCTGGCTGTAGGCCGCGCTGAGCGAGAGGCCCGGGAGCGGCGTGCGCCAGGCCAGGCTCGCCTCCAGCCCTTCGATCTCGATGGGCTGTCGCGAAACGCTGAAGATGCCGTCCTGGCCGAGCACGAGCAGCGAGCCGAGGTCGCTCGACGACCAGAAATAGCTGACGCCGGCGTCGATCGCGCCGCGCTTCCATTCGAGGCCGACCTCGCGGTTGTTGGAGATCACCGGCTCGAGCGCGAGGTAGTTGTCGATGTCGACACCCTCATCCTCGATCCCGCGCAGGATGCGGCCGACGTCGGCTATCGTATAACCTTCGGCGTAGCTGCCATAAGCGCGAAGGCCCGCGATGGGCTCGACGATCACGCCGCCATTCCAGAGGACGTCGTTGAAAGACGGCTTGCCTCCCGCGACGAACACGGGTCGGTAGGTCGAAAGGTCGTCAGCGTCGCTGGCGCCGTAGGAGGCGAGCGTCTCGTAATCGCCAACCTTGAGCTGGACGTCCTCGTAGCGCACCCCGCCCGCCAAGCGCACCAGGCCGTCGAGCAATGCCAGGTTGGCCTGGGCGAACGGTGCCAGGCTGCGGAAGTCGGTCTGCGGCACCCAGGCCCGCCCGGTCTGCACAAGGTATTGCTCGGTGCGATCGAACAGCACGTCGAAGCCCGCGGTTAGCGTCAAGTCTTCGAGACCCGACATCGCGCGCTCGTAACTGACCTTGCCGCCAAGCTTGCGCGATTTGTTGGCCGACTGGTCGAACAGGTTTCCGGTCGGATCGATCGTCGGATCCTGGAAGGTGTCGGTCACGAGGCCCCCGAACACGTCGCGCGTGCGGCTGAAGAAGGCCTGGACCGCGAACGTGCCGCCGCCGAGGTCATCGTCGGTGAGCGCCGCCGAGAGCAGTTCGGCACGGTTCGACGGGAGGTCTCCCGCTTGTGCGCCGCGCGTGCTGCTGGCCGGAATGCCGAGGGCGCGGTTGCCGGGAACGAGGACGTAGTGGCCGTTGCCTTCGAGCTCGAAGCGATTGGCGATCACTTCGAGGCGCGCGCTCGGGCTGAGCTGGTAGCCGAAGCGGCCGAACACCGACCAGGAGTCGCTGTCCTGGATCTCGCCCTGCGTGCCATCGACGCCGATATTGTTGCCGCGGCCGTCCTGGAACACGCCGCGCCGCTCGAACGCGGCGCCGACCGTCGCGTCGAAAGCGCCGGCGCGGTATCCGGCCAGGGTCGCGACTTTGCCGCCCATCGCTTCCGGATCGAGCGTGTTGCTCACGGTGCCTTGCAGCAGCGTCCGCACCGCCACCCCATCGGCCTTGGGTGCGCCGACGGTGACCTGGTTGACCACGCCGCCGGTGCCGCCGATCCCCTGGAGCGCGTTCGAGCCGTAGATCACCTCGACCCGGTCGATGAAGAACGGATCGATCGTATAGCCGTCGCGCGATCCGTCGCGCACCGGTGTCGACTGCGGAATGCCGTTGATCGCGTAGAGCGGCGAGCGGCCGCGCAGCGATTCGCCTGAGCCGGAGAGCTTCTCGCGCGTCGGCGAGAACGACGGCAGCAGCGCTGAAACCGCGTCGATCGTCGAGCCGGAGATCTGCACTTGCCGGTCGAGCGTTTCCGAATCGATGATGTCGATCGTCAGCGGCAGCGCGCTCGGCGGCAACTGCGTGCGCGCCGCGGTGACGACGATCGACGCATCCTCGTCGGCCGCCGCGACCTGCCCGAGGGCGGGAAAGGGCAAGGCAATAAGGGCAATTCCGGCAAGGTAACGCGAACGAAGCAAGTGGGCCTCCCTGGGTATCGAGAGGCCCGGTAGAGAGATTGCGACTTATTATCAATCGCAGGCTTGCTAAAATTCTACCGCGATCGCGCGTCGCTTGACGGCGTGGATAGAGAGGCCGGCGAGCGTGAAGCGCGCGCGCTACCTTCGATCGTCAGCTCGCCGCGCGCGTGGATCGCATTGGAGGCGCCGCCTGCCATCAGCTCGATCTTGCCGGGTTCGATCACCCAACCGCCGTCCTGCCCCCAGAGCGCGAACTGCTCCGCCGAAAGCGTGAAGCGCACGATGCGCGTCTCACCCGGCGCGATCGCCACGCGGCGGAACCCGCGAAGCTGTTGGACCGGGCGCGAGACCGAAGCGACCGGATCGCGCACGTAGAGCTGCACCACTTCCTCGCCGGCCCTCTCGCCCGTATTGGTCACCGGCACCGAGACCGTCACCGAGCCGCCTTCGGCCGGGATGGCCGTCCGGTCGAGCGCGAGCGGGCCATAGGAGAAGCTCGTGTAGCTGAGCCCATGTCCAAACGCGTACAGCGGCGTGATCGGCAGGTCGCGGAACCGCACCGTGTCGGTGGCGAGGTCCTCGCTCGCCGGCCGGCCGCTCGGAAGCTGATCGTAAGCGAACGGCACCTGTCCCGTGGCACGCGGGAAGGTCACCGGCAGCCGGCCGGCGGGATTGTTGTCGCCGAATAGCGTACGGACGATCGCCGGGCCCGCCTCGACGCCGAGGAACCACGTCGCGAGCACCGCGTCGGCCTGCTCCGCGATCTCGGGCACCGGCAGTGGCCGGCCGCCCATCAGCAGTACGACCACGGGCTTGCCCGTCTCCGCGACTGCGGCGAGCAGTTCCGTCTGTGCCTCGGGCAATTCCAGGTCGGCAAAGCTGCGCGCCTCGCCGGTGCGGTCGAAATCCTCGCCGAGCGCAATCACCACCACGTCGGCCTCGCGCGCCGCGGCCACGGCAGCCTCCACCCCGT
>JAEZCZ010000015.1 GCA_023433305.1 Pseudomonadota bacterium | reverse complement strand
GCTCGGCGCCGAGCCACTTCCCGGGCATCCAGATGAATGGGCGAATGGCGTTGTCGACGTGGACTCGCTGGGCGAGGTCCAGTTTGGGCCGCACTTCGGCGGGCGCATCTGCAGCGATCTCCACCGGGATCGCCACTCGCGCCAGCAGGACCGCCGTCGGATCGCGGCCGGTCACGTGCTCGGCCATCGGCGCAAGATCGCCGGAAGTCCCTTCGAGCAACCCGAGGCCATAGCTGCCGAGCACAGCGGCGAGCCGGCTTTCCTGCGACGCATTGGCGGCGGGCCAGTGGTTGGCCGGCTCGGGTATCGCACCCGGCGGTCCTTCGGCGCGCAAGACTAGCTCCAACGAGGGCTGCTCGGCGAGGCGCGCGGGCACGAGCGCATCGAGCGCGTCGAACGGTCCTTGCGCGAAGCTGGGTGTGCGGCCGCGACCGCAATCCTCGAGCGAGAGGAACAGGTCGGCCGCGACTGCCACGTCTAGCGGCGTGCGCGGCTTGCGCTGGACCGCGGCGCGTAGCGCGCCGACCGGCTGCGCGGCGAACCAGTGCGCGAGCCGGATGCACCACGGCTCGACCACCTCGATCATGCGCCCGTGCCGGTCAAGCGCGATCCCGGCCTCGACCCGCAGATGGAGATCGTTGTCCTCGGATTCCGGTGCGCGGACGGCAAGGCCGGCCAGGGTGCCGTGGCCCATCAGGTAGCGCAGTGCCGACGCGAGCCGCGAGCGGTGATAGGTCTGCTCGTCGCGAAAGTCGTCGGCTGAAAGGAGCACGCCCGTGGCGTAGTTCACGCGTTCTGCCGGAGGACCGTCGAGCAGGGGGTCGGGGGCAATCATCTGGTCGAGAGTGTCGGATGGGTGAGACATGGCGGGCCTATCGCGGTTTGCGGGGATTGATCGGCGTGACGATCCGACGCTCGGCGACGCGGGTCAGGATGCGTGGGTCGAGTATTACCGTGCCCCGGCGGGTCGGCGTGGGATCCGGCTCGGGCTGGGCCTGGACGGAAACGACCAGCAGCGCCGGCTCGCTGACCAGGCCCGCCGTGTCGATTACTTCGAGCTGAAAGCGATGCCGCCCGGGCGCGAGCGCGTTGTCCACCACCAGAAGTGGCGAATTCTGCGTTACCGGCACGCCAGGCTTGAGCATCGCCACCGCGCTCAACCGTCCGCGAGCAGAGTGAAGCGGTACGACTTGATCTGGCCGGGCTCGACGTCGCTCGACCGCAGGCCGGAGAGGATGAAACTCTCGCCGACCGAAACCAGCGGCTTGATCACCGCCTTGTCGGCATTGACCATGTCGAGCACCGCGGTCGGCCGCTGAGTGTCCTTGACGATGACGTCGATCTGGGCCGGCTCGGATTCGTTGCCGGCGTCGTCGACCACCACGAGTTCGAATCGATAGCGTCCGGGCGGCAGCGGCTTGTTCTTGTCGACGTCGACGCGGACCAGCGGATCGGTCTGGACGACGGGCACGTTCGGCTTGAATTCCGGCATCTTAGCGTTCCTTTTCCCACATCCAGATGTAGCGCTCGATCTGGCGGCGCGATGCGGCCTCGCTCGTTAGGGCACTGAGTGTGAATCCGTCGCCGACCCAGACCTCGAGCGGTCCCTCGGCTCGCGCGCGTGGCGGCCCCGGGACGGGGCCGTCCGCTCGCCGGTCGAGCACTCCCGACCCGGCGACCACGTCGCCCGAGGCGAAATGACTGCTGTCGACGCGCACGCGCTGCGTCGGCCGGGCGTCGGCGAGGTAAGTATCGAGGCCGAGCAGCGAGGCAGCGCCGACGATAAGGGGCCCGCGCGCGTGGTGGACCCGCGCCTCGGCATGCGCCGGCACTTCCTCGGCGACGATGTCGCGCAGCCGGCGGAACTCCGACTCGTCGTCAACCCCGCGGACCAGCACGAGCACTCGCCAGGCGAGGCGGGCGTAAAAGCGCTCGACCTCCTCGCGATCGCCCTGGGCGAGCTCGATCTCGGGCCGGTAGAGCGCGAGCAGCTCGTCGCGGGCAGTGTCGCCGAGGATCAGCGTGTCGCCGACGAAGCTGTTGCCGGAAGCGGCCATGCCGAGCGTCAGCGGATCGTTCTCGTCAGCGAGGTCGGCGCCGAGGATCGTCGCGAACGTGCGGCGCAGGCGGAACCCCTCGACGACCACGATATCGCCGCGCGTCACCGCGCCCCCTGACAAGAACACGCAGTTCCCGCCAGGCTCCAGTGCCAGCATCAGCGCGCGGATCGAACGTTCGCCGGCCCGGGCGATCGCCAGCTCGCCCGGCGCCGGCAGCCTGCGTCCGCGGTCGAGCCTTCCGCCCACGATCATTCGCCCGCCGGTCGCCAGCTCGAGAGCGGCAAGCAGTCCTCCGCAGGTCCCGCCGAGCGAGGCGGTGTGCGGCGCAGCGAGAAGGCGCTGGCGATGCTGCGCTGCAGCCTCGCTGTCGCGCCGCTCGACGCCGATCCATTGCCCGATCCACGGCAGCGCCGGCTCGGGTGCGGTCGCCGGGTCGGTCAGCTGCCACGAGCCGGCGATGCGCCCTTCGAGGGGCGTCAATACGCCCTCGTAGGCGTGGAGAAACCGCTCCATGAAGTCGTGCGGGGTGGCCGGGCCGAGCACCGCGGCGGCTTCTCCGCCGAGGGTCTCGCTGTAGAACCCCGGCAAATAGAGGTCGCGCCACGACCGGCGCCGCGCGTAAACCCGTAGCGCCGCCAGCTCGGGCGAAGCGCGCCGGTCGCCGCGCAAGGTCAGGGCGATCCACAGATAGCGGCCCTCGACACGACGGACCTTGCGACCCGGACGCTGGATCAGGCAGTCGAACAGTCCTGCTCTGCCGGGCCGGCGCGGGCACTGCAGCAGGGAAGGCGCGTTGGCGATCTCGCTGTCCTCGGCGAGCCAGGCTGCGACGGGCACGTTGCTGTCGGGGGCGCGCTGGCCTCCTGGCAACAGGACGTGGCGTGCCCAGGCCGGATCGTCCGGGCCCGCGGGCATGTCCGGCACGGCCTCGATGTCGCTTGCCGCGAGCGCCAACTCGATGGCGCTGCCGTCGGCGAGCGCAGCCTCGGCGAACAGGCGGTGCCACAGGCAACCTCCGACGCGTCCGTCGATCGGCCCAATCAGCACCGCGCCTTCGGCGGCGAAGGAATCGCCCGAGAGCGCCCGCAGCGGCCTGACGGCATGTGGCGGGTCACCCGGCGCACCCGCCTGCAGGTGCCGCGGCACTTCGTTCAGCCCGTTGCAGAAGCCCCCGAGCCACGGCTTGAGCAGCGGATAGATGCGCCCTTCCGGGGAGATCGCCTCGTCGGGACGCGGGACACCCTGGAACCGGTAGACGAAGGCCTGGGTGGCGGGCTTGTCCCCGTCGCTCGCGATGACCGCGACCCGGTCCTCGCCGTGCCATGCCAGCGCATAAGGGAAGCGCAGCCCGGCGAGCCGAAACTGCTCAATTAGGCCGTTCTTGCCAAGCAGCAGCACGCTGGCTTCGCGACCGCTTTCCCATGCCAGCACCGCCAGCTGGCCAGCGGCCGAGGCGGCCATCGCTACCGGGTCGAGCGCCGCGCGGATCGGCGGGCACGCGATCGGCACGAGACGCGGCGGATCGGCATTGGGCTCGGCCGGCGCGAAGACGTCCGGCGCGGGGTCGCGCAGGCCTTCGAAGCGCAGTGGGACGCCGGCGATACGCATCAGCCGCCGCGTCGTCCGGTCGAGCGCCCAGCCTCCGCCTTCGGGCAGCGGCGCGAGGAGGTCCGCCGAGAGCGTTTCGAGGCGGGTTTCGACGTCCGGCCAGCGCTCGCGCAGGTCGTGGCGGTACACCGCGCCGTCGCGCGCGAGATAGACCACCTCGTCGGTTCCGAGCATCATGTCGCTCGGCCCGCCCAGGGCCTCGTCGCCGAGCGGAATCTCGATGCTGCCGGGCAGAAAGCCGCTCGCCTCGATGCGTTTTTCGGCGGCGTTCCACCACGCGAAGCTGCCGTGGGCGTCGGCGATCGGCGAGGGCTGGCTGACCTGCTGGCGGGCGAACAGCTCGTTCTCCGCGACTTGCGGGACCGCCTGCTCGCTGGCCAGCTGCAGATGGCCGGTCCGTTCCGCCAGGGCGAGGCCGCGGGCGATCCGGTCGCCTTCGGCATCCGTCGCGAAGCCGAAGTCGGCCGCTCCGGCGATCAACCGGAAGGGGAGGCCATTCACATCCATGTTGACGTTCCGGCCATCAGCACAACTCCGGCACCACCGGGACAGCGATCCCGTTGCCGGGCACGTCCGAGACGGGCTGCAGGCGGGTCGCCGCTCCCGATCCCTCGCCGACCGTCAGTCCGGCAAGGTCAGGCAGCTGCCAATCCGCAAGCGGAAGGATCGCCCGGCCAGTCGCGTCCTCGGCCACGAGCTTCCACGAGCCTCTTGGCGTGAGCGAGAACAGCTTGACCGGTGCCACTGCGCGTATTCCCGGGACTCGCGCGATTGCGGTCTCGATCAGCCGGTCGTCGACGTCGCGGCCGAGCGGCCAACCCTGTCCAGCGGGACCGCCCGGCGGCAACGCCCACAAGTGGAGGCGGATCGCCTCGCGTACGGCGGCGAGCACGTCCTCGCGGTCGGCCGGGTCGCACAGCTCGACCGCGGCGCTCACGCCCATCGGGACGTACTCGGGGCCGATCACATAGAGCTCGGTCCCGATCGGCCGGCGTGGCTCGAGCCAGCGGTGGACGCTTTCGAGCATCGGGCGATCCGGGCGCGGCAGCGGCTGGCTCGTCGACTGGCGTGCCGGGATGACCATGACCGAGACCACGCCCGGCAGGTTTCCGCGCCGCTGGTGCGGCTTGAAGTGCTCGAGCACCTCGACCCGGCCGATCGCCTGGCCGGGCGTGGTGCCAGCCAGCATTGCGTAATCGGCACGGGTCACCGCGCGGTTGCCGTGGCGCAGCTCGGCGGGGATGCGCCGTTCGGCCTGGTCGAGCGTCTCGGCATCCGCGCCGCCCGTCATCGCCAGCGGCTGGTTGAGCTTGAGCCGGGGGGCGGGGGCCGGCGCGCTGATCGACTTGATTGCGCCCGCCGGAAGATTGCCGGCCGAGCCGCCTCCCGCGCGCATGTAGGCGACATGCACCGCGCGACCGACGGCCGGGACCGCGCCGGTGACGCCGTCGCCGAACCTTACCACCCCGGCTTCGGAATCGAGGCTGTAGGCCAACTCGCCTGGCCGGGCCATCGCGGTGTCGGCGACTTGCCGCCAGGCCCGCAGTCCTTCGGCCTGTTCGACCTCGACCAGCAGCGACCCGGCTTCGACCTGGGTTTCTCCGAGCGACAGTTCCTGTCCTGAAAGGCCGGTGCCGATGCCGATCTGCCGCCGTCCGAAGCTTTTGCGCTGGGTGACCGTGACGGCGTTCACCCCGGCCCATTTCAAGCGCCAGGAATCGATCTGCGCCGCGGGTTCCGGGCGAAGCCGGATCCAGGCCACGAGGCGCGCGGCGGTCAAGGCGTCGTCGATGCGCGGCGGGCGGTCGCCGACGCCGGCGTCGATGAAGCCGAGCACGTCGTTAGAGGGGGCGCCGAAGTCGTCTCCGCCGGGAAGCAGAAGCCGCGCCACGCCATTGCAGGTCAGCCCCTCGGTCCGGTCTTCGATGGTCTCGAGAGCGAGATAGTCAGTTCCGTCGCCGCCCGCCGCGGAGATTTCCCAGACATGCGGGATCGGCGTCCGGGCCGCGACCGATTCGAGTCCTTTCGCGGGATCGACGAATGGCGCCAGACCCACCGAGATCGCCATGCGCCGGTTGGAGTCGCCGCCCGCCAGTGTGTGGCGTACCGCCTGCTTGGTCGCGCTTTCGGGCCCGGGAGCAAGCAGCGCGAACCACAGGCAATTGTCGATGCTGTGCTCGATGACGTCGAAGCCGGCGGCTTCGGCCGCCCCGTTCGCGAAGACCGGCGTCGTCACGTAAGCCGTCGCCTCGCCGGCGAGGCCGTAAAGCTCCTTGAGCTCGCCGAGCAGTGTGCCCATTCCGCGCCGCTCCTCGGCGTCGGGCGGGCGCTTCACGAACGCCCGGCCCTCGACTGGAAGCACCACCAGCTCGCTGTCGAGTTCGAAGTGCGCCGGCTTGGCGATCGCATGCCGCCGCGCCAGCGTGACGCTGTCGGTCGCTTTCGGATCATCGATGCTCACTTGGACGAGCCCCACGGCGGGCTGGGCCGCTCGCAGCGGACGGCCGAGCAGCCGCAGGAAGGCGAGCCGCTGCCGCTCAGGAATCAGGTTGGCACGGTAGAGGATGGTGTCGCCCAGCCAGGCGAACAGGTCGATCAGCGTGCGCCCGGGATCGCCTTCGCGCAGGTCGGTCCATTCGGGCGTGTGCGCGGGGACGCGGCGGAGCATGTCCGCGACGAGGTCGTTGAAACCCCGATCATCCAGTGCAGGCGGGCGAATGGGCATCAGGGGCCTCCCACCGGTACGGCTACCGATATTGCGGTGGCGATGCCGAGCTGGCGGATGCGATAGGCGATCGTCACCAGCAGCACCGCCGGATCGGGCGCGGAGGCCACCTCCACCTTGTCGACCACGACGCGGGGCTCGTAGACGCGGACGTGCGTGGAAATCCGCCGCTGCAGCTCGCTGCGAAAGCCCGTGTTGTTCGGCATGTGGATCGCCTGTTCCAGCCCCGCGCCGAAGTGCGGGCGCATCAGCTGCTCACCCGGCGAGGTTCGCAGGATCGCCTCGATGCGCTGGCGGACCGAGGTTTCGAGATCGGGATAGGCCAGCCGTCCGCGCTCGTCCGGCACGGGCAGGAGCGGCCAGCAGAGCGGCGGGCGGAGCGCCATGCCGCGGTCGGCGGTGAGGACCGGGCCTGCCATCAGCCGCCTCCCTCGTCGCTTTCCGTCGACGGCACCGGGATCGGGATGCAAATCTTGATGTACATCATCCAGCGGAAGATGATGTCGAACAGCGTCAGGAAGATGTTGAGCACTATGAAGGCGCAGATCGTGATGTAGGGAATCGAGAAGCTGCAGATCCAGGCGATGTTGGGTCCCGCGGTGGAGCCTTTGCCTTCCGAAAGATCCTTGGCATCGCCCTTGAGGAGATTGGCTATCTCCGGAGGCATCGCGAAGGAGACGGATGGCTTGGCCTTCTTCAGCTTGCTCAGGTCAGGCAGGCTGATCGTCGCGCCGGGTCCGTCGCCGTCCCACCACGGCGCGATACGAAACGGCTCGCTCTCGATGCTCCAAACCAGCTTCTCGGGGCAGCCGTCGTGCCCTGACACGCGCAGGAAGCCACGCACCGCGTACTGGCTGGCGTCGTCAGCGAACTTGGCCTGAGCGGGGGCGTGGCGTGCATGCTGATCCGACAGGCAGGCGAGCGCGGCGCGGGTGATCTGGTGCGCCTTGTCCCGATCGACGCTCGGCCAGGCAAGCGGCATGCGCACGTTCTTGCCATTGGGCTCGCCGGCTAACAGCACCGCCGAGGCGTCGCGCAGGAAGCTGGCCGCGTCGGTCGAGCGGGTCACTCGCCCGTCGTGCGCTTCTTCGAGCGGAAGCTCGAGCGAGGCCAGCAGGCGCCGTAGCTCGGCCGCCGCGACGCCGTTGCCGAACAGGTCGAGCTCGACCGTGCATTGCTGGAGGAAGAAGCCGAAATTGTAGAGCCGACGGTTGGTTGCGCGGGTCTCGGGCGAGAGGGCGTTCCAGCCGGCCGCGAGCGTGTCGCCGCTCCGGGGCAGCGACAGGCGGCGGCTGCGGTACTTGAAATAGGACGAGAGATGGCCGACGAGCTCGGCGGTCTCCGCTTGCGGCAGGGCGAGGAAATCGATCGCCGGCGGCGGCTCTTCGCTCACTTCCGCGCTGACCACGGGAATCGGCGCGAACAGGACCGTCTTGCCGATGGCCTTGCACACCTCGGGAGGGGCCGTGAACAGAGTATGCACCTCCTCTCCGGGCGGGGGAGCGGCTTCGCGCCGCGCCGCGACGAGGTCGCGCAGGCCCGCGTTCGCCGGATGGCCCGCGGCCGCGCGAACGGGATCGGGGTCGCGGTTGCGGTCGAGGACCGTCTGCCAGCCCTTGATGGCGCGATCGGTCTTGAACCAGCCGAGCCGTGCCAAGCCCTTGCGTCGGCGGACGACGAGCCCGGCGCTTTCGATCCGCGCCGGATCGAGCCGCGGCGAGCCGGGCCGCGCGCAGACCGCCTCGAACAGCGCGAACTGGAAGCGGCGGTGCAGCGGCTGAGCCAGCTCGAGCACGCCGCCCGCGCCGGTGCGCGCGCGCCGCAGAGCGGCAATGCGCTTCTGCCAGTCGCTGGCCTTAAGATCGTCGAACAATGAGGGGACCGCGAGCTGGGCCGAAATCGTGGCGATGATTGCGCGTGCATCGCCGCCACCGAGCGGACGCAGCAGCACCTCATGCATCGCCGCCGGAGGCATTCGCTCTTCCATCCTGCGGCGCTCCGCGGGGTGCATCTGGGCAAGTGTCACCATACGTTGCCCGCCCCCGGCGTGTAGGAGGGGGAGATCACGCTGTTCGTGATCAGGGTCTCGCAGTAGAGCAAGCCTTTGACGTAGGTGAACGGCGAGTCGACCTGCACGAATGGCGCGACCACGTTGACCATGCTCGCGGCTCGCACTTCGATGGTGGCTGCGGACGTCGCCTTGATCCCGGCCGGCGAGAGCTTGACCGTCTCGGTGCTGGTTTCGAGCGTGATCTCGCCGCCCCCGCTGTCGGTGATGATCGCCTTGACGCCGCTCGGCGTTTCGATCTCGACCTTCTCCTGGCCGGCCCCGCTCTCGACGATGGCGATGCGGGTCCCCGTCTTGCCGGTCAGCGTCCAGCGATCGACCTGGGCGCCGATCTGCTCCGGAACCGCTGCTTGGCCGTTCCAGAGGTTGCCGATCACGACCGGGGCGCCTGTGTCTCCGGCGGTGAAGGCGACCAGGACTTCCGTGTCGACGTCGGGAATGAAGAACGCCCCGTAGTTGTCTCCGGCGAAGGGCACCGCCACCCGGGCCCAGATCGGCGCATCGCCGTCGGGGTCGATCGCCGGAAGCTTGACTTGCACCCGACCGAGCGACTGCGGATCGTCGACCGCCACAACGATCGCGAGGTGCACGCCTGCCCGCCAGCTCTCGGCGACGGCGTAGCGGCCTTTGGTGTCAACTCCGGTCACGTCGCCTCCTTGAGATAGGCGCTTTCGGCCAGGAAATTCGTGCGGTATCCGTCCTCCCGATCCCACCGGTGGGTGGCCTCGTGGACGGCGAACTGGTTGGCGAAGAGTGGGTTCACGCCCTGCAGTTTGACCCAGCTTCCAACGCGCAGGTTGCCGTTGCCCCGGGCGCAGCCGTCGACTTGGACGAATGCGCGGGCGCGGCGTTCGCCTTCAAGCCGGGCGAGCGTCGCCGCATCGCCGTCGGTGAGCGGACCGCTTCGTCCGCAATGCAGCGCGACGGTGGCTAGGCGCTCGCGCAGGATCTCGGGCCCGCTCCGGCCCTCCCCGGGGCCGAACCCGTTCGAATCCTCCTCGCCGTCGGCCGCTTCCCCCGTCGCGGGGTCGAAGCTGGCGAGGCGGATCGAGGCGACCTGCTCGGCGACGTCGGCGGTGATCCGGGCGGACAGCAGCGTGTCGCCGACCTCGAGCGTCACGAGCGAACGCTGGTCCATTCCGACCCGGCCGACCTGGATGCGGTCGCCGACCACCTGCATGTCGCAATCGAACCGCCCCAGGATCCGGCGCAAGAACGCGAGATCGGTCTCGTCGGTCTGCATCCAGTCGCGCGCAGTCGGATCGACCCCGTCGCGCACTTCGGGAGTCAGCCCGAAATCGGAGGCCACCTCACACACCACGTCGCCGAGCGCCATCGCCTCGAACAGATGAGTGCGCCGCCGCCGCCGCGCCGCGAACAGCCGGTCCTCTGCGACGAGCGTGAACAGCGGCGGGCCGTCCTGGCGGACCTCGCTTTCGATCGCGGTCACCTGGCCGTCGAAGATCTCGACCGCGCCCACACTCGCGGCGCCGGCGAAGACGCGGACCCCGGCGCCGAGCCGCAACGGTGAATCGCCGCTGGCCGCGAACTGGCTGCCGTTGCCGCGCGACACCGAGTCCACGAACGACAACTCGAGGCTCGACAGCCCGCCGAGCGACTCGCGCATGCACATCTGCTCGAGGTTGGTAGCGAGCAGCGGGTAGCTCTGACCGTCGACCTCGATCGTCGGCGCCGCGGCGTGGAGGGGAGGGGGATCGGCGAGCGCCATCTCAGTCGGCCCACAACCTGGCGCGGCGCGATGCCTCGCGGCGCAGGACCGCGAGCACCTGCTCGCGGTCGATCCGTGCCGGCGGCGGGGACGCCGCACCGGCGGCGGGCGCGCCCTCGCTGGTGCCCTCGCCGGCCGGCCGATGCTCGAGCTCGGAAATGACGACGCTCATTCAGCCCTCACCAGCTCGTCGTTTCGGAATAGGACCAGCTCTCCGCGACCGTCCCGCCGCCGCCGATCGCCCGTCCGCTGAGGTCGAACGAGGCATTGGCGGTCGGCACGAAGGGCCGCGGCAACAGGCGGTTGGCGTTGAAGTCGGCCGACGGCATGTAGGTCCCCGCCGATGTGCCGAGCCCGGCGAAGGCTCCCGCGCTGGCGCTGACCCCCGCGCTGGCCGATCCGGTGCTGTACGAAGCCGAGGCACCGGTGCCGACGGAGAGCGCGGAGCCGCCGGCCTCGGCGCTGAAGCTCGCCGAGGCACCGATGCCGGCCGAGGCCTCCATCGAGAATCCCGCGCCGGCGCTGATGCCAGAGCCCGAGCCGATCCCGAAGCCGCCCCCGATGCGGATGCCCGCTCCGGCGCCCACGCCGATACCGGCGCCGCCGGCCATGCCGACGCCGACGCTGGCGCCAAGACCCGCGCTTGCACTGAGGCCCGCCGAGGCGCCGATGCCGAACCCGGCCGAGGCGCCCGCGCTGACTCCGCCAGCGAGCTTGAAGCCGGCCGCCGCCTGGAGGCTCACTCC
>JAEZCZ010000115.1 GCA_023433305.1 Pseudomonadota bacterium | reverse complement strand
CGCTCGCGCTGGCCCCGGCGAACGCGCCGCCGCCGCCCGCGCTCGCGAACGCTCCTGCGCCCGCGAACGCGCCGGCCCCGGTGCGCATATTCTCGGCGCCGTTCAACGCGGCGAGGCCACGTCCGGTCGAGCGCTCCCCGCCGGCTTGCGAGGCGGCGGTGAAGACGCGGTCGCTATCGAGCGCGTCTGTCATTGCCACCATGTCGAGCGCGGGGGGCAGCGCGTTGTCTTCTAGGTAATTCTCGACCGCCGAGTATTCGCCGTGGACGAACGTCTCGGTGAAGCCCTTGATGCTGACCTGGATAGTTGAGCGCAGCGGAGTCCCGTCGCTGCTCCAGTAGTCGATCGTCTCGTTGAGCGATTCGATATAGCCGTAGTAGCGCGCGGTCCCCCAACGGAAAGCGATCAGCGAGAGATCCCGCGGCGTCTCTTCCTCCGAACCGCTAGCTGGCTGGGCGGTACCGCCCCGAGCCGTGGCGATAGCTGCCCAGCGCAGCGGCTTGGTGACCTCGTAGATGTCCTGCCCGGTTTCGGTCGAATCGAACAGCAGCTCGACGTCGAGCTTGTAAGCAGTCGGCTTTGAGGCCTCGTTCGGATTGCCGTCGCTCAAGGTATTGGTGGTGGTGATGCGCAGCGAAGCGGGATTGAAATGCACATCGAACGGTGTGGCCTCGTCGGGGTGGCCGACCGCGATTTGGGCTTTGGTGAGAGTCATGATGCGACCCCCAGCATGTGCAGCCCCTCGTGGACGAGGTGCAGTTCCTCGATCGCAATCTCGCTGCCGCGGCCGCTGAGGTCGCCGACGCGGAACTTCACCGGCATCGCGTTCTCGAGCTTCCAGCCGACCGTCGCGCGGCGCTCGGGCGGCGTCGCCGCTTCGCCCTCTTCCGCAGCGGGCGGGGACTGCTGCGCGATCAGCCCGATCAGCACGTCGCAGCGATTGGCGCGGATCGGCTTCGCGTCGTTGCGCATGTCCGCCCCGGCGAACATCGACCACCACCGCCACAGCGATTGCGAGCGCGCGATCCCGCGCTTGAGCGTGACCGTCGAGAAAGTCACGCGCCCGGCCAGCATGCGCGCCCCGTAGTTGTCGCCGCCCTGGTTGACGACCTTGTGCTCCATCGTTGCCTCGAGTCCGGAGACGTCAGAAAAGGCACCGAGGATCTCGTCGCTCAGCCCTTCGGCGGGCGCGAACGGCGTCTCGTTGCTGACGAACTGCAGGTGAAAGGCGAAATTGCCGTAGAGAACCTGGCGGTCTTCGCCCGGAGGGATGGTGATGGCCATCAGGCCGCCTCCCTCTGGCCCGTGACGGCTAGCGGCTCGACCAGCGCGAGATTGACCTCAATCCGGTGGATCGGCGAGGCGGGGTTGAGCACGACGTCGCAGCGCACCCGGCCGGCGTCGATGTCGCCCGGCGTCATCGTGCTGCGGTCGCAAGTGACGCGATAGCTGTCACGGGCGCTCGAGCCGCTGAAGGCGCCCATCGCGCGAAGCCGTTCGAGGATCGCGGTCATCCGGTCGGCGCAGTGCCGCCACAGGTGCGGCCCCGAAGGTTCGAACACGAGGTCGTCGCCGAGATGGCGCGCAGCGCGCAGCACGATGCCGATCAGGCGCGAAATGCCGCCTGGCCGCCAGGCACGGTCCTGAGCGAACGTGGCGTCGCTGATCAGCGACACGCCGCCGCGCTGCATGTCGAACAGGCACAGGCGGTCGCCGAGCCAGTCGGCGCGGCCGATCGGGAACTCGCTGTCGCCGCCGGCCGGCCGCTCGAAACCGCGGTTGCGGTCGCTCAGTGACAGCGTCGGATGGAGCCGCGTTGGCCCTCGCACCGGGCTGTTCGCGGCGCTGCGAAAGGCGCCCTTTTCGAGTGCCGAGCGGGCGAGTATCCCCGCCAGCGTGCCTTCGGGCGATTGTAGGCCCTCTGGACAGGCGGCGTGCGGTGTCGCCAGCCACGGATAGCCGAGCTGCAGTCGCGCGTTGCCGATCGCCGCCGCGTCGAACAGGGCGAGCGGCTTGCTCTCGGTCCCGGCAAAGCCCGACCGGTCGAGCAGGGGCAGCGGCCAGCTGGCGATGCGTTCGGGCAGCCCCTCGGACTGCGCCGGCAGGGGCAGCGCAGAGACCAGCATCACGTCGCGCCGGTGCGCCGGACCCCGCGGCCGGCCCAGCATGGCGAGGCAATGCGCTACGGCGTCGGACCAGCGGCGGAACGCCTCCTTGCCGAAGCGCGGTGCAAGGAAGGTCGGCAGGGCGTCTCGGGCCGGCGGCGTTTCGTCCTCCGCGATCGGCGGAGCGCACGGGCGCCAGTGCTCGGGCGGGCCCATTTGCGGCTCGATCTCGGGAGCCGGCTCGAGCGGGTCGGCGCACAAGTCGACCAGGTCGGGCAGGAGTAGCATCGCCGCCTCGTCGATCCCGAAGATCGCCGCCGCGCCGAGCCAGCTGGCGGGATCGAGCGGGTCGGCCGAGTGGGAGCGTCCAGCCAGTCCAGGCAGGACCGGAACGCGCTCCTGATCCTCGGTCGCGCCGCCGGCGAGCGCCGCGAGCCGCGCGGCACGGAATTCGTCCGGGCTGGCGACGGGATCGGCGAGCGGGAGCGGATCGCCGCAGCGCACGACCCAGGCCGTCGCCCCGCCTTGAAGGAAGAATTGCCGCACGGCCAGGCCGAGCGCGCTGGGAATGCTGTCGTTCGCCCCCGGCACGCTGGTCCGCGAGGTCCAGTCGAACAGCCGCTCGAAATCGCTCCAGCTTTCCAAGCGGACCGGCACGCCGAGCAGGTCGTCGCCGGACCCGCGCGCGGCGACAAGCCCGGCGAAGCACGCGATGTCCGCGCGCGAGCTCGAAGCCGGCGCGGGAGGGCGCGTCGCCGTGAAATAGATACCTGGCGCGGGCATCGTCCGGTCCCGTCGCGCTAGACCGCGACGCTTTCGATGCCCTCGGCGGCGATGACCAGCTCCTCCATCGCCACGTCGCTGCCGCCCTTGGCGGCGAGCGTCGGTCCGGTCCATTTCATCGGCCTTGCGTTGACGAGCTTCCAGGCCAGGACCGCATTGCGCTGCTCGTCCTGCAGCACGATGTTGACCGAGCGCTTGTGCTCCGGATCGGTCCTGGTCACATTGATCCAGTCCCAGAAGCTGGTCAGGCCCATGATGCCGCGCTTGAGCGTGACGTCGCTGGCCTTGTGCAGGGCCGGGA
The DNA here is from genome assembly GCA_023433305.1 of Pseudomonadota bacterium. Classification (GTDB taxonomy): domain Bacteria; phylum Pseudomonadota; class Alphaproteobacteria; order Sphingomonadales; family Sphingomonadaceae; genus Croceibacterium_A. The sequence continues at coordinate 11,711 of JAEZCZ010000115.1, read as the reverse complement.
TCTTGCGGACCCGGTTCTCCTTGTCGTTGCCCTGGCGGTATTCCATCAGCGTGATCTCGGTGCCGAGGCCCGAGACGTCGGAGAAGCCGCCCTGGGCACTGCCGGGGGCTTCGCCTCCGAAATCGACCAGGAAGTTGTAGGCGCCATAAGGTGTGTCGCGGGCCATCTCGGGTGCTCCTTATCCGCGCGCGTCGGCCGTCTTCTGGCCGATGCGGAAAATGACGAATTCGGCGGGTTTGACGGCGGCGACGCCGATCAGGCAGATCAGTCGGCCGTTATCGAGGTCGTTCTGGGTCATCGTCGACCGGTCGCAACGCACGAAGAACGCTTCCTCCGGCTTGGTGCCGAGCAAGGCGCCCGCGACCCATTCGTTGTAGAGGAAGTCGAACACCGTGTTGCGGATATTGGCCCACAGGGCCTCGCCGTTGGGCTCGAACACCGCCCATTGCGTGCCGCGGTCGATCGAGTTCTCGAGGTAGAGGAAGTAGCGTCGGATGTTTACGTATTTCCATTCGGGATCGCTCGACAGCGTCCGCGCGCCCCACACCCGGATTCCGCGGTTGGGCAGCGAACGGATGCAGTTGATGCCGAGCGGGTTGAGGACTTCCTGCTCGCCGAAACGCACGTCGCGCTGCAGGCCGAGCGCGCCGGACACGGTCTCGTTGGCCGGCGCTTTCCATACCCCGCGGTTGATGTCGTTGCGGGCGTAGATGCCGCAGACCGAGCCGGACGGGGGCACGTTGATCAGCGCCGGCTGGCGCGGGTCGGCGCCGGCGAGCGGGTTCGAGATCGTGACCCACGGATAGTAGAGCGCGGCGTATTTGCTATCGATCTTGCTCTTGAGCGCGCGCACCCCGGCGATGTCGATCCCGGGGGGCGTGTCGAGCACCGCGATCCGATAGGCGCGGCGCGCCTCGGCGTGGGTGATGAGGTGGCCGTTGACCGCCGCCGCCAGGTTCGCGTCGCCGAAGGTTTGCGAATCCGGCGCCGCGACCATCGCGATGTCCTCGAGCGCGAGCAGCGAATCGAGCGCGGTCTTGTAGTCCTCGCCCTTCGGGGCGGAGGTCCCGTCGAGGCCGCCCTTCAGCGCGAGCGTGCGCATGCCGGTCTGCGGGTCGAGATCCTTCGACAGGGCCTCGTCGAGGTCCTTGGGCTTGACGCCGGCGGCGACGGTAATCGCGACCGGGTTGGAGAGCTTTGCCGCGGCATCCGGCGGGTCCGCCGCGAGGACGGTGCCGATGTAGCGCGGATGGCTCGGATCGAGGCCGAGCCCGGCGGCCTCGAAGATCGGGCCGTCCGGACCGTGGACGGTCACGCCGAATGTCACGATTTTCACCGCGGTGTCGTTGTCGGTGATCGCGTCGCTGCCCACGACCTTGTAGGCGTTGCCGACGATCACGGTGGTGCCGGCGATCTGCTTGCGGGCCAATTGGTTGGTCGATTCCAGCTCGCTGCGGGCGATCTCGATCCGGTAGTTCTCGTCGGTGCCGGGGATGGTGGTGCCGCCCATGTCGCGGGCGGCGAACTGGACCTTACCGTCGGCCCCGGCATTGACCGGGCCGGCCGCTTTCGCACCCTGCCCGAGAATGCGTGCGACGTAGAGCCGCCCGCCGCCATTGTCGAAGAACGACCGCGCCGCCAGCGCGAGGTAATTGGGAACCGAAACGGCCGGGTTGCCGATCGATAGATTGTCGGCCGAGCCGTAATAGCGCTCGAAGTCGCCGTAGCTGGTCAGCAACGGCGGGGTCGGGTCGTCGGGCTCGACGCTGACCGGACCGCGCGAGGTCATGCCGACGAAGGCGGCGGTGGTGGTGCCCACGCCTTCGATCGACTTGGCGCGGAAGCTCGTCTCCTCGACGAAAACTGCCGGGGCAAGATATTCAGGCATCATCGGCCTCCTTGGCAAAGTCCTCTTGGCTGAGGGAGGTTGGGCGGAAGCGCGGCGCTCACGGCTGCTTCCATTCGAGGGTGAGCGCGGGCTCGGTTCCGGCGGAAAGCTTGACCGGCGTGCCACCCGCGAAGCTCGGTGCGGCACCCTTGGCGAGTTCGTCCGGATCGACGACTCCGGCATCGCGGGACGGCGCGCCGCCGGACGAAGCGGCTTCCGCCGCGGGGGTGAACAGCGCCTTCGCCGGTTCAACCTTGACGATCACCTTGGCTGCAAGGTCGGCGTCAGCGGTCGCTCCTGCGCCCGGGAAAGCGACCGGCAGGTTGGGGAACACGAGCGCTGCCTCGCCGAGCCGGTCGGTCACCGCCATCGCCTCGAACTGGCCGTTGTCGCTGCGCGCGCGCACCAGCGCCTTTCCGACGAGCGCACCATCGCTCTTGCGCCGCAGGGTGACGCGCACCACGCATGAGAGCGCCTCGCGCCGCTGGAGCGGGCTGGCGAGCAAAGTCACTTCGGCGGCGCGGAACAGCGAATCCGCTTCTGCAGCTTTTGCCGGCTCGGGGTTGCGCGGCAGCTTGAGGACGAACCGCCGGGCCTGGAGACGCGGATCCGCCGGCACGATCGACAGTCGAATCGACTTTGAGCCGAGCGCAGGCGTGAGCGGCGGAGCGGCGAAGGCGCCGGCATGGGCGGCGAAACCCTGAGCCTCGAGAACCGCCACGGTGCCGTCGTCCTTGATAAGCGTTCGGACACCGTCGCCTGTGACGAGAACCGGGGACCTGACCGGACGACCGAAGGCATCGCGCAGCGCCAGCAGCGCGAGCGCTCGTCGATCGAGCAGGTCGGGGCGGAGCATCATCGTCACGGCCTCGGCTCAAGCGCCACGTCGCCGTCGGCGAACGAGAAGCGCGAGGCGACGACCGGGAGCGCGTCCCGGCCGGTTCCGTAGCCGATCCGTACCACGCGGGCCTGGTAGGTCGCCGACAGGCGGTACTTGGTTTTGAAGCCCTCCCACAGGCGGGCCAGCTGGTCCGGGGTCTCGTTGCCGGGTGCGAGCTGGATGACCTCGTCGCGATCCCAGACGTCGCCGAGCAGCTGACCCGCTCCGAGGGTCGAGAAACGGTTGAGCTCGAGCATCGCCCAGCTCATCAGCGCGGTTTCGTCCGAGGCGGTCCCGGACCAGCTGGCGAGCAGGTAATGGAGTTCGAGCGAGATGCCGATCCGTTCCGAGCGGTTTCCGCCCGCGACGACGGCAGGTGCGTGGTCTGAGCGCGCGATGTGATAGCAGGTCAGGCTCAGGCCCGACGTTGGCGGTGTGGTCGAAATCAGCTTCGCGACGGGGACGTGGGCGATGTCCTGAGTCGCCGGAACCGGCGCGAGCACTCCCTCCTCGGCCAGCAGCGCCCGGCGCTGGTTGAGCATGCCGACGATCGATTCCCCCACCAGGTGAACGGCACCGATCTTAGCCATGGTCGTCCTCTGGTTCGGCCAGCTGGTCCTGCGGGAGATCTTCGCCGAAATGCGCGCGATACGTGTCGATCGCTTCGCCGAAGCGTGCGTGCATCGACCGGAAGCTGGATGGCGTGGTGGAGAAGCGCCACACCATGTCGCGGTTGTCTCCCTGCGAGCCGAGGGCAGCGAGGTCGAAACGGATCGAGGATAGGGAAACCTTCACCGAGAGCGCATTGACAAAATGGCGTGCGATGTCGCCGCGGTCGCGTGCCTTTCCGGATTGTCGTCCGCCCACTAACGTCCTCCATCCATCCCGTGGAAGATCGCAAGCTCTGTGCCAAACGGTCGCTCCTTAATTATTAGTTGCTTACCGTCTTCGGTCGTATCACGACCTGTAACGAGTGTAGCGGCGGGCGAACACTTGGCGTGACGCCAAGTTACACTTCCGGGGTCCGATAGCTCGCGCAGAGCTCGTCCGGCGCGTGTGAGCCGGACGCATGTTACCGAAGCGTGGAAAGCTAAAGGATCTCGGGGTCGATGCCGACGCGCTTCAGGCGTCGGTAAAGCGTCGTGCGCGAGATATTGAGCATCCGTGCGGCGTGGGACTTGCTGCCGGCGCAGTCGCGAAGTGCGGCCAGCAGCTCTGTCCGCGGGTCCGCGCGGCGCAGGATTTCGGGCGGCATTTCCTCGAACGGAGCGACCGCCGGCGGCAAGTCCTCGGCATGGATCCGTTCGCGGTCGTCGGCGATGACCATCGCATGCTCGAGCGCATTGCGCAGTTCGCGCACGTTGCCGGGCCAATCGCGGCATTCCAGCGCAAGCAAGGCGTCTGCCTGGATTACCGGCTCGCGGCAGTTCATCTCGCTGGCGATCTGCCGGACGAGATGCCTGGCGATCGGTTCGATGTCGGCGCGGCGCGTCCGCAGCGGCGGGATTTGGACTTTGATTACGGCGAGACGGAAATAGAGATCGGAGCGGAAACGCTGCGCCGCCACCTCGCGCGCTAGATCGCGATTAGTCGCGGCGACGATGCGCACCGAGCAGCGCCGGGGCTGCATTGAACCCAGCGAGAAGATTTCGCCCGTCTCCAGCGCACGCAGAATCTTGGCCTGCGCGGTCAGGCTCAACTCGCCGACCTCGTCGAGGAACAAGGTCCCTCCGTCGGCCAGGCCGAACTTGCCGGGATAGGCCCGAAGCGCGCTCGAGAACGCACCCTTCTCGTAGCCGAACAGCTCGCCTTCGATCAGGGATTCGGGAATGGCGGCGCAATTGATCGGTACGAGCGGGCCTTTGGCACGCGAGCTATTCCGATGGAGGAGGAGCGCGACGATATCCTTGCCGGTCCCCGTCGGGCCTTCGATGAGCGTCGTCGCCGAGGTGGCGGCGAGGCGTCGGATCATCCGCCGAATCTGGTTCGACGCTTCGCTGATACCGACGAAGCGATCCCCATCGACAACGTAAGTGGACGGATCGCCCCGACCCGTTCCAGTCAGCGGCAGGGTGGACGACGCACCGGTCCCGGTCGACGCCAGCGCGATATCGCTTTGTACGAAATCTGCGGTGCGGGCACGCCTGTGAGGGCTAACTCCAGCCTCGCAATCTGACATGCCCGTCCCTCCCCGTCTCTGGGACACTGCTCGCTTGCTTCAATTGGACCCGGAGTGTTTTCGAGCGCGTCTGGGCGCCCTGAGGTTCTGGTATTCGACTCGCCGTCAGTGCCTGACTCTACCACCAGCCGCGGTCCGAACCACGCTCGCCTCGCCGTGAAAATGCAACGTTACGTCGAAACTCATTAAGAAATCCCAAAGGTTAATCTTGTGTTTGTGGAAATGGTTAAGACCCAGATCTTTCGGCAGATCAGGTCGCGTCGCCTATTGCGCCGAGCCGAAATATAACTCCTTATACATTAAGGGAATTATCTTAAAACTGATCGGTGCTCTGACGCCATCGATGGAAAGCGTCTCTAACGGGTTTGCGGGATAGTCAAGCTGAGCTATACTGTTCTTTGAAAGGCGGTATTTCCAAATGTTGCGACGGGAGTTGCTGCAATTGGTCGCGCTGGGCCCACTCATGACCGGGACGGTTCCGGTCGCGGCCGCCTTGGCATCGGAACTCGCAAGGACCGTCGCAGCACGGGACTTCGCCCGGCTGCGGCTCGACTGCAATGCCGATCGCATCACCTCGCGCATGGGCAAGTTCGCTCCCATATTTCGTGGGTTGCCGGTATGATGCCGTCAGAAGCGTCTTGCCCGCTTTCACAACGGTCGACTGGGAACCCTCGGACAAGGCGCCCCTGGGCGTCATTACCGCGCAGTCCGCTCCGCCTGAGCTGAACCTTGATAGGCTTAGGCGCGAGTTCACGATTACGGTTTCAACGGGCCCTCCTATGTCGATCGGCAACGAGATTGCCGTGGAGGGGGAAGTCCTCGCGTTTCAGATGGCCGGCCGGCCGCGGCCGCCTCCGGACTCGCCGTTCGAGGTACACTATCTGCTTTCAACCGATCCTGCCGGTCGGGTGGCTGCGGTCGAATCGCGGGACTACGCCGCGGTCGTCGATCGCGATTTCAGGGGCGGCGGCGTCCTGGAAGTGACCACGCTGGAAGGCGGCCGCTCCGAGCGACTGCACCTTTTCGTCCTGCTCCGTTATCCTCCCGACGGCGCCAGTTCCGGCGCCATAATGGCCCACGCCGAAGGCAGGATCCTCAGGAGGCCGCGGGTCTCCCTGTTCGACGCGATCGCCCGCGAGGGGGACGATCTGCGCTTTCTCGCCATGATCGACCGCGGGGGGATTGCGCGCGGCGCGTTCACCTATGAGGTCTCGATCGAGCCTGACGACGCAGTGGCTGGTCGTGACTTCGATCCTCCGGATGAGCTGACGCTCACCTTCGAGCCAGGGGAATCCGCGAAATATCTTACAATTCCGACGATCGACCATGCGGAAGGCAGTGAAGACGTACAGCTGCACCTCTTGGCCGGCATCCCGGGGGAACCAATGGTGCGTGCCCGCGGCACGATCCTCAACAGCACCGCGGTGAGTACATCCTCGGGGGAAAGCACCGACGAGCCGAGCGACGGCGACATCCTTGCGGATTTTGGCCTGGATTGGCTTGCGGCGCTCGGTGCCGCGGCGATCGGCCTATTGGCGGGCTTCGGTTTCGGCACGCGAAAGCCGAAGCCGGGCGCAGTTAAGGACGGCCCCGCCGATAAGGCGGAATCCCCGGCTCCGCCAGCAGCGATGCCCGTGGTCGGCTGGACCACCGAGACGCCGGAAACGCCCAAGGTCACCGGCGGGAGTCTGGCGCCCGATGGTCCCTCGATCACGATCGACGTCACCACCGAGATCGGGCCTGCCGGCGCCTAGAAAGCCTTCCCATCCTGCCGGAGTCCACACCCGATGGCTGACATCGACCTGCAACTCGAAGAACCCCTGATCGATCCGGAAACGCTAGAAGCGGCGATCGACAAGTGCCAGGATGCAATCGTCCACGCGGAAAGCGGCGAGCTGCCCCGCTTCTCCTGGCCGCTTCTCCGCTCGAGCGTCGCGGACGCGGTTTCGCAGTCCGCGAAGACCGACAAGGTGCACTGGCTCTTCCAGGGCTGGGCCTTTGCCCGCGAGCTGAAATCCTACAAGGATCCGGAACAGTACCCGCCCGAGAGGGTCGCGGTTCTGAAGCTGGGCGAACACGAATTGTCCGGGACTTTCCACCCGATCGTCACGATCAGTTGCGAAGGCGCGGTGATCGCCAGGCTACGCTTCGACATCGACCTGAAGGGAAGATTCAACGCCGTCTCGATCTCGATCCAGGGCGGGAAGATCACGGCTTGCGGTGGCGGCGAGTGCGAGCTCACCATGGAACTCAAGTTCCGCGACATCGACCTGACCGGACCAATCACGCTAAAGAAGCTCAGACTGCCGCGCAAGTTGGAGTTTCGAAACCCGATAACCATCCCATTAACGGAATGCGGAACCTGTGAAGGACGCTCGGCACGGTAGTGGTGCGGTCTCGGCAGAACTGTCGCGCCTGATCCGCGAAGACCGGTGCCGCAATCCGAAAACGCGTCGGCGCAACGAGTGGAATTGGGGTATCGGAGGGGTATTTCGCCCCTTTACCCAAAGGAAATGACGCTATTACAGTAAGATATGGTCAGTTCGTGAACCCTTCCTCCGCCATCCAAAACGGTCGGAATCCGACCAGTTTTGACCACATGAGGCGAAATTCTGAAAAAGGTGGAGGCCGAGCTGGACTTCCACAAGTACGGTTTTCTGCGGTTTTCTGCGGTTTTCGAATGCCTAACCTGCACAAAATGATCGACGGAGTTCTGCGGGGGTTCGGGGTAAATGTCTAACCAGTAGCAAGCCCACCCATCGGGTTCGTGATGTGCCAGAAATTCCGCTTATCCTCGCGTGCCGCGTCGATGTGTTTTCCTCGCCGATATGAGCAAGCAGTTTCCATCTCGGACATCTCAGCGAAGCAACGTTTCCTTAAGATTTCACACGATACGATAATTCAAGCATTGAGCGCAGCGCGTCTCGGCATGAGCGGAGCGGTTCGATGAATGGTGACCCTAATTCGCCGCGTTATGCCGTCTGGGTCGAAGCGACCCTCCTGGCAGCTCAGGAACGCATACCGGTAACAATCGATAATATTTCAAGAAGTGGCTGCCGTTTCACAAGCCCTGAGGTTGTTGCCGCTGGGACGCCGATGGCTATCCAGATAGGGCGTGTGCCGCCGATTAGCGGTAACGTTGAATGGCAAATTGGGGCTAGCCACGGCATGGTTTTCGATCAGCTGCTCCATGAGGTGGTCTTGGATCACCTGCGGCATTTCGTGAGTGTACCACCTGCCCTGGAACCCGAAAGAAGCTCGGAGGGCTTTGGCTCGTACTAGAACTGGCGCTTAACTAGGGATTCCCGCCCGAGCAGACTCGGATAGCTGGCAATTGGTAGCGCGGCCGCCCATTGCCCATTGTTCGCGGCCCTGGTCGCAGTCCACCAAGCGGCCGCGCGACACCCTCAAAATTGCCTTGGTCATTAACCCCAACATGAAACAACGAACGTTCGGCTGATTGCCTTCCTGCCAGTTGTCCAGTTGATGACACACCATGGCAACTGAAGCGGCGGCGGCTCTCATGAAGATCGCGATCACGATTGTTTTCCTGCTGCCGCTCCTTCAGGCATAGGGAGGAACGGGCATGGGCGAGACGGATGTAGTCGCGAAGACCAATGAAGATCGCCGCGCGGAAACGCGATTCAATTTGGACTTGCAGGTCGCTGTCCGCGAACGAGGCCGGAGCGATAGGTCGGTAACCCTGACCAGTCTGTCGCGAGGGGGGTGTTCGATAGCTGGCGCCGCCCTATTCTTTGCGAACCAAGACATCTGGGTGAAGATTCCGGGACTCGAGAGTCTGTCGGCAGAACTTCGGTGGACATCGGACGGACGAGCCGGTGCAACCTTCCAGCGCCCGCTTCATCCTGCGGTGCTCAGTAGTTACGTTCCGGAGCCGTTACCGGATCACGCGTTCACGCAAACAAACGCAGAGCCAATACAGGCTCGGGATATTGGCGCTTCAAGAAAAGAACAGATTCTCTCTGGTTGGGCGGAGCCTGCTCAGCGAATTCTGGCTAGGAAGCACCCCCAAACCAACGGCTCGGAGATGTCGGGGCTTATACGACGCCGGACTTCGCGCGTCGCGGACCATAGACTGGAAAGTCGGTATGCAGCGCCTGCGAACGGCAATTCCCGCCTCCAGGTCGGATCGCAAGACGCAAAGCTCTTGAACCTTTCTGCCAGCGGCCTGCAGGTTGAACTCGACTGCGAGGTCGAGATCGGAAGCAGCTTGGCCGTCTGCTTCGAAGGCTTTGACGACCTCGCCGGACACGTGATTTGGGTCCGCAACGGTCAAGTGGGGTTGTCGCTTCCGCGCGAATCGATCGAATTGTCCGAGCTCGCGGAGACCGTCTGAGCGTGGGGCTGTCGGTGCAGGTCCCGGCCGGCATTCATTGCATGGCCATCGGGGCGTCGGCCCAAGTGGTCGACAGACCCTGGGACTGGCGCCGCTTTGCCCTGCTCGCATCCAGTTGCCTTGGTCTTGGCAAATGTCATGCGCCCGGCACCCTCCGCTAAACTTCACATTCTAGGTCACCTTGACACGAATAAATCTTTGCGTTTGCATTGGTTTTCCTAGTCGGTGATCGCAGCGGGATGATGCAGAGGATGAAGATCCGCAAAGCCGTGTTCCCTGTTGCGGGACTGGGCACTCGCTTTCTTCCGGCGACGAAAGCGATCCCCAAGGAATTGCTTCCGATCGTCGATCGGCCATTGATTCAATATGCCGTCGACGAGGCGCGTGAGGCCGGTATCGAGGAAATCATCTTCGTGACCGGCCGCGGCAAGACGGCGCTCGTGGAGCATTTCGATGTTGCCTACGAGCTGGAAGCGATAATCGGGCAGAGAGGCAATGATTTGTCGGTCCTGGCGCCGACGCGCATAACGCCGGGCAATCTCATAACGGTGCGGCAACAGGTTCCGCTCGGCCTTGGCCATGCCATTTGGTGTGCTCGCGCGATTGTGGGCGACGAGCCGTTTGCCATTTTGCTTCCGGACGAACTCATGGTGGGTAACCCGGGTTGCATGTCGCAAATGGTCGAGGCTTACGAGCAGGTCGGCGGTAACCTGATCTCGGTTCACGAAGTAGCGGACGAAGACGTATGGAAATACGGCGTCATCGACCCGGGCGCCGACGACGGCGTGCTGACGGAGGTGAAGGGGCTCGTGGAGAAACCCTCGATCGCGGCCGCCCCGTCGAACAAGATCATTTCCGGGCGGTACATTCTGCAACCCGAGATCTTGGGCCTCCTCGAGAGGCAGGTGAGCGGCGTCAACGGGGAGATTCAACTCACCGATGCGATGGTCGAAATGATCGGCCGCGCGCCTTTCAATGCGCTCACTTTCACCGGCCGGCGCTTCGACTGCGGGAGCAAAGCCGGGTTCATCGAAGCTACCTTGGCCTTGGCACTTGAACGGTCCGACATCGGAGTTGAGGTTCGGGAAATGGCAAATCGCCTGCTGGCAAGCTGACGGGCTAGAGTGTCAGCGAACGAATTGCCGGCCCCTTCGGGATGGAATTTGCGTTGGCTAAATGCCGCCACAGGCATGATAACTTCGAGCTTGAATTCCGTTAAGACGAGCGCACAGCCCGGAACCCGCATGAGCGTCCCGCTCGCACGACGCAGTACCGTCCCCAGACGAGCCGCGCCAGCTGGCGGTCCACCTCCGCGTTGGTGGGCTGACCTCGGACACCCATGCGTGCCGCCCTTTACCATAGTGAAGAACCGAAAATAAGCGATGCCGCCGCACGGTGTGGTGCCAGGGGTGTTGGAGAAGGTGAGCGGCGTGCCGACTTCGATGGTTATCTGGCCTGCACCGACGGGAGGATGGGCACTCGCGCGAGCGAAGCCCGCCCTGGAGGAGAAACGAGAGCAGAACCCGGCATCCGGCGGCGCGATTTTCCTGACGGCACCTCGACCAGCCAGTCCAATCGCCGCAGAAGCTCTCGCTGCTGAATCTCCGACTACGCGATCGCTCGAAGGAGCGCCCGCGTTGGGCATACTCTCGAAGCCACTCGAGGTCGGTCCCTCTCGTTTGGTGATCTCGGTGCACGGCCCTCGTAAGATTATCGACAGCGGTCCGTCCGCTTCTCTAACGGCAGCGAAGGAAATGTTCTTCTTCGGTTCGCCTCTCGCGCACCTGTTAGCCTACGAGGCGTACCTCGTCTCATCCAGCGTGCTCGGAGAAGACGTCGATAATCAGCTCGGATCGAACCAGCAAACGGCCAGCCGGTAAACTCAACAACTAGCCGATTAACATTATCGGCTGGATACCCCGATCGGCGAAGGCAAGGCGAGCAGGGCGACGTGGAACTCCTGTGACGGAGTCCGGGCATCTCGTTTTTGGACAGGCTTTCCGCGGGCCTTGAAGTCTTCCTCCAGACGCATTGGGTCTCCCATGCAAGGTTGGGGAGCGAGATATGCGCATAGTGATGATTGGCACGGGCTACGTTGGCCTGGTCTCGGGAGCGTGCTTTTCGGACTTCGGGCATCACGTGTGCTGCGTCGACAAGGATGCCGGGAAGGTCGATGCGCTGCGCGAGGGGCGCATTCCGATCTTCGAGCCGGGATTGGACGAGCTGGTCGAGCGCAACGTCGCCGCCGAACGGCTCGAGTTCACGCTCGACCTTGCAAGTGCGCTGCCCGATGCCGATGCGGTGTTCATTGCCGTCGGCACGCCGTCGCGCCGCGGCGACGGGCACGCCGACCTCAGCTACGTTTACGCCGCCGCCAAGGAGATGGCCGAGCACTTGCGCCCCGGCA
>JAEZCZ010000004.1 GCA_023433305.1 Pseudomonadota bacterium | reverse complement strand
GGGCCGCACCGTCAAGCTCAAGACCCGCGTCGACCCCGACCTTCTCGGCGGCCTGGTCGTCACCGTGGGCTCGAAGCGGATCGACGGATCGATCCGCACCCGTCGCAACTCACTTGCACAAGCCATGAAGGGCTGAATCAGTCATGGAAATCCGCGCCGCAGAAATCTCCAAGGTCATCAAGGACCAGATCGCCAGCTTCGGCGACGAGGCCGAAGTCAGCGAGGTCGGCACCGTGCTTTCCGTGGGTGACGGCATCGCCCGCATCCACGGCCTCGACCAGGTCCAGGCCGGCGAGATGATCGAGTTTTCGAACGGCGTGCAAGGCATGGCGCTCAACCTCGAGGCCGACAACGTCGGTGCGGTGATCTTCGGCTCGGACGCCGAGATCAAGGAAGGCGACAGCGTCAAGCGGACCCAGACCATCGTCGATGTGCCCGTCGGCAAGGGCCTGCTCGGCCGCGTGGTCGACGCGCTCGGCAACCCGATCGACGGCAAGGGCCCGATCGAGGCGGCGGAGCGGAAGCGCGTCGAGGTCAAGGCGCCCGGCATCATCCCGCGCCAGTCGGTGAGCGAGCCGGTCCAGACCGGCCTCAAGGCGCTCGACGCGCTGGTTCCGGTCGGCCGCGGTCAGCGCGAGCTGATCATCGGCGACCGCCAGACCGGCAAGAGCGCGGTCGCGCTCGACACCTTCATCAATCAGAAAGAAGCCAACGCCGGTTCGGACGAGAGCAAGAAGCTTTACTGCGTCTATGTCGCCGTTGGCCAGAAGCGCTCGACAGTGGCGCAGATCGTGCGTGCGCTCGAAGAGAATGGCGCGATGGAATACTCGATCGTCGTCGCCGCGACCGCTTCCGAGCCTGCGCCCCTCCAGTACCTCGCGCCCTATACCGGCTGCGCGATGGGCGAGTACTTCCGCGACAACGGCATGCACGCGCTCATCGTCTATGACGATCTCTCCAAGCAGGCGGTCGCCTATCGCCAGATGTCGCTGCTGCTGCGCCGCCCGCCGGGCCGCGAGGCGTATCCGGGCGACGTGTTCTACCTCCACAGCCGCCTGCTCGAGCGCGCCGCGAAGATGAGCGACGCCAACGGCGGCGGCTCGCTGACCGCGCTGCCGATCATCGAAACGCAGGCGGGCGACTTGTCGGCCTACATTCCGACCAACGTGATCTCGATCACCGACGGGCAGATCTTCCTCGAGACCGAGCTGTTCTACCAGGGCATCCGCCCGGCGATCAACGTCGGCCTGTCGGTCAGCCGCGTCGGCGGCGCCGCGCAGACCAAGGCGATGAAGAAGGTCGCGGGCTCGATGAAGCTCGACCTCGCGCAGTACCGCGAGATGGCCGCCTTCGCTCAGTTCGGCTCCGACCTGGACGCCGCGACCCAGCGCCTCCTCAACCGCGGCGCGCGCCTGACCGAGCTGCTCAAGCAGCCGCAGTTCAGCCCGATGCCATTCGAGGAGCAGACCGTCTCGATTTTCGCTGGCACCAACGGCTACCTCGACAATATCCCGGTGGAGCGCGTCACTGACTACGAAGCCGCGATGCTGGGCTTCATGCGCTCCGAGCACGCCGACGTCCTTGCCGCCATCCGCGACAGCCGCGAGTTCAGCGATGACACCCGCGACAAGACCAAGGCCGCGCTCGACGCGTTCGCCAAGCAGTTCGCGTAAGTAAGGAAGCCCCGTGGCCTCGCTGAAGGAACTCAAGGGCCGGATCAACTCGGTCAAGTCGACCCAGAAGATCACCAAGGCCAAGCAGATGGTCGCCGCCGCGAAGCTGCGCAAGGCGCAGGCGGCGGCCGAGGCCGCGCGCCCTTATGCCGAGCGACTGGCTGCCGTCATGGCGTCGCTCGCCGGCAAGGTCGCGGGCCAGGAAGGCGCGCCCAAGCTGCTCGCCGGAACGGGCAAGGACCAACGCCACCTTCTGGTTGTCGCCAACAGCGACAAGGGCCTCGCGGGCGCGTTCAACTCGAACATCGTCCGTGCCGCGCTGGCCAAGGCCAGCGAGCTCAAGGCGCAGGGTAAGGACGTCGACTTCTACCTCGTCGGCCGAAAAGGCCGCGCGCCCATCCGTCGCGCCTATCCGAACAACATCGCCCAGATGTTCGACACCACCGAAGTGCGGGAGCCCGGTTATGCCGAGGCCGAGGCGATCGCAGCCGAGCTGCTCGCTATGTACGAAGCCGGCAAGTTCGACGTGGCGCACCTGTTCTTCTCGACCTTCCGGTCAGCGCTCAATCAGGAACCGACCCGCCTGCAGATCATCCCCGTTCCGGCGCCGGCAACTCCGGACGCGAGCGCGGCGGCGGTCGAGTACGAGCCCGACGAGGAAGAGATCCTCGCCGAGCTGCTCCCGCGCTACCTCAAGACGCAGCTGTTCGGCGCGCTGCTCGAAAACCAGGCGTCCGAGCAAGGCGCGTCGATGACCGCGATGGACAACGCCACGCGCAACGCCGGCGAGCTGATCAACAAGCTGACCATCCAGTATAACCGCAGCCGCCAGGCCGCGATCACCACCGAACTCATCGAGATCATTGCCGGCGCGGAAGCGCTGTAAGCCGATAACGAACCGGAGCCGAGTACCATGAGAGTTATTTTCGCCTGCGCTGCCGTTCTGGCGCTGGCCGCCTGCAATTCCGAAGAGCCTGTCGAGCAGCAACCCGTCCAGGCCCAGGTCGTAGTGCCTGCCGAGCCGACGATGCCGGCTCCCGACGAAGAGCTTTTCGCGGCCACTTATGCCGAGGCTTGCGGCGACGCGAAGCCGGTCAACACCTCGATCTGCAAGTCGCAGGGTCTCGGCAAGGAAGGTTTCGTCTGCGAGTACGGCCTCGGCGACGACGAATACCTCCGCAACAAGACGACCATCGTGCCGGTCGAAGGCAAGTGGGCCCTCGCCGAACCCGAAAAGACCTGCGCCGCCGACGCGGCCTAATCATCAGGACCCAGAACCATGGCAACCGCCCCCGTGCTCAATAAGACGACCGAAGGCACCGTCGCCCAGGTCATTGGCGCCGTCGTCGACGTCGCTTTCGAAGGTGACCTGCCGGCGATCCTGACCGCGCTGGAAACCGACAACAACGGCAACCGGCTCGTGCTCGAGGTCGCGCAGCACCTCGGCGAGAACACTGTGCGCACGATCGCGATGGACGCCACCGATGGCCTCACACGCGGCCAGAAGGTGATCAACACCGGTACGCAGATCTCGGTGCCGGTTGGCCCGAAGACGCTCGGGCGCATCGTCAACGTGATCGGCGAGCCGATCGACGAGCGCGGTCCGGTCAACGCCGACCAGCGCGCACCGATCCACGCCGAAGCCCCGCTGTTCGTCGATCAATCGACCGAAGCCAGCATCCTCGTCACGGGCATCAAGGTCATCGACCTGCTCGCGCCCTACGCCAAGGGCGGCAAGATCGGCCTGTTCGGCGGCGCCGGGGTCGGCAAGACGGTGCTGATCCAGGAGCTGATCAACAACATCGCCAAAGGCCACGGCGGCGTCTCGGTGTTCGCCGGTGTCGGCGAGCGGACCCGCGAGGGCAACGACCTCTACCACGAGTTCCTCGATGCCGGCGTCATCGCCAAGGACGCCGAGGGCAACCCGACGCCCGAAGGCTCCAAGGTGGCGCTCGTGTTCGGCCAGATGAACGAGCCCCCGGGCGCTCGTGCTCGCGTCGCGCTCTCGGGCCTGACCATGGCCGAGTACTTCCGCGACCAGGAAGGCCAGGACGTGCTGTTCTTCGTCGACAACATCTTCCGCTTCACGCAGGCGGGTTCGGAAGTGTCGGCGCTGCTCGGCCGTATTCCCTCGGCGGTGGGCTATCAGCCGACCCTGTCCACCGACATGGGCGCGCTGCAGGAGCGCATCACCTCGACCACTAAGGGCTCGATCACCTCGGTGCAGGCGATCTACGTCCCCGCGGACGACTTGACGGACCCTGCGCCGGCGACCTCGTTCGCCCACCTCGACGCCACCACCACGCTGAGCCGCGCGATCTCCGAGCTGGGCATCTACCCGGCGGTGGACCCGCTCGACTCCACAAGCCGCGTGCTCACCCCGGCCGTCGTCGGCCAGGAGCACTACGAGACCGCCCGCCGCGTCCAGGAGACGCTGCAGCGCTACAAGTCGCTGCAGGACATCATCGCCATCCTCGGCATGGACGAGCTGTCGGAAGAGGATAAGCTGGTCGTCGCCCGCGCGCGCAAGATCCAGCGCTTCCTCAGCCAGCCGTTCCACGTCGCCGAGGTGTTCACCAACATCCCGGGCAAGTTCGTGCAGGTCGAAGACACCGTGGCGTCGTTCAAGGCCGTGGTCGACGGCGAGTACGACCACCTTCCGGAAGCCGCATTCTACATGGTCGGCGGCATCGAGGAAGCGGTCGAGAAGGCCAAGAAGCTGGCCGAGGAAGCCTGAGCCGATGGCCCTCCACTTCGAACTCGTCACGCCGGCCCGCCTGGTCCGCTCCGAGGACGTCCACATGGTGGTCGTGCCTGGAACCGAAGGCGAGTTCGGCGTGCTCGAGGGCCACGCTCCGGTGATGTCGACGATCCGAGACGGGGCCGTCAAAGTCTATCGCACCGAGGGTTCCGAATTCGAATCCATCGAGGTCAGAGGCGGTTTCGCCGAAGTGGGCTCGAACGGCCTCACCGTGCTCGCCGAGCATGTTGAGGGCTGAACGCTCCCACTGATGAAGGAGAGGGCGCCCTTGCGGCGCCCTTTCTTTGCCCTGAGCGCGGGATCATTATCCGCTAGGCTCACTCCCAGGTGAGGATCACCCTCCCGAATGCGGGGACGTGAAAATCGATGCGGTCGTCCGTCGACGCCTGCGGCCTGATCGGATCCCCTCCAGCTGTCGTGACCGAGAGTTTGGGGAGCTTCTTCCGCTTCTCCCGCAGCACGCAAAGGTTGGCGACGCAGGTTTCGCCTCCATCGAGCGAGATGCTCAGCGAGCGCTCCCCCGAGCGCTCGTGCGAGCGAATGAAATGGTCGCAGTAGATGCTGAAGGGGGCGTTCTCGACGGGGTGATGCGAGCGGCTGGCGAATACGAACGCTGCGCCCGCGCCGTAGATCTCCTGCCCCACCTGTCCGGCCAGCTGCCCGTCGGGATACAGGTCTTCCAGCGGGAACGACAGCTTCGGGTTGATGACCCCGCTCTGGTGTTCGTCCCACTGGATGTCTTCCTTGGGCAGATTGTCCGGATAATAGAAGACCGCCCGGTGAAGCGCATACTTGCAGTACTCGCTCACCAGCATGCGCGCCGCCGGGTCGAGCTCTGGGCCAGCCTGTGCCAGGTATTCCTCGAAACCTGCGAAGCTCTCAAAACACTCGTACATCGCCATGTACGGCGCGTCGTGGAGGCAGATCACCCCCATGAAGTGATCGAAGTCCTTGGCCGTCCCGATCCTGGACTGCCACATGATCGAATTATGGAAGAAGCCAGCCAGGTAGGCGTAGCTCTGCGCTAGGTAGCTGGCATCGTCTGTAATTCGCCATAAACGCAGGCATGCAACCGCGCCCCAGGTGGTCAGATTGGCTTGGTAAAGCAGGTCGAACCGCAGTTCCTTGGCCTTGTCGATCGCCTTGCGGGCCTCCTGAACAAACCGATCCTCCCCGGTCAGCTCGAAGCATTGCAGCATGACGTAGGCGTAAATGCCGCCGACGTCGGTCTGCCCGAACCGCTCGTCCCCGCGCGCTTTTGTTATGATCGCGAAATCGCCGATTTTGTACGTGATAGGCCAGGCGTAGTCGAAATGCTGCGCCGCCCTGATGCCGTAGTCGACCGAGCGCAGCAGCAGGTCCTTCGCCTCGGCGTTGCCGCGCAACGCCAGCCGGCCGAGGTTGAGCATCGGATGATAAAGATACCAGGAATCGACCTCGTCGGGATCCTTGCCCTGCTTTTCGCCCACGTTCGGAAGATAACGCCGCAGCGTCTTGATCTTCTTGTCGTAGAACCGGTGCACTCCCTTCATGAACTCGGCTTCGAGCGCGAGCTCCTTGCCTCGCCACATGCCATATTCGTGCAGCGCCTGAATGACCGACAGCTGGATCATGGCATCGGGATACTCGCCATCCGGATAAGGCATCAGGTACAGGTCACCATATTCCCGGCGCCGAGCCTGTTCCGCGGTCTCGAGGTCGCGCAGTGTACGTTCGGCACGGTCGACCCAGTCGCGATATTCGACGGTTGGAAGTTCGAGCGCCTTGTACGCGGTCCCGAGCATCTGTAGGAACTGGCGGGCCATTTCCTGTTCGTTGTCGGCCGCCCACTCTCGAAATACGATGATGGCATGCGAGAGCACGTAGCTTTCACCCGCCTTTAGCCAGCCGCTGTCATCGACGTCATGCGTTTCGGCGGTCGGGATCTGGAAGCCCAACTCCGGCCATTCGCCGCCAACGACGCCGTCCGGCTTGGTCTTTGTCATGAGGAAGTATGGATTGAGCTGCGTCAGGTCCTGGAGATAGAGGGCGCTGCCGAATGCTGGCTCCTCGAAGCGGAAATAGACCAAGCCGCTCGTGGTGCCTCTTTGCGCCGCCTCGATGTTCCCTTCTGCCCCCAGCGGATCGTCGTTCGCGTCGAGGGCATAGAGGTCGCGTGGGAGGTATGGGAATCGCAGGTTTGCCGACGGCGTGAACTCGACGTGCGCGCAAAGCCGCTGCAGTTCCGCGCCGCTCCCAGCGAACCAGACGCGGTGTCGGCCAAGGTTGCTTTCAACCTCGAGCTCGAATGCCCTGTCGTCCGCGGGTTTCAGCTTGGTGCTTGTAAGCGCGCCACCGCCGGGAATGTGAACAGCGCGAAAGGCGAGTCCGCCTTTGCCCTTGCGACGAATAATTGCCCAGACCGAGTCGACGCCCTGGGCGATTTGGACTTGCAACCCGCCCAGCTCGAACCGGCCGAGCTGCTTCATGGAACCCGCTTTCAATTCGTCCCTCAAGGCAGGGACGTAAGGGCTGACGGCTTTGACGGCGGGCTTGGTCTCGACCTTGTCCATTTACCCGCTCCAATTGGGTTCATTGAGCCTGAACAGCAGGATGCCGTCCCGGTTCCGAACCCGCCAAATGGCAAGGAATCTGCCTTCAGCTTCGCGGTGCGGCGTTATGCTGTGACTGGCTGGACCTGTCGTTCACGCGCCCCCGCCACCACAGGAACAGCCCCGAGCCGACGATCACCGCAGCCCCAGCGATGCCGGTCGGGTCCGGGCTTTCACCGAAGAAGAGCCAGCCGAGCGCCACGGCCATCAGGAGTTGGCCATACGTCATCGGCGCCACGGTTCCGGCTCCCGCTTTCACGGTGCCCATGAAAATCAGCCACTGCGCGAGAGTCGCGGTCAGGCCGATGAAGACGCATCGGGCCACGACGCTCCAGTGCGGCCAATGCATGGTGAAACCCTCAAGGCCGCTAAGGTGCGCCGCGCCGGTAGCAACCAGCAGGAAGATCATCGCGGTGATCGACATGTAGTACTGCATCGCCAGCACACTCGCCCGGCCCGTGACCTTGCGGTTGGCGATGATCGTCACCGCCATCCCCGCCGCGCTCAACAGCGGCAGCAGCACACCCCAGCCCGCCGTGGCGAAGTTCGGTCGGAGAACCATGAACACGCCCCCGAACGCCACGACCGTCGCCAGCCAGGTCGATGGCCGCGCCCGCTCGCCCAGCAACAACATGGCCAGCATCGCGGTGATCAGGGGCTGTGTGAAGACGATAGTCGTCGCCTCCGCGAGGGGCATGATCCAGACGGCCAGGAACATCCCGACAGCCGACACGCTGATCGCGACGCCGCGCACCCATTGCAACCGGTCGCGCGGCAGCCGCAATGCCGCCAATCCCTCGCTGCGCGCGAGGAGCACCGCAAGCAGGATCGTGCCGGCGACATAACGCGTCGCCGCCATCGCCGGAGCCGGCCACGCCCCCGGCATCCCCTTGATGATCGCATCACCGATCGAGAGCGTACAAAAGCCGGCAAGCGCATAGAGAAGCCCGGCGCGATCGGATTGGTGCATGGAAAAGCGTTCTCAGAGCGGGGACGGCTGCGGGCGCCGCAACATGGTGAGCGAGCCGTTAACTGAACTTCAAGCGAACCGTGCTCAAAGAGGCAGATGAATCAGCAGTCAAACTCCTGCACCTCCCAAGCCGACAGCGTCAACGCGACTCTCGCAGCATCTGCTCCCGATGTCGGCAAACTTGTGGCCTGGCTGTTCGGCTTTGCCCCGGTGTTGCTGTTCGCATTGACCTGGAGCGAGGACATGACCGGCTTGCAAGAGATGGCGCGCGGCTATGCCCTGCCCGTGGTCGCAATCGAGTTGCTGATCATCTTCATTTCGTTCCGCGAAGGTATCCGCCTTCCGAAGCCCCGTCTTCTCGATCTCGCCTTGCTCGGCGCCTTGGCCGTGCTCATGTGGGCGACCGCGGCTACGGCCGATTCACCGGCCACTTCCCTCCTCCGCACGGGGATCTGGACGATCCATTTCGTTTTCGGGCTGGCAGTCGTCAACCTCTGGCGCCTGGGGATGTTCGAATACGAATATCACCTCCGAGCCGTCTTGTGCGGATTTCTGGTGTTCTTCGCCATGCTCATCGTGTTCGTCGCCACGACGGACCAAAGTGCTGAGGAAAGTGTCTTTGGACTTCCGGCCTTCAGCCACATTCGATGGTTCGGATACTACGCTGCGGCGGTCATTGGGCTCTCAATGCCGGCTGCCGCAAAGAAGGACCGGCTGGCGCTGTTCGCGATAGCCATCGCTTTCGCCTTGGCGTTTTGGACCGGCACTCGGGGCGCGGTGGCCGCAGCTGTCGTTGGTCTTGCCGCTGGCGCTGTCTTGTCTCGCGAGTTCCGCTCTTCGTGGCTTTGGTTCTTGTTCGTGTCATGCGGGCTCGCAGGCTTTGCCATCGCCTACGGCCTCGATGCCTCGCTCCCTATTGGAAACCAAGGGCCGGATAGTATGAACCGCTACGGGGATTCCGGGCGGATCGAAGTATGGCGGGCCACCATCGACCTCATTCAAGCGCGCCCCTGGTTCGGTCATGGAGACGGCCAATTCAAGCTGTTGATAGGTGGAAGTCTCAACATCGCGCAGCCGCACAACATCGCACTGCAGTTCCTCCACGCCTGGGGAATTGTCGGCACCCTGCTGTGCTTGGTTTTAGTGACGCGGATAGCACCCGGGTTCCTTAGGCCGAGCACTACCGACAATGCCGGGTTCCGTTGCGGCGCTCTGGTCCTGGCCGCCTATTCGTTCATCGACGGGGCGCTGTTCTACAATCAGTCCCTTGCGCTCTTCGCTCTTTGCTGTGCGGCGGCGATGGCGCCCGGCTCGTCCTTGGAGCCTCGGAGGCGCTCCGTGACAGGGACTGCTCCGGTCCCAGCTTTTAGATAAAATCAAGGTTTGCGATTTATTCACCAAGACACGCGAGAGCACTCAGGCGGACGCCGGAATATTGCCTGTGTGTCCGAACGGTTACGAGCTTAGAGGGACGGGAATGAGCGCATTCGGCCGCAAGAACGGAGTGGGCGGCATGGCTCCGGGGGCCCGCCCGAGCTTCGGGGTCGCGAAGCCGATGAAGGGTGGCCCCGCCCCCATCGCGCCGCGTGGCGGCGAGCAGTTCCCTCCCATTCCCGGCGAAGCGCCCGCAATGGAGCCGGCCGCGCCGACCGGCGCGCCCAATCGCGGCGACGCGATGACGCGACTGGCCGATCGCGCCAACGCCGTGAACGATCACAAGTCCGAAGTCGGCGGCTTCGAGGCGTCGGTCCACAAGATCAAGGAACAGGTCCTCCCGCGCCTCCTCGAACGGGTGGACCCCGAAGCCGCGGCGACGCTCTCGAAGGAAGAGCTGAGCGAGGAATTTCGCCCGATCATCATGGAGGTGCTGACCGAGCTCAAGGTCACCCTCAACCGCCGCGAGCAGTTCGCGCTCGAGAAGGTGCTGATCGACGAACTGCTCGGCTTCGGCCCGCTCGAGGAGCTGCTCAACGACCCCGATGTCAGCGACATCATGGTCAACGGGCCGCTGCAGACCTACATCGAAAAGAAGGGCAAGCTGCAGCTCGCGCCAATCCAGTTCCGCGACGAATCGCATCTGTTCCAGATCGCCCAGCGCATCGTCAACCAGGTCGGCCGCCGCGTGGACCAGACCACCCCGCTGGCCGACGCCCGCCTCAAGGACGGCAGCCGCGTCAACGTGATCGTCCCGCCGCTTTCACTGCGCGGCACGGCGATCTCGATTCGTAAGTTCTCCGAGAAGCCCATCACCATCGACATGCTGCGCGACTTCGGCAGCATGAGCGACAAGATGGCGACGGCGCTCAAGATCGCCGGCGCGACCCGCATGAACATCGTCATCTCGGGCGGTACCGGCTCGGGCAAGACCACGATGCTCAATGCCCTTTCGAAAATGATCGATCCGGGCGAGCGCGTGCTGACGATCGAGGACGCGGCCGAGCTTCGGCTTCAGCAACCGCACTGGCTGCCGCTCGAAACTCGCCCGCCGAACCTCGAGGGCCAGGGCGCGATCACCATCGGCGACCTCGTCAAGAACGCGCTGCGTATGCGCCCCGACCGCATCATCCTCGGCGAAATCCGTGGCGCCGAGTGTTTCGACCTGCTCGCGGCGATGAACACCGGCCACGACGGCTCGATGTGCACGCTGCACGCCAACAGCCCGCGCGAATGCCTCGGCCGTATGGAAAACATGATCCTGATGGGCGACATCAAGATCCCGAAGGAAGCCATCAGCCGTCAGATCGCGGAGTCGGTCGACCTGATCGTCCAGGTCAAGCGCCTGCGCGACGGCTCGCGCCGGACGACCAACATCACCGAGGTAATCGGGATGGAAGGCGACGTGATCGTTACCCAGGAACTCTTCAACTTCGAGTACCTGGACGAGAGCGACGACGGAAAGATCATCGGCGAGTTTCGCTCGTCGGGCCTGCGCCCGTACACGCTCGAGAAAGCACGCCAATTCGGCTTCGATCAGGCCTACCTGGAAGCGTGCCTCTAGACGCGTAGCCAGCCGGACACCGCCACGGCCACGAGCACCAGCCCGGCGAAAGTCGCGAACACCGACACGCTCGACCACGGCATCCAGCCGACGGCGTCGATGTGCCGCCGCTTCATCCGCCGCCGCTCGCCCAGGAAGGCGGCGGCCGCGATCAGCAGGAGCACACCACCGGCGATTCCGATCAGCGTCGCGTCGCTCGCGAACAGCAGGAAATCCGGCTCCTTCATGCGGGCGCCATATGGTGTTCTCCCCTGCGCCGGGCAACGCTTGATCGGGCCCTGATCCGTCTTATGGCGGGTCCGTGCAAGCCGCCCCCGCCAGCCGCCCTCTGCTCGCGTTGCTCATCCGCCTCGGCGCAATCGCCGCGCTGGCAACGATGTCCGCGCTGATCAAGCTAGCCGCCGAGCGCGACATCCACTTGCTGGAGATCATGTTCTGGCGGCAGTTCATCACCATCCCGATCGCACTGGGCTGGGTCCTCGCCACGACAGGGATCGGCGCGCTCGCCACGAAACGACCCCGAACGCATTTCCTGCGCGGCCTCTATGGGACCATCGGGATGATCCTGAACTTCGGAGCGGTGATCCTGCTGCCGCTCGCGGAAGCCACCACGATCAACTTCACCGTGCCGATCTGGGCGGTCCTGCTTTCTATCGTGCTACTCAAGGAGCACGTCGGCATCTGGCGCTGGTCGGCGGTCGCACTCGGCTTCATCGGAATCCTGATCATCGCGCAGCCGGGAGCGGGCCATTTCCCGCTCTACGGAGCGCTCGTGGCATTGGGGGGCGCGTTCATGATCGCGCTGATCTCGATCCAGATCGCCGACCTCAACCGCACCGATAAGCCGCTTACCATCGTGTTCTATTTCGCGTTGTTCAGCGCACCGCTCACCGCGCTTTCGCTCCCGTTCGTCGCCACCTCGCACGATGCAACCGGCTGGCTTCTGCTGTTGGCGATCGGTCTCACCGGTGCGCTCGGCCAGCTACTGCTCACCGCCGCGCTCCGTTTCGGCAAAGTCGCGAGCGTCATCGTGATGGACTATTCCAGCTTGTTCTGGGCAACGCTCTACGGGTGGCTCTTGTTCGGAATGCTGCCGCCCGCGACCACCTGGCTGGGGGTGCCGCTGATCGTCGCTGCGGGCTTGATCATAGCCTGGCGCGAGCATCGCCTAACGCGGCCGGACGAGCGCGACATCGCCCGTGCGGAGGGAACCTAAGGTTGGACGGTCGGTTTTTGCCTCGACCACTCAGTCGAGAGAAAAAGGACTCAGACAATGGTTCGCAAGCTCATCCTGGCCCTCGGGATCACGGCCTTCTCGCTTACTGCCGCAGCCTGCAACACCGTAAAAGGCCTCGGCGAAGACGTCGAATCCGTCGGCGAAGCCGGCGATCGCGCTATTTAATAGAACGAGCCCGTTTAGAGGGTCGCAAGGTGCCCGCCGGATTGTTCCGGCGGGCGCTTTCATTCAGATCTTGCGATAGACCAACGTCAGGTTGTTCGCCGGCATCGCCACTCTTCGGGTGCGCTCGTAGCCGGTACGGGTCGCAACCTCGTCGAGCCATTCCAAAGTGCGCAGGCCCCACTCGGGATTGCGCGTCCTCAGGCTTTGATCGAAGGCTAGATTGGATTCGGCAGTCTCAACGCCGGCCTCCAGGTAAGGCCCATACAGCACCAGCGGCGCGTTCGGGGCGAGGAGCTGCGCCGCACCAGCGAACAGCCCTTCGGTCGCGGCGATGGGGCTGATGTGGACCATATTTATGCACACGACCGCGTCAGCCCGCGACAACGGCCACGCGGCCGCGGCGGCGTCGAGGCTCATCGGGGGGAGCAGATTCGGCAGGCCTTGCTCTTCACGCCACGCGGCGATCGAGGCGATCGCGTCGGAGTCGGGATCGCTCGGCTGCCACTGCAACCGCGGAAAAGTACGCGCGAAATGGACCGCGTGCTCGCCCGAGCCACTCGCGACTTCCAGCACGAGCCCGGTCGGCGGCAACTCCTCCGTCAGGACCGCCGCGATTGGCTCGCGGTTTCGGTCGGCCGCGGGCGCGTGGCGCTTCACCCCTTGCCCTCGAGCCTTCGCGCCGCGCGCAGGATCGCATCGTTGTCGTGGATCCAGCGGCCTTGCGGCTTCTCGCGCGCGCACTGGACTGCCGCCGCCGCCACGATGCGGGCCTCGATCGAGCGATACTTCCGGCTGTCGCCATGCAGGAGGAGATCGGTCAGCGGGCTCGCGATGATTCCCAGCCGTTCCGCAGGCCGGCGATCGGCATTTCGCGATCCGCGCAACAGACCGGGCCTGAGGATGTCGAGGCGTCGGAAACGCAGCTTGGTCACCGCTGCTTCGACCTCGCCCTTCACGCGCAAATAGAACGACTTGCCGTGTGCGTTCGCGCCCGCCGACGAAACGAGGACAAAGTTGGACACATCCGCCTCGCGCGCCGCCTTCGCCAAGGTTAACACGAGGTCGTGATCGACGGCCCGAAAAGCGTCCTCGTCCGTGGACTTCTTCCGCGTCGTGCCGAGCGCGCAGATCACGGCCTGGGGCGCGATCGCCGCGACTGCCTCGGGCCATCCAGACGTATCGGCTACCAGCATTTCCATCCGCACCCCGCGCGGCATCGGTGCCTCGCGGCGGCTCAGCGCGACCAGGCGAAGCCAGGGATTGTCGATGGCCAGTTCCATCACGCGCGATCCGACAAGTCCCGTCGCGCCAGCCAGCAGAACACGCCGCGGCTCAGACATTCGACAGTCCGGCGGGTGTCTTGCCGTAGATCTGGCGATAGCGCTCCATCGCGTAACGATCGGTCATCCCCGCGATGAAATCGGCGATGTGCCGGCTGCGCTCCGGCTCGCGCTCCGGCAGGCCCTTCGTCCAGTCGGACGGCAGGAGATCGGGTTTCTGATCGTACGCCGCGAACAGACGCGCGATGACTTCCCGCGCGCGTTCGGCCGTTCCGCGCTGCTCGTCGTGGTAATAGAGCCGCTTGTACAGGAACGACTTCAACGCTCGCTCATGCCCAGCCATCTCCGGCGAGAACGCGGCGAGAGGCCGGTCGGACATGCGCACATCGTCGATCGTGCCGATGCCGGCCAGGTTGGCGCGCGTCGTCGCCAGCACGTCGTTCACCATCAGGCCGATCTGGTCGCGCACCAGCTCTCGCACCAGCGTCGCGCGGTCGTGGCCGGGAAAGCGGCGCTCGACGGCCCGGAAATTGGCGGCGACGAAATCCAGCTCGAGGAGTTCGTCGAGCACGAGGAAGCCCGAGCGCAGCCCATCGTCGATGTCGTGGTTGTCGTAGGCGATGTCGTCCGCAAGCGACGCGACTTGCGCCTCGAGCGACGCGCGGCCCGAAAGGTCGAGCGGATAGGCGGCATTCAGCTCCGCAAGCGCCCAGCCCGGCTCGACCACCGGGCCGTTGTGCTTTGCCAGTCCTTCCAGCAGCTCCCAGCTCAGGTTCAGCCCGGGCACGTCGACGTAAGGACTGTCGAGCCGCATGACCACGCGCAAGGTGTGTTCGTTGTGCGCAAAGCCGCCCCGGGTAGTGAGCGCGGCATCGAGCGCTTTCTCCCCGGCGTGGCCGAAGGGCGGATGGCCGATGTCGTGCGCGAGGCACAGGGCCTCGGTGAGGTCCTCGTCGAGGGAGAGCGCGCGAGCCAGCACGCGTCCGATCTGCGCCACTTCCAGGCTATGCGTCAGCCGGACGCGAAAATGGTCGCCGTCGGGCGCGATGAAAACCTGCGTCTTGCCGGCAAGGCGACGGAACGCGATTGAGTGGATGATCCGGTCGCGGTCGCGCTGGAATGCGCTACGCGGTCCGCGGCTTCCCTCGTGTGCCTGGACGAACTCGCGTCCGCGCGAAGCGGCGGGATCGGCGGCGTAGGGCGCGCGGGACATGGGCCGTGCGCTACGGCGCGCGGGCCAGCTTTACAACGTGAACGGAAGCGGAACGCGCGTCAATCCGTGCCGAGTATCCACTCGGCCGCCTTCTCGGCATGGATGCGGGTGCTGTCGTAGATCGGCAGCACGTTGGCATCGACGTCGACGATCATGTCGAGCTCGGTGCAGGCGAGCACGATGGCTTCGGCTCCGTCCTTCTCCTTCACGGTGATCATCGTCTTGAGCTCTCGCTCGGCGTCGCGGGTGACCTTGCCCACCATGAGCTGGTCGTAGATGATCTTGTCGAGCGTCTCGACGTCTTCGGGCTCGGGCGGCAGAAGGTCGATGCCGTGCGCCACGAGGCGGCGGCGATAGAAGCTCTCGGTCATCACGTTACTCGTGCCGAGCAGCGCGGCGGTCTCGACCTTGTCCGCCGCCATCCGCTCGCCGACGCATTCGGCGATGTGGAGGACCGGCACCTGCACCGCGGCGGTGACGACATCGTATACGCGGTGCATCGAGTTGGCTCCGATTATGAGCGCGCCTGCCCCCGCCTGCTCCAGCCGCCGGGCGGATTCGGCGAGGGTCCCGGCCGCACGCTGCCAATCCTGTTCGCTTTGCAGCCGGTAGACGAGCGAGAAGTCGAGGCTCTCGATCAGCAGCGGCGCGCTCGACCGGATGTCGGTGCGCTGTTGCACCATGCGGTTGATGAATTCGTAGTACGTTCGGGTCGAGAGCCAGCTCATCCCGCCGATCAGGCCCAGCTTACGCAAACGCTCGTTCCCTCGTTCCTCCGGCTCAGTGAGCCAGCGACTTGTTGATTTCCTCGACCATCTTCTTGGCGTCGGCCAGCAGCATCATGGTCTGGTCCATGTAGAACACGTCGTTGTCGACGCCGGCATAGCCGACACCGCCCATCGAGCGCTTGATGAACATGACGGTCTTGGCCTTGTCGACGTCGAACACCGGCATTCCGTAGATCGGGCTGGACTTGTCGGTCTTGGCCGCCGGGTTGACCACGTCGTTGGCGCCGATGATGAACGCCACGTCGGCCTGGGCGAACTCGGAGTTGATGTCCTCGAGCTCGAACACCTCGTCGTAGGGCACCTGGGCTTCGGCCAGCAGCACGTTCATATGGCCGGGCATGCGGCCCGCCACGGGGTGGATGGCGTATTTGACGTTGACGCCTTCCTCCTTGAGCAGGTCCGCCATCTCACGCAGCGCGTGCTGCGCCTGGGCCACCGCCATGCCGTAGCCGGGAATGATGATGACGTTCTCGGCCTGCTTGAGCATGAACGCCGCGTCCTCGGCACTGCCGCGCTTCCACGGGCGGTCGACCCTGGCCGCGTCACCCGCGCTGGCCTCGGCGCCGAAGCCGCCGGCGATGACCGAGATGAAGCTGCGATTCATCGCCCGGCACATGATGTAGCTGAGGATCGCGCCCGAGCTGCCGACAAGCGCACCGGTGATGATCATCGCGGTGTTGTGCAGCGTGAACCCCATCGCCGCCGCGGCCCAGCCCGAGTACGAGTTGAGCATCGAGACCACGACCGGCATGTCCGCCCCGCCGATCGGGATGATCAGCAGGAAGCCGATCGCGAAGGCCAGCGCGACGATGATCCAGAAGGTCATCCCCTCGCCCGGTCCGGCGTTGCCGGAAAGGGCATAAAAGGCGGTCAGAATGATGATCGCGGCCAGCGTGCCGAGATTGATCACGTGCCGGGCGGGCAGCAGGATCGGCGCGCCCGACATGTTGCCGTTGAGCTTGGCGAACGCAATCACCGAGCCGGAGAAGGTGATCGCCCCGATCGCCGCACCCAGCGCCATCTCGACCCGGCTGACCGCAAGGATATTGCCGTCGAGGCCGAGAATGCCGAACGCATCCGGGTTGAAGAACGCCGCCGCGGCCACGAGTACCGCGGCGAGGCCGACCAGCGAGTGAAACGCGGCCACGAGCTGCGGCATCGCGGTCATTGCGATGCGGCGGGCGATGACGAAGCCGATTCCGCCACCGATCACCACCGCCGCGGCGATCTCAGGCAAGCTGGCGATGTCATGCGTAACCAGCGTCGTCACCACCGCGATCAGCATGCCGACCATGCCGAAGCGGTTGCCCCGCTGGCTGGTCGAGGGCGACGACAGCCCGCGCAGCGCGAGGATGAAGCACACGCCCGCGACGAGGTAGGCCAGAGCCACCCACGGGTTCACCGCGTGTGCCGCGTCCGCGACTATGCTGAGGTCCGTCGCGGTGTCGGGAGGAAGGATCGCCAACTCAGCGCTCCTTCTTCTTGTACATCGCCAGCATCCGCGCGGTGACCGCGAAGCCGCCGAAGATATTCACGCTCGCCAGCACGACGCCGATGAGGCCGAGCCACTTCGCGGCGGGGCTCTCGGCCGCCGCGGCGGCGATCAGCGCGCCGACAATGATGACGGAGCTGATCGCATTGGTCACCGCCATCAGCGGCGTATGGAGCGCCGGCGTGACCGACCAGACGACGTAGTAGCCGACGAAGCACGCCAGCACGAAGATCGAGAGGATGGTGATGAAGTCCATGGCTTACCCCTTCAGCCTCTCGTTCACGATTTGCCCGCCCTGCGTCAGGCGCACCGCGCTGCCGATTTCCTCGTCGAGCATGGGCTTGCCCTGCTCCTTGTCCCAGAAGGCGGACAGGAAATTGTAGAGGTTGCGCGCGTAGAGGGCCGAGGCATCGGCGGCGAGCAGCCCCGCGGTGTTCGAATAGCCCATGATCTTGACCCCGTGGCGCTCGACGACCTGGTCGGCGACACTGCCCTCGACGTTGCCACCTTGCGCCACGGCAAGATCGTAGATCACGCTGCCCGGCTTCATGGTCGCGATCTGCGCGTCTGTGATAAGCCTAGGCGCCGCTCTGCCTGGTATGAGAGCGGTCGTGACCACGATGTCCTGCTTCGAGATATGGCTCGACACCAGGTCAGCCTGGGCTTTCTGGTATTCTTCGCTCATCTCGGTGGCGTATCCGCCAGCGCCTTCGCCCTCGATCCCGGCGACGCTCTCCACGAAAATCGGCTTCGCACCGAGCGACTGGATCTGTTCCTTCGTTGCGCTCCGCACGTCCGTAGCGCTCACCTGCGCTCCGAGCCGCCGCGCGGTGGCAATCGCCTGCAGTCCCGCAACGCCGACGCCCATGACGAAGACCTTGGCCGCGGAGACAGTACCCGCGGCCGTCATCATCATCGGAAAGACGCGACCGTATTCGTTCGCAGCCGCCAAAACGGCCTTGTATCCGGCGAGGTTGGACTGGCTGGACAGCACGTCCATCGACTGCGCGCGGGTGATCCGCGGCATGAACTCCATCGCCAGGGCTTCGAAGCCCGCGGCAGCGTAGTCGGCCACGCATTGGCGGTCGTTGAAGGGATCGAAGATGGCAGCGACCCACGCGCCGGGGTTGGCGCCCGCAAGGGCCTTCGCCGCTGGCGCGCGAACCGCCAGGACAATGTCGGCCCCCTTGAGGGCGTCTTGCGCCTGACCCAGTTCGGCACCGGCCTCCTCGTAGGCCGCGTCGGTAATGCTCGCCCCTTCACCGGCGCCGCTCTCGACGGCAACACTGGCGCCTAAGGCTATGAATTTACGAACGGTTTCGGGCGTCGCTGCGACGCGACTTTCGCCCGCGGCCCGTTCCTGCAAGACCGCGATCCGCATCCCCCCGACGACCCGGTCAGGCGATCAGCAGGACGACGATGAACGTGACGATCGCTGTGATCGGCACGGTCCACTTCAACAGCGCGATGAAGCCGCCGTACGTCTTCTCATGAGCCTTCATCTCGTGCGCGGAATCCATCGGAATAGCTCTCCAGTTCCCTGACAATCGTTGCAAGGGCTCTATCCGGGCGCGACGATGCGCTCAAGCCCCACCCCTGCTTAATCGCCTCTTTACCCGGCCGCGCTATCGCCAGCCCATCGACGGGCTCGCAGGGTAGGGATTGAATGGCCGAGGCCGAACAGCGCCTTTTGATGTTGATCGACGATGAGCCGGCGCAATGCCGGTTGATCAACGCGCTTGCCGCGCGCGAGGGCTGGCGGACGGTCGTTGTCAAGGATTCGGAAACCGCGATCGCCACGCTCGGCACGCGCCAGGGCATGCAGCTTTCGGCGATCATCCTCGACCAGTGGGTGCCCGGCGACCAGGCCTGCGAGCTGATCCGCGAGCTGCGAAGCCGCCGCCCCGCCCTGCCCATCCTGATGCTGACGACCAGCACCTCGCCGCTGCTGGCCGTGGAAGCGATGCGCGCGGGGGCGACGGATTACCTGGTCAAGCCCGTGGCACCCGACCGCCTGATGCAGGCGCTGCGCAACACCACGACCCGGGAAGCGCCGCAGGACGAGCTGACCCCGCTAACCGAGAAGGTCGACGCGGTGCTCGATTTCGACGCAATGGTCGGAACAGCCCCGCCGTTCCGCGCCGCTTTGGCCCGCGCCGCCAAGACGGCCCGCGGACACGGATCGGTGCTGATCGAGGGTGAGAGCGGTACCGGCAAGGAAATGCTCGTGCGCGCGATCCATGCCGCGAGCCCGCGCGTGCGGACCGCTCACCGCATGATCAATGTCGGCGGTGTCCCGGCGAGCAGCCTCGAATCGGTGCTGTTCGGCCACGAGAAGGGCGCCTTCGCTGGCGCGTTCGACCGCCAGGTCGGAGCGCTGCAACATTGCGACGGCGGCACGTTGGTGCTCGACGAGGTCGACAGGCTCTCGCCAGAGCTTCAGGATCGCCTCGCCGAAGCGCTCGCCAATCGCTCGGTCCGGCCGATCGGCGCCAAGCACAGCTTCAAGGTCGACGTCCGCGTGATCTCGGCCAGCAACCTTCCGCTCGCGGACCTGGTTGTGACGGGCCATTTCCGTTCGGAATTGCTCGAGTTGCTCGGAGGTACGACGATCGTGCTCCCGCCGCTGCGCGAGCGGGCGGGTGACATCCCTGCGCTCACCCGCCATTTCTTGGCTCGCATCGGCGAGCAGCCCGGCCTGAGGCCGCTCGGCATCACCGACGGGGCGCTGCAATTGCTCAGCGCGTTCGACTGGCCCGGCAACGTGCGCCAGCTCCAGGCAGTGCTGTTCCGTGCCGCCGTGTTCTGCGACGGCGACGCGCTGACCGACGAGGATTTCCCGCAACTCAGCCAGATGCTTGGCGAACTTGAGATGGCTTCTCTGCCGGCTCAGGACGGGATCGGCGTGGAGCTCTATACCGCGGACGGCAATCTGCGGCCGCTCGAAGAGATCGAGGCGGACGTGATCAGGTTGGCGATCGGGCACTATCGGGGGCGCATGACCGAAGTGGCGCGCCGTCTCGGCATTGGCCGCTCGACCCTCTACCGCAAGCTCGGAGATCTCGGCATCGAGAGCGCGGCCTAGGAAAGTTTCCGCGGCGCGGCTAGGTCCGCGCGATGGCGAACCATTTCGACTTCACCGACCGGACCGTCCTCATCACCGGAGCTGCTTCCGGGATCGGGCTGGCCTGCGCGCGGTGGTTGGCGGATCGCGGCGCGGCGCTGGTGCTGGTCGACCGCGACGAGGCTGGCCTCGCGCAACTGGGGCTCGACGGCGCCTGCGCAAGCTTCTCCGGCGACGTCGCCGACCCCGCGCTGTGGGGCCGCGTGGAGGCCGAGACGGGCCCGCTCGACCACGCGATCGTCAACGCCGGCATCGCCTCGGGTGGCGTGATCTCCGAGATGGCGTTCGACGAATGGCGCCGCGTGCTCTCGGTCAATCTCGACGGCGCGTTCCTTTCGTTAAGCGCGGTTTTGCGGGGGATGCGGGAGGGGGGATCGGTGGTTTTGACGGCGTCGGTGGCGGGGGTGAAGGCGGAGCCGAACACGGCCGCTTATGGGGCATCGAAGGCCGCGCTGATCCAGCTTGCCAAAGTGGCCGCCAAGGAATCGGCGGCACGCCAGATCCGCGTGAACGCCATCGCGCCCGGCGGGGTCGACACGCCGATCTGGGACGAACTGCCGTTTTTTCAGGAACTTGTCGGGCAAACCGGAGACCGCGAGGCAGCGATCGCGGCGATGGCGCGGATGGCGACTCCGCTCGCGCGCTACGCGAAGCCCGAGGAAATCGCCGGGCAGATCGGCTTCCTGCTGTCCGACATGGCACGCAATATCACCGGGGCCGTGCTGGTCAGCGACGGGGGCTATTCGCTCTAGCGGCTCCCCTTCAAACCGTACCCGAAGGTGCGAATGAAGCGCTTCATGCGGCGATTTGAACGTCTGATTTGTCGCCGAACACCGGGGTAGGCCGGCCGAACAGGTAGCCCTGCGCGAGATCGCAGCCCAGCTCGCGCAACCGCTCGAGCTGGGCCGCCGTTTCGACCCCTTCGGCGATCACGGTCTTCTTCAATCCGTGGCCGAGCGCGAGCACCGCGCGGACGATGGCCTCGCTCTCGCCTTCGTCGTCGAGCAACCCGGAGATGAACGACATGTCGATCTTGAGCGTGTCGACAGGGATTTCCTTGAGGTGGACGAGCGAGGCATAGCCGGTGCCGAAATCGTCAAGCGCGATGCGCACGCCGGCCTCGTGGAGGATGCGGAGCGCGCCGGCGGTTTCGCCGGCCTTGTCGATCAGGATACCCTCGGTGACCTCGACGCAGAGCCGCTCGGGAGCAATCCCCGCCTTGGCCAGCTTGGCGAGCAGGCCTCGCGCCCGCTCGGGCCCGTCGAGGTCCATCGCGGTGAAATTCACCGCCAGGGTCCCGGCGAAGGCGGGATGGCTCCGCAGTTCCTCGATCGCGAGCGCGATCACCCGCTGCTGGACCGCGGCGCCGATTTCCTCGTCGGCCAGCACGCAGCCGAAGGTTTCGGGCGTCAGCAGCCCGCGTTCGGGATGGCGCCACCGCAGCAACCCTTCGACGCCGATGAGCTTTCCGGAACGCAAGTCGGCGATCGGCTGGAAGTGGAGCTCGAATTCGGACCGGCACAGGCCCCAGTGGGCTTCCCGGATCAGGTCGAGCCGCGTCTGGATCTGTCCTCGCATCCGGTCGTCGAACGTCTGCCGGCGGGCGCGCCCGAGCTTCTTCGCCTCGTAGAGCGCAACGTCCGCCTGCTGGAACAGGTCGGCCGACGACACGGCGTTATCGGAACTGGCCACCCCGATGCTCAAGGACAGGGTCCCCGACCATCCCTCGCTGACCCACAACGCGCCCTGCAGACGATCGAGTGCCTCGCTGACCCGGGCCGCATCCGGTTCGCCGTCACAAAGCACGGCGAACTCGTCGCCGCCGATGCGCGAGCAGGAAACACCCTGCCCGGCCAGCGTCGCCAGTTCGCCACCGAGGTGCCGCAAGAGCGCATCGCCCGCGTCGTGGCCCTGCCGGTCGTTCTGCTCCTTGAGGAAATCGACGTCGATCAGGAACAGCGTGAAGCGAGCGCGGCGGTCGAACCGCTCGCGCATGGCGCCATGGAAGGCGGCCCGGTTGCCGAGACCGGTGAGGAAATCGGAATGCGCCGCGCGGCGCAGCGTTTCCTTCTCAACCTCCATCTCCCGGGCACTGGCGGCGGCCTGATCGCGCTCGCGCTTCAGGGTGAGAAAGCGATCCGCGAGCACCAGCGAGAAGACCAGCGATTCGAAGCCGATCGCGGCGAAAGTGGCCATGTCGACCAGGTCCGACTGCGGGGCAAAGCCCAGGTTGCGGACCAGGCGCGCGGTGAACACCGCGATGAGCGGGGACCAGCCGAGCAGATAGAGCCAGACCACCCGGCTGAGGCGCAGGGCCGCGATGGCGATAGCCACGACCGAGATCACGACGCAGAGGAGCAGCCCGACGTTGAGCAGCCTGTCGCCGAACCACGCCGGCACGATCCGCTCGTCGGCGGCGATCACCCCGCTGGCGATGCAGGCCAGCGCCACGACCTCGATCAGCCGCAGCAGCCGCGGCGGCACCTTGCTCTGCTCGAGGACCGAAATGAGGAACATGCTGGCGAGCGCCACGGTCAGGCTGATCAGGAGGTTGTTGAGCCTGACCGCGACCGGTCCGGCGAGATGCGGGACGACATAAGCCCCGAGGTTCGACCAGGTGAGACCGTAGGCGAGCGAGGCCACGACCCAGCCCAAGTACCAGCGCTGGAAGGAAGGCCGGTGTCCGGCGTTGACGAACAGGTTGTAGGCGAAGCCGGAGATCACCAGCCCGCAGAACAGGCCCATCAGGACCAGCCAACGCGCCTCCAGCGCGGCGGCTTGTTCGGGCGAGGCGGCGGTCACCTTGCGCATCAACGCGAGATCGTCGAGCCGATTGAAGCCCACCGCGAGCTCGCGGACCGATTCGCCCGATGTGGCGATGTCGAACCGGATCAGGCCGCCTAACGCCCAGTTGCGTTCGAGCTCGTCAGCACCGAGCACCTGACGTTCGACCGTACCATCGGAGGCGACCGCGACCACCGCGATATCCTGAAAGCGGACCTGGTCGATCAGCAACTGCCACTCGCCGGGCATCGACCGCAGCCGCTGCGGATCACGCAGGCTTAGCCATGTCCAATCGTCGCCGTCGCCTGGGGCCGCCATGGCTTCCGGCGGCGCGCTGACGACCATCGCATCGCGCAGTTGCACACCCTGGGCATGAGCCAACGTGGCCACGCACACGAGCCAGAGCCCCAGAATCCACTTGAGTGCCGGAAGGACGATGCGGACGGGCGCGGCCATCGCGCCGCCTTGCCCCCGAGGTTTTCAATTCGCGTTAATGACGCGGCCGGAATTCCCGGGGAAACCGCCCAGCCGGCTCAGCTCTCGCCGAGACCGGCGAAATCGGTGACGGCGGCGTCGCGCAGGCCGCGCCAGACGTTGCGGGCCTGGACGGTGTCGTAGACGTCGTGGACGCGCAGCAGCTGGTAGCCCGCCTGCATGCCGGCCAGCGCCAGGGCGATGCTACCGCCGAGACGCTTGTGCGCCGCGGCCTCGTTGCTCAACGCGCCGATCATGCGCTTGCGGCTGGCCCCGAGGAGCAGCGGCTGGCCGAGCGCGTGGAACAGCGGCAGCGCGTTCAACAGCGCGAGATTTTCGGCCATCGTCTTGCCGAAGCCGATGCCGGGGTCGAGAATAAGACGTTCGCGCGCGATCCCGCCGTCGATCGCCCGATCGCGGGCGGCGCGCAGCCAGTCGAACACGTCGAACACGACGTTGCCGTAGTTCCCGTCTGCGTGGAGGTTGTCGCCGCTCGACGTGACCGAGCCAGGCGCGTGCATCAGGATGACGGGCACGCCGCTCGCCGCCGCGAACTCGAGGCTACGGGGATCGTGGCGCAGGCCCGACACGTCGTTGATGACGTGGGCACCCGCGGCGAGCGCCGCCTCCATCACGGCGGGGCGGCGACTATCGACGCTGACGGCGGCGCCCATCGCCACGCAGTGCTCGACGGCGGGGACGACGCGTTTGATCTCGTCGCCTTCCCACACGACCGCCGCGCCCGGCCGGGTGCTTTCGCCGCCGACGTCGATGATCGCCGCGCCGGCTTCGACCATCGTGGCGGCGTGATCGCGGGCGACCTGCGGATCGTCGAGGAACTGGCCACCGTCGGAGAAGCTGTCGGGCGTGACGTTGAGGATGCCCATGACTTGCGGCTGGTCGAGGCGGATCGTGCGCTCGCCGAGCTGCAGCGGCGGATGGGCCGCGGTGAGGCCCGCCCACTGCGCCTCGGCCTCGGGGCCCAGTTCGTCGGGCAGGCGGGCGAGCGCATCGTCGATGCCGGCGGGCGTGACCAGTTCGCGCTGCACCACGTCGCCGTCGCGGGTGATCGTGACCGCGAGCAAGTGCGCATAAGCCATGCCGCCGCCGAGCCGGATGGCGTCGCCGGCGACCGCCTGCGGGCTCGGCACGAGGGTCAGCGGCTGGATGTAGAGCTTGTCGGTCATCGCCACGGAGTTGCAGGCGCGGGTGGGCGCTTCAAGCGAATAATCGCGCGGGGGCGTGGGGTGGTGCCCGGAGCGGGTGCTGCCACAGGGAAGGGTAGGCGCGTTGGGCGCATAGAAGCACGCGCAGACGCGCGGCTCTAGTCTTCCACCGCGAGCAGGTAGAGCTGGCGCAGCGCGTCGATCGGCTTGATCGCACCGTCCTGCTCGAAGTGCCAGAAGGTCCAGCCGTTGCAGCTCGGCGCGCCTTGCAGGGCTTTGCCGACGCCGTGGATCGAGCCGATCTCGGCGCCGGCGGCGATCGAGCCGTCGGCGCGGACCGTCGCGGTCCAGCGGCGCTGCTTGTCGAACAGCTCGGCGCCCGGGGCGAGCAGCCCGGCTTCGACGAGCTGCCCGAAGGCCACGCGCGGCGCGTCCTTGCGGCTTTGCATCGTCGCCAGCGCGGATTCGTCGAGCGGAAGCTCCTTCTCGATCCGCTTGAGCGCGACCCGGCGATAGCTCTCCTCGCGCTCGCAGCCGATCCATTGCCGGCCGAGGCGCTTGGCAACCGCGCCGGTCGTGCCGGTGCCGAAGAACGGATCGAGCACGACGTCGCCCGGCTCGGTCGTCGCCAGCAGCACGCGATAGAGGAGCGCCTCGGGTTTCTGCGTCGGATGCGCCTTGTGGCCGCCTTCCTTGAGCCGCTCGGCCCCGCCGCAGACAGGGATGACCCAGTCGCTGCGCATCTGCAGCTCGTCGTTGAGCGTCTTCATCGCGCGGTAGTTGAAATGATAGCGCGCCTTTTCGCCCATCGAGGCCCAGATCAGCGTCTCGTGCGCGTTGGTGAAGCGGGTGCCGCGGAAGTTCGGCATCGGGTTGGTCTTGCGCCAGACCACGTCGTTGAGAATCCAGAATCCCTGGTCCTGCATCAGCGCGCCCACGCGGAAGATGTTGTGGTAGCTGCCGATGACCCACAGCGCGCCATCGGGCTTCAGAATACGTCTCGCTTCGGCCAGCCAATCCCTTGTGAAAGCGTCATAAGCCGCGAAGCTGTCGAACTGGTCCCAGTGATCGGTGACCGCGTCGACGTGGCTGCCGTCAGGCCGGTTGAGATCGCCGCCGAGCTGGAGGTTGTAAGGCGGATCGGCGAAGACGAGATCGATCGACGCGCTCGGCAGCGAGCGCATCGCCTCGATGCAGTCGCCGGGCAATATCCGCCCGAGCGGCAGCGCGACAGCCTCGGCGGCGCGCGCCCGCGGCGCCCTCAGTTTCGTGACTACGCCCATTCCCGCTCCAGTCCCCTGCTTTATCCACAGGGTGCACGGCCACGGACTCCGCCGTCAAGCCGCCGATTGGCAACCCACATGCCGATCGCGCCGAGACGAGCGCGAGAACGAAACGAGTCCCGCACAGCATCTTGAGTCCGGCAAGGTTTCACGGACTCGATATGTGGTGGTGTGACCCGGAAGACTCGCCGATCGGTTTCCCGTCCGATCGCGAGCTCGGCCCGCGCCTCTTCCTCAGGCAACGGCTCAGGCCGCGAGCTCTACGACCGACTCCCGCTCGACGATCTGGAACGGCACCTGCTCGTGCTGGTTGCCCCGCGCGAAGTGGCGGATGCGGTCCACGAGGAGCTTGCAGGCCACCTCGCCCATTTCCTCGAGCGGCTGGCGCACCGAGGTGAGGCGCGGCCGGACGGTGCGGGCGACGGCATTGTCGTCGAAGCCGACCACCGAGATGTCGCGCGGGACCGAAATGCCGGCCGCGTGGGCGGCGTCGATGACGCCGGCGGCCATCTCGTCGTTGCTGGCGAAGATCGCGGTCGGCTTGGCGGCGAACAATGCCGCGGCCTGCTCGCGCCCCGACTGGCGCGAGAAATCGCCATGCACGATCAACGCGGGATCGATGCGCAAGCCCTTGCCGCCCAAGGCATTCGCGTAGCCGTTGTAGCGGCGCATGCTGACGAGGTGGACGCGCGGCCCGCGCACGAAGCCAATGCGGCGATGGCCCTTCTGCAGCAGCAGCTCGGTGATGGCGCGCGCGGCGTCGTATTCGTCCATGATCACGGTCGATTCGCGGTCGGGATCGAGCAAGGGCGCGATCCGCACGCAGGGAAGCCCGCGCTCGGCGATCAGGCTGAGCGCGCGCCGGTCGTCGGACAGCGGCGGCGTGACGATGACCCCGGCCAGGGCATCCGACTTGAGCAGTTCCTCGACCGACTTGTCGGTCCCGAACAGGTTCTCGGCCTGCAGCGGGAAACCGGACGACCGCGCCAGGCGGCTCGCCCCCTCCTGGATGCGGGAAACGTATTCGCTGCCGTTGTTGTCGAACAGCAGCAGGATCCGCGTGCGAGTGTTCATGGCCTCAATCCGTGACGATGTTTCGGATGGCCATCCTTACGCGGCGAAGCTGAAAACTTTCTCAATGCCGGCCAGTATCTTAACTCGCCGGCGGAGGGGCCTCGCGCCGCCCTAGCCGGCGGGCACGGCCACAAGCGGCAATTCGGCCTGCGCCACCGGGGCGAAGCTCTTGCGGTGGAGCGCGCAAGGGCCGTGTTCGCGCAAGGCCCTGAGATGCTCGGGCGTCGAGTAGCCGACATTGGTGTGCCAGCCGTAGTGCGGGTGCGCCTTGGCATGCTCTCGCATCAGACGGTCGCGGTGTTCCTTGGCGACGATCGAGGCGGCCGAGATGCATGGCACCAGCGCGTCGCCGCCGACGATCGGCTTGGCCGGCCAGCGCCATTCGGGCCGCCGCCCCGCGGGGGTGAGGTTGCCGTCGACCAGCACCTGGTGCGGATCGCAGCCGATGACTTCGCACAGCCGCGCCACGGCCTGGGCCATCGCCCACATCGTGGCGTGGAAGATGTTGAGCGTGTCGATATGCTCGACCTCGACCACGCCGATCCCGAAGGCGCAACGGCGGCGGATCCGCTCGTCGAGCACGGCGCGCTTGTCGCCGGTCAGCTTCTTCGAATCGTCGAGCCCTGCAGGTCGCGGCTTGCACAGCGCCACCGCCGCCGCCACAACGGGCCCCGCCAGCGGCCCGCGGCCCGCCTCGTCGACTCCGACGACGAGCTCGCCGGCGGCGAAGCAGGTTGCGAAATCGTGTGAGGGAATTCCGGATAGCATGCGCAAGATCGAACAGCTGATGGTCGCTCTATCTCCCGCCGCGCTGCTGATCGCAAGCTGCGGCCAGGCGCAGTCTGGGGATAGCGCGCCGGCCGCCGCGAGCGGCGAGCCCTTCACGATCGAGGACAAGGGCACCTTCGATAGCCCGTGGGCGCTCGCGGTCGCGCCCGGCACGCAGGTGCTGTTCGTGACCGAGAAGCCCGGTTCGATGAAGTTCGTCGACCTGGCGACCGGGCGGCTCGGCACGGTGACCGGCGTGCCCGAGGTCGCGGTCGGCGGCCAGGGCGGGTTCGGCGACGTGGCATTCCTCGAAAGCGAGGCCTCCGAAACCCTGGGCCGGCGCACGATCTACCTCTCCTGGGCCGAAGCGGCCGAAGGCAACGCGCGCAATGCGGCCCTCGGCAAGGGAACGCTGGTCTGCGAGGAAGCCGACGCCTGCCGCATCGATGGGCTCGAGGTCATCTGGCGCCAGTCTCCGAAAGTCGCGAGCCCGGGGCACTTCTCGCACCGCATCGAATTCTCGCCCGACGGAAAGTACCTGTTCCTGGGTTCGGGGGAGCGGATGCAGGGCGAACCGGCGCAGGGCCTCGACAACAATCTCGGCAAAGTGCTGCGCCTGAACCTCGACGGCACCCCGGCGGACGGCAACCCGTTCGCCGATCGCGGCGGGGTGGCGCGCGAGATCTGGAGCTATGGCCATCGCAACATCGCCGGCCTGCAGTTCGATCTCGACGGCCAGCTGTGGGACCTCGAGCACGGCCCGCGCGGCGGCGACGAGATCAACAAGGTCGAGCCCGGCGCCAACTACGGCTGGCCGACGCGCTCGAACGGCGACGATTACAGCGGCACGCCGATTCCCGACCACTCCGCCGACGATGGCTTCACCAAGCCGGCGATCTCGTGGAACCCGGTGATCGCGCCGGGCGACTTCATCTTCTATTCGGGCAAGCTCTGGCCGGAATGGCGCGGCCAGGCGCTGGCTTCCGGCCTCGCGACGATGTCGATCGTGCGTGTCTCTCTCGACGGTGACAAGGGCACCGAGGAAGCGCGCTACCGGTTCGAGAAGCGGCTGCGCGACATCGTCGAGGCGCCCGACGGCTCGATCTACGTGATCGAGGACGGCACCGGCGGCCGGCTGCTGCGCCTGACGCCGGCGGGCTAGCGCCATCGATTCCGTTTGCATCGCGGGGGCGGCGAACCTATCGGCGCGCCGCCCATGGACGAACTCGCCGCCTCCACGCTGATTCCGCTCGACCAGGCCGATCCGGCCGAGATCGAACACCTGCTCGACCTTGCCTTCGGCCCGGGTCGCCAGGGGCGCACGGCCTACAAAATCCGCGAGGGCACCGAGTGCCTTCCCGCGCTTTGCTTCGCGGCCTACGACGAAGCAGGCAAGCTGGTCGGGACGATCCAGGCCTATCCGGTCGCGCTGACCGACCCGGCGGGGCGCGCCCATCCGCTGATCATGGTCGGCCCGGTGGCGATCCATCCCGAGCGGCAGGGCCAGGGTTTCGGCCGCGCACTGATGGCGGCCCAGGCAGACGCGATCGATCCCGCGGCGCCCTTGCCCCAAGTGCTGATCGGGGATGCCCCTTATTACGCCCGGTTCGGCTTCGTCGAAGCCCCACGCGGCTGGTCCTGCCCCGGACCCTGGGACCCCGAGCGCCTGCTGATCCGCGGCGCCAATCCCGCCGTCCTGCCGCAAGAGGGCATGCTGGGCCCCTGGCCGGACTGACGACGACCGGGCGCGCCGCCCACGCGTCAGACGGTTCGCTGGACTGCTTCCGTAGGGGACCTCGAGCCCTCTAAGATGCTTGGGACCTTTGGCAACCAAGGACCGCCCATGCCTCGCTTCCCGCTGACCGTGTTCGGACTCGCCGCAGTCGCCACCGTGATGTCGCCGCCTTCATGGGCACAGGGCTCGTCGCCACCGCGTTCCGCCACGCCCGCATGTTCACCCGAGACGCTGCCACCTGCGGAAAAGGCGGCGATGGAGAAGGAATACGCCCAGAGAACGCGAGCGGAGGGCAAAGCCAAAGCCGACGCCTGGCTGCGAGAACAGGCGCGCGCGTTCCTCGGGCGCCTGGTCGACGAGGGCGTCTGCACTATGGACTCGCCGGCGCCAGATACTCAGGTCGCGTCGCGGTCTCGCCCGTCCTCCTCGAAGACGCCAGTCGGAAAGGACGGCAAACCCTGCAAGCGCACCCGCATGGCGAACCGGACCGTGGCGAATGTCGGGGGCGGGCCAATGACGATGGTGCTCGTTCCCGTTTGTGCCGACTGAGGTAGAAAGCGCCACGAGTGCCTCAGTCGGGAGCAGCGGGGTGACGGAAGCGCCGCGATCTGCCAACCTCAACCGGTGCCCTACCAACCCCCGCCCGACCTTTCCGGAATGTCGCTGCTCGACATCGCCGCGGCGGTGGCGGAGCGCAAGCTACCGCCAGTCGAGCGCTGGAATCCCGCCGAGACGGCCGACAGCCACATGCGCATCGCGGCCGATGGCAAATGGTTCCACGAGGGACAGCCCATCGGCAGGCCGGCCATGGTGCGCGCCTTCGCCTCGCTGCTGGTGCAGGATGATGACGGGGCGCACTGGCTGGTCACCCCGGAGTGCCGGCAGTCGATCGAGGTGGAAGACGCGGCCTTCGTCGCAGTCGACATGCAGGAGCGCGACGGCGCCCTCGCCTTTCGATTGAATACCGACGAGCTGGTCATTGCCGGCCCCGAGCATCCGCTCCGCGCCGCGGGCGACGCGGACACGCCCGCGATCTACCTCGCGGTGCGGCACGGGTGCGAAGCGCGGCTCGATCGCGCGACCTGGCTGCAGCTCGCCGAGCACGCGCTGGCGACCGGCGACGGCCGCTCGGTCACGAGCCGGGGCGTCACGTTCCCGCTGGTTCCGGCATGAGCGAGCTGTTCGAGCGCTTGAAGCGCCTGTTCGACGAAGGGCACGGCGTCGAGCTCCCGAACCTTCGCAACGATGCGCACTTCGCCCCGCCGGTGATCCGCCCGGCGGCGGTGCTCATCGCCGTGACCGATCGCGCCGAGCCGGGTGTGCTCCTGACACATCGGCCCCCCGACATGCGCGCGCATCCGGGGCAAGTGGCGTTTCCCGGCGGCAAGCTCGACCCCGGCGAGGACGCCGTAAGAGCGGCGCTACGGGAGGCTCACGAGGAGCTGGCGATCGACGCCGCCAGCGTGCGCGTGATCGGAGCGAGTGATCGCTACGTCACCGGAACGGGCTACGACGTGACGCCCGTGCTCGGGCTCGTCCCGCCCGACCTCCCGATCGTTCCCAATCCGCGCGAGGTGGCGGCGTGGTTCGAGGCGCCGCTCGGCTTCGTGCTCGATCCGGCGAACCACGTGCAAAAGGAGGCCGAATGGCTCGGTCGCACGCGGCCCTACATCGAGATCGAGTGGCAGGGCCACCGCATCTGGGGAATAACCGCGGCCATCCTTGCCAACCTCGGCCGCCGTCTCGCATGGCGCTAACGATGAGCACGCTTCCCGCCGCCGACTGGACGCAGCGCGAGGACCTCGCCGCGCTGGTCGTCGCGCTCGGCGCCGGCGGTATTCGGTGGGTCGGCGGAGCGGTGCGCGACACGCTGTTGGGCACGCCGGTAAGCGATGTCGACGCGGCGACGGTGCATCGCCCCGAAGCGGTCATGGACCTGCTCGCCAAGGCGAATATCCGCGCGGTGCCGACAGGGATCGATCACGGCACGGTGACGGCGGTGCTGCCCAGCGGCCCGGTCGAGATCACCACGCTGCGACGCGACGTGAGCACCGACGGGAGGCGGGCCACGGTCGCCTACGCCGACGACTGGCGCGAGGATGCCGAGCGGCGGGACTTCACGATCAACGCGCTCTACGCCGATCCTGCGACCCTGGAGATATTCGACTACTTCGGCGGGCTGGCGGACCTCGAGGCCCAGCGCATCCGCTTCATCGGCGACGCGCGCGAGCGCATCCGCGAGGATCACTTGCGCATCCTGCGCTATTACCGTTTCCAGGCGCGTTTCGGCAGCGAGCTCGATGCGGAAGCCGAGGAGGCCTGCGCGCAGCTGGCCCCCACGCTCAAGGGCCTCAGCCGCGAGCGGGTCGCGATGGAACTGCTCAACCTGCTCGCCCTGCCCGACCCGGGGCCGACCGTGGCGCGGATGGACGCGCGCGGTGTGCTTCCGGTGATCCTGCCCGAGGCATCGGCGAGCGGTATCGCTACGCTTCAGGCCGTGGTTGCCGAGGAGGCACGCCAGGAAGTTCCTCCAGCGGCCCTGCGGCGACTGGCCGCGCTGCTGCCGCCCGATCGCGAAGTGGCCGACCAGGTCGCGGCACGGCTGCGCCTGTCGGCGGCCCAACGCAAACGCCTCGTGGCGGCTGCGGATCGCGGTGACGAGACGGCCGATGCTCGCGCCCTCGCCTATCGGCTTGGCCGGGAGGTCGCGATCGACCGGCTGCTGCTGCAAGGCGCCAGGGTCTCGCCCCTGCAAGGCTGGGAAATTCCCGAGCTTCCGCTGAAAGGCGGCGAGATCGTCGCTCGTGGCATCTCGGCGGGCCCGGAAGTGGCGCGAATCCTTAAGGAAATCGAACGACGCTGGGTCGCCGAGGGCTTCCCCGATCGCGCCCGCGTCGAAGCGATGCT
The DNA here is from genome assembly GCA_023433305.1 of Pseudomonadota bacterium. Lineage (GTDB taxonomy): Bacteria > Pseudomonadota > Alphaproteobacteria > Sphingomonadales > Sphingomonadaceae > Croceibacterium_A. The sequence continues at coordinate 3,339 of JAEZCZ010000004.1, read as the reverse complement.
CGTCGAGCAGCTCGGCCGTTAAGGATTTCATCGCAGCTCAGCACCGGTTCGTCCGCAAAATGTTTGCAATGGGCACCCCCTCTCCGGAACACTCCGCGACAAAGTCGGATCGTGTCACTTGGGGGTGCCGTGAAGAGGAGCGTCGGCAGCGGCCGGCGCCGGGCGTCGCTTTCCCTCCGCCGTTCCGGTTTTTGACTCGGCGCCGACCGGCGCGAAGTTCAGTTAAGACCATACGGAGAGAGATAATGAAATTTTCGACCCTCGCCGCCGCGGCCGCCCTGGCCGTTGCCGGCCTGTCTACCCCCGTCCTGGCGCAGGATGCCGGCGTCACCGTGGGCGCCAAGATCTACGGCCCCGACGGCGCGGAAGTCGGCACCATCAAGAGCGTCGACGGCGACGCCGTGGTGGTCGACACCGGCAACCTCACGGCGGCCCTGCCCGCCAGCTCGTTCGCCAAGGGCGAGAAAGGCCCGACGCTCGGCTGGAACAAGGCCGAGCTCGAAGCCGCGGTGACCGAGGCGAACCAGGCGGCCGAAGCCAAGCTCGCCGCCGCGCTCGTGCCCGAAACGGAAGTCTACAGCTCCGATGCGGTCCTGCTCGGCAAAGTCGAGAGCATCGACGGTGACAATGTCGTCGTCACGCTGGAGAGCGGCCCGGTCGCGCTGCCCAAGGCGCAGATGGCAATGCAGGCCGACAAGCTCACATTCCTCGCCACCGCCGCCGACGTGCAGGCTGCTGCCGCCGCTGCCACCGGCGGTGACACCGCGCAGGGCGGCGACTGAGCCGCGATCGAGGCTTGGCGCAATGGGGCGTCCGGAGCGATCCGGGCGCCCTTTGCTTTTGCGGTCCGGCGCGGCATCATTCCGAAAGGGAGGATGCCGCCATGACCGAACCCGACATCGGTGCATTTGCTATCGTGCCCTGCAACGATATCGACGCCGCGCTGCCGTTCTGGCGGCAGATGGGGTTCGAGCGCACCGGCGGCGAAGACGCCTACCAGATCCTGACCGGCTGGGGATGCGAGGTTCATCTGCGGCGCGGCGACCCGCCGCCGTGGGACGTGCCGGAGAACAACCCCTTCGGCGTATTCATCCGCACACCTCACGTGACCGAGATCGCCCGATTGATGGACGACAAGATCATCCGGCCCGGCGGCGTGCTGCGTCACCGCGAGTGGGGCCTGTACGAAGTCGGGCTCGCAGGACCCGACAACCTGCTGGTACGAGTCGGCTGGCCTTCAGAGCACGTGCGCGAGGGTTAGAACTTGTTGTCGCGGGGGAAGCCCTGCGGCGGCAGTCGCCCGGCGGCGCCACGCGCCACCTTCCACATCACGATGTCCTTCTCGGTGCGCGTCCGGCCCGTCTCGCCGCCCATCTCCCATGAGAGACCGTCTACGAGCTTGAGCGTGGTGACGTCGGCCAATCCGCCGTCGCGATAGCGCTGCAGCGTGACCCCCTGCCCGCGCGACATCACCGGCAGCTCTTCGAGGCTGAACACCACCAGCTTGCGGTTGTCGCCGACCACCGCGACGTGATCATGCTCGGGCGCGATTGGGCGCACCACCGCCAGCTTCACCTTGTCCTTGAGGTTGACGACCTGCCGCCCCTTGCGTGTTTCGGCGAGCAGCTCGTCGGTCACCGCCGCGAAGCCGCGCCCGACGCTGGAAGCGAGCAGCAGCTGGGTCCCCGGCTTGTGGACGATCAGCGCGACGATCTGTGCGGCCGCGTCGATGTCGAGCGTGTTGCGGATCGGCTCGCCGAAGCCGCGCGCGCCGGGCAGCTTGTCGGCACCGATGGTGAAGAACCGGCCATCGTCGGCGGCGAGCAGCAGCTTGTCGGTGGTCCGCGCGTGGACCGCGAAAGCCGGGCCGTCGCCTTCCTTGAACTTGAAATCGCCGTCGAGCGGAACATGGCCCCTGGCCGCGCGGATCCACCCGCGCTGCGAGAGGATCACCGTGACCGGCTCCTTCTCGATCATCGCGTCCATGCTGAACTCGACGGTCGGCGCCGCCTCGGCGATCGTCGTGCGGCGCCGGCCGAGCGCGGTGTCCTCGGCGTAGTCCTTGCGGATCGCGGTCAGGTCTCGCTTCAGCCGGGTGCGCTGGCGCGCGGGCGAGGCAAGCAGCTTCTCGAGCTCGTCCCGCTCCTTCAGCAGCTCGTCCTTCTCCTGGCGGAGCTGCATTTCCTCGAGCTTGCGCAAGCTGCGCAGCCGCATGTTGAGGATCGCCTCTGCCTGACGGTCGGAGAGCCCGAACTCGGCCATCATCACCGGCTTGGGCTCGTCCTCGGTGCGGATGATCTCGATCACCCGGTCGAGGTTGAGGAACGCGACGATGTAGCCTTCGACCAGCTCGAGCCGGTCGGCGATCTTCGCCAGCCTGTGGCGGCTGCGGCGCTGGAGGATGTCGATCTGGTGCGCGACCCAGTTCGACAGCAGTTCGTGCAGCCCCATGACCATCGGCGTGCGCGTGGCGTCGAGCACGTTGAGGTTGAGCCCGAAGCGGGTCTCGAGATCGGTCAGCTTGTAGAGCGATTCCTTGAGCAGCTCGGGATCGACGTTGCGGCTCTTGGGCACGAAGACGATGCGGATGTTCTCGTCGCTCTCGTCGCGCACGTCCTCGAGGATCGGCAGCTTGCGATCGGCGATGAGCTGCGCGATCTGCTCGATCAGCCGGCCTTTCGGCACCCCATAGGGCACTTCCGAGACCACCAGCTGATATTGCCCGCCGCCGAGGCGTTCGATGCCCGCATCGCGATCGGCCTGGTCCTTCGCTTCGGCGGCATGGAACCGGCCCCGCACGCGGAAGCTGCCGCGCCCGCTCTCGTACGCCGCGGAGATCGCCTCGGCGGAGTCCACCACCAGTCCGCCGGTCGCGAAGTCGGGCCCGCGGAACAGCTCCATCAGCCGCGCGTGCTCGACGTGCGGGTTGTCGATCAGCTCGAGCGCGGCGTCGATCACTTCGGCGACGTTGTGGCTGGGGATGCTCGTCGCCATGCCGACCGCGATCCCGCTCGCCCCGTTCGCCAGGAGGTTTGGAAACAACCCGGGAAAGACCGAGGGCTCTTCTTCTTCGTTGTTGTAGGTCGGGACGAAGTCGACGGTGCCCTCGTCGAGCCCCTCCATCAACTGCATCGCCGTCTTGGTCAGGCGGCACTCGGTGTAGCGTTCGGCCGCGGCGTTATCGCCATCGATGTTGCCGAAGTTGCCCTGCCCCTCGACCAGCGGGTAGCGCAGCGTGAACGGCTGCGCGAGGCGCACCATCGCATCGTAGAGCGCGAGGTTGCCGTGCGGATGGTACTTGCCCATCACGTCGCCGACCACGCGGCTGGACTTCTTGAA
>JAEZCZ010000112.1 GCA_023433305.1 Pseudomonadota bacterium | reverse complement strand
GCTCGCAAGTGCGATTCGTAAACCAGGCCCGCGCCCCGAGGCGGACGCGAGACACGACGGGTACCGGAGACACGGGAACCGACATTGTGGTGATCACGGTTTCGCCGCACGCTTGATCGGCGCACGGCCATTTTTCGTCGTGTCGGGCATAGCCGGGGCGTTAGCTGCCAGTCCGGCCGTCGGCCAGGCGCAATACTCTTCCGTTTGCGGTGTCACCGGTGACGCCACGGCTCCGGCTACGATCACGTACGATCCGTTCGCGCCGGGCGGCCTGTCGCAGGCGACTATCCCGCTCATACTCCAGCGAACCCGCAATTTCGTGCAGGGCCGCACCGATCAGGTCAGCCTCATACTGACCGCACCGGCCGGCACACCGCCCTTGACCGTGACATACGAAGGCTTTGATGTCCTCTATCCGGAAGGCGCCACCGCGGGCCGGCCGCGCGCGCTGAGTGGACCGGGTGCCGGTGGTGAGATCCGCTACGAGTTCGGCGGCTTGTTTTCTTCGGATCTTTCATCCCCGCTCAACCTTCGCGTCTCAGTCCCGCCCGGGACCGATCTTGTGGCAGGCGAGCCGGTCTATTTCGACATCGTCTATATCTGTTCGGCCAACGGCCTAATGCTCGATGTTCCTGTGCCGACACGCCTCAGTCGCGCCATTCGGCTCGACGTTCGCGTCGTCAGTGCGTTGCAGGCTTACTACGCGGGGTCGGTGCTCGACTTCGGCGAAATTGGGGACGTGAGCACGCAGCAGGTTCTCGCCGACCCGCAAAGGTACGCAACGCCCGCGACCAATTCGCTCCGCGTGCGAAGCTCCGGCCCGTTCGAGGTCCAGCTTCGTTCCCAGAATGACTTTCGCCTGACATATCCCGGAGGGAACGTCGGTGATCCCGCCCAGACGATCCGCTACAGCGTACGCTTTCTCGGCCAGGACGTGGCTTCGAACGCGGCCTTCGGAACACGCACCTGCGCACGGGCCGGAATCGGCGGGTCGGCCGGAATGCTGCCGTTACGCGCTCGTTTGACCGAAGGAGGCGCGGGCAAGACCCCCTCTCCGAACTACGCTGACACGATAACGGTAACCTTTACACCGATCCTTTTCGCATCGGCGGCACAGTCCTGCGCCGGCCTCTGACTGGTCGTATATCCTTCGACATAGGCAATTGCCGCCGCAGGTTAGTGACGTTTTGGCCGCCAGCTAAGTGTCGCAGCTGCAAGCTGCCGGGTATCTCCTGCTCATCGATTGAGGCCCCCTGGGCGGATGGAGTAGTTGAGATGAAGAAGACCGTTTCTACCCTTGTTATCGCCGCCGTTGCTTTGGCGGCCGGACCGGCGTTCGCACAGGCGAGCGGTACCGTGCAGGTCACCGGCAATGTTGCGTCCACTTGCGCCGCGCTCCAGCCCGTGACGGGCTCGCTCGACCTCGGCGAACTCGCCAAGGACGATGGCACGGTCGACCAGGCCTTCTCCAAAGCGAAGAATGGTTTGACGACGAACTTTACGGTCCGTTGTAACGGATCCAACGCTCAACTCTCCGTTGAAGCGAAGCCGCTTGTGAACACCGCGGGGACGCAAGCCGAGGGCTATGCCAGCACCGTGCATTACAAGGCGACGCTCGCGGCGCAGACAGCTTCGGGGAACACTTCTTCTGTGGCCGACCAGTCCATCAGCGCCGGAGCAACGACGAGCAACGTCGCGGGCAAGCTGAAAGCACAGCCGAACAACGTGACTCTGACAATCGCCGAGGGAACCACGCAGAACTCGAACGCGATCCTCGAAGCGGGCACCTACAACGGCAGTGTTGATATCACGATCACGGCTGCCATCTGAGGACGATGGAATCATGACACGTCACGGCCCGCTGCAGCTCGCCGCAGAACTGAGAAAGCGAGCGGCAGCGGCCAGATTGCAGGAGAAGGCGGATCTTCTCTTCCTTGCCGAAGAGTACGAAGCCGCCGCTCGCTGCGGTGCGCCGGATAAAGATGTGCCGTTCTCCGTTAGAATACCCAAGTGACGCTCGCGCAGGGAGGGTGAGAGCCCGACCTGCGGAGCGGCGGAGGAGAGAAGTCCCATGAATGCTGTTTGTCGCCGGCTGAAGCCGCTAGCCTCCGCCCTCACCGCCGTGAGCTTGCTAGCGGCCCCGGTCGCCGAAGCGATGACCGTTCAACCGGTCGTCATCGATCTGTCGACGGCGGGGCGAGCCATGGGGGACGTTATCATCGTCGAGAACACGTTCGACCGCCCCCTTGCGGTCGAGCTAAGCGTCCAGGCCCTGGAACTTGGGGAAGACCAGATTCGCCCGACGGGTGAGGATACCGGCGAGCTCGCAGTATTTCCCCCGCAGGCATCGATTCAGCCAGGCGAACGACAGAACTTCCGTGTTCAGTACGTCGGCGATCCGGCGCTTTCGGAGAGCCGCCATTTCTTCGTGACGGTGGCTCAACTGCCCGTTCAGGAAGTCACGGGACAGTCCAACATCCAGCTCCTGTATAACTTCCAGGTTCTCGTCAGCGTGGCGCCCACGGGCGCCGGCCCGGCGATCACAGTGGCTGCTACAGAAATCGGCCAAAACGACGAAGGGCAGCCGGTACCTGTTATAACCGCCCGGAATTCATCGGCGAGCCACGGCTACCTCTCGCGTGGGCGGCTCCAGGTTGTGCAGCAGGACGCCGGTGGCGCAGAGATCTTTCGTCGCGACATGACGGGACCAGAAATTCAGCAGTCGCTGGGTTATGGGCTCATCGGCGGCGGCCAGACCCGGCGAGTCACGCTTCCGGTTCCCCTGCCTTCCGCTGAGGGGACTGTATCGGTGCGCTTCTCGGCTGACTCCTGAGGCCGAGTGCCCGGCCTGTCATCCCGATTAGGGCGAACGATCGCCGTCGTTGGGCTATTGGCAGGCAACCCGTCCAGCGCGCTCGCACAATCATCGGCCTCGCAGCCGCAGGTAGTGATCGCGCCGGACCGCCCGGCGGCAGAGCTCAACCCTGCTGGTCGAGACGTTGCATTGACGGCGCCGGTCATGGATGGCTCCGTGTATCTAGGCGATGCCAGCATCACCCTGCTGTCCAATGGGGTTGTCACCTTTTCCGCCGATCGCCTCCTGGCGGTCCTCGAGGATCGGCTCCGTGCCGAGATCCTCGAATCCCTGAGGGGGACCTTGAACCGAGGACAAGGTCTGACCGCTGCGCAACTCGATGGAGCGGGTATCGGCGTCCGATACGATCCCCGGACGCTGCAGATCGAGCTTACAATCGCGTCCGCATCAAGGATTGCGAGCATATTGGAGCTCAGCGGCGAACCAGGACGGGTCGTTTCCTACGTGGAACCGGCAGATGTCAGCGGCTACTTGAACGTCCGTGGCGCCCTCGACTGGGTCCAGCAGGGTGCAACCGAGGGCCTGAGCGCACCGGTCATGTTCCTGGATGGCGCCGTTCGGCTCAAAGGTTTCGTGTTCGAGAGCGAGGCAAACTGGCAGCCGGGCGGCACGGGGGCCGACTTTCAGCGCCGCGGCTCGCGCTTTGTCCATGACGATCGCGACAATCTCATCCGGTGGTCCGCCGGTGACCTTGTCACTGTGGCGCGGGGGTTCCAGGCCGCTCCGGAGATATCCGGAGTGTCGATCGTTCGCCGTTATTCAATTCTCGAACCGCAGACGATCGTGCGGCCGCGCGGAAGTCGCAGCTTCCAACTCGACCGCCGTTCGTTAGTCGAGGTCAGGATCAACGAACAGCTCGTCAGACGGATTGAGCTCGATCCGGGGGCCTACGACCTGCAAGACTTCCCGTTTACCCAGGGCGCTAACGACGTCGAGCTGACAATCACAGATGACGCCGGCCGAACCGAGAGCGTCGATTTCAACATCTTCCTCGACCAGGCGCAGCTTGCCGAAGGCCTCAGCGAGTTCGGTCTCTATGCTGGCGTGCTCGCGCCCCTTGGGACCTCCGACCGTAAGTATACGGACTCTCCCGCTTTCAGCGGCTTCTACCGCCGCGGAATGAGTGACCGACTGACGCTAGGAGCGAACTTCCAGGGGGACGCGGGCGGCCTGATGGGTGGCGGAGAAGCGGTGATTGCCACGCCGATCGGTGCGCTTGCCGCGTTCGGGTCGGTCTCCAACGTGGAGGGATTGGGCGACGGATGGGCCGCGCTTGTTACGTTTCAGCGTACGATTGCGCGCGGCGGTTTCGGCTCCGATGCGCTGTCTTTCTCACTCGAAGCGAAGAGCCGAAAATTCGCGCCGGTGGGCGTTCGCGATCCTTTCAACCCTTATTCACTCACGGTCGGCGCCGGGTACAGCACGACGTTCGGGCCTGGGCTCTACGGGGCGCTCGACGCCCGCTACTCTCGCGGGCGGGACGAAGAGCCGGATGTAACCAGCGCCCGGGCGACTCTGGGCTGGAACATCTCGCCAAGACTGAACTTCGCCGGCGACTTCACGTACGAGCGCGACCGGCGTGGAGAACGGTTCGGCACTTTCCTTTCCCTCACCTACCGCTTCGACCGCGGTTCGAGCGTTCGCGCGGACTTCGATAGCCGGCAGGATCGCGCCCGGCTTTCGTATCAGACGTTCGGCGGCGCTGGCATGAACGCCTACAGTCTGAGCGCCGACATCGAACACAGCGACATTGGCGCCGGCGCCAGCATTAATGCCAACTATTATGCGAACCGGGCGGAGCTGGGTTTCAGCCACTTCGGTCTCTTCGAAAGGGACCTCGGGCGTTCGACCGGTCAGCGGAGTTCGCTTCGGTTCGGTACCGCGCTCGCATTCGCAGACGGGGCGCTCGCGCTCGGCCGCCCGATCCACGACGCCTTTGCGCTGGTTAAGACGCACCGCTCCCTGGAGGGCACAGAGGTGCTTGTCGATCCCACGGGTGGATCTGCCGCCGCGAGCACCGGTGTACTGGGCACCGCGCTGCAGCCAAGCCTGAGCAGCTACAGCGACCGCTCGCTTCTAGTGACCGCTCCTGACGCACTGCTCGAAGCCGACCTGGGGCCAGGCTCCTTCCGCCTTCTGCCGCCCTACCGTGCCGGATATCTGCTGACGGTGGGCTCCGAGTACAGCGTCAGCGCTGTGGGGAGCCTGTTGAGCCCAACCGGCGAACCGATGGTGCTGCTCTCTGGCCTAGCTTACGAGGTCGGGAAACCGGAGCGTGAACCGGTCTCGTTCTTCACCAACCGCGTGGGCCGTTTTGGCCTGATCGGCTTGGCGCCAGGGCGCTGGCGGCTGGACCTGCCATCGGTCGACGCCGAATATCTCGTCGTTGTCCCGGAAGGCGTGCACTCCATCAGCCTGGGCGAGATCAAGCCCCTGAGTGTCGGCGACTTCTAGCTTATCGAGTATCGACCTCTGCGCCCTGGACGCATTTCTTGATCTATCAATGAAAGTCCGTCAGACATCTTCCATTAGCGGGAAATGGACGCGCTTGTCTCAGTTCAATATCGAAGCTTTCGTCGACCGGCAGCCCATCGGGCGGACGCAGATCGCCGTGCTCATCGTGTGCGGGCTCGTCTGTTTCATTGACGGGTTCGACATATTCATGGTCGGCAAGATTGCCCCCGCGATCGCCCAGGACTTCGGGGAACCACCCGAGGCGATGGCCTTCCTGTTTGTATGCCAGCAGATCGGCCTCGCGGCGGGCGCGTTCCTGGTCTCTCCGCTGGCCGACAGGTTCGGACGTCGGCGAATGCTGATGTGGGCCTGTGCGAGTTTCGGGCTGATCACGCTGGGCAGCATTTACGCGCGGAATCTCAACGAGCTGGCAATCCTGCGCGGGATCGCGGGGCTCTTCATGGCGGCGGGCCTGCCGATGGCGCTCGCGCTGATCTCGGAAATGACCCCCAGGCGGCGACGCTCGATGTTCATCGCCATCGCGCTGGCCGGCTATTCCAGCGGGAGCGCGGCCAGCGGTGCGGTGGCGGCCTGGCTGATCGACGGCTACGGCTGGGAAAGCGGCTTCGTCATCGGCGGCATCGTGCCGCTGCTGTGCATCCTTCTGCTGCTCTTTTTCGTGCCGGAATCGCTGAAATTCCTGGCCGAGCGCAACCCCGGCGACCCGGCGGTTGCCGCGACCATCCGGCGGATGGATCCGACCGCCGAGCTGACGGGTGAGGAAGCTTTCGTGCTCGAGACGGGTGCGGCGCGGCCCCAGAAGGCCAGGCTGCTGGATATCTTCCTCGACGGTCGCGCATGGATGACCAGCGTGATCTGGGCGGCCTGCATCCTGTCGATGACCAACATCGCGCTGCTCGCATCCTGGCTGCCGACCTTCTTCCAGGAGATGGCCGGAATTCCGATCCAGCGCTTCGCGATCTCGGCGATGATCGCCTACCTGGGCGGGCTCGCCGGTATGCTGTCGATCGGCTGGCTGATGGATCGCTTCAATCCGACCCGGCTCATCGCGCTTTACTATCTCGCGCTTGCTGGCGCGCTGGTCGCGATGGCCTGGGTGCCTTTCGAGGCGGCGCTGTTCGTGGGCGTGCTTCTCTTCTGGAACTTCGTCCAGACCGGCGGCCAAGGCGGGCTCAACACCCTGATCACGCAAGTATACCCTCCGCGCATGCGCAGCACCGCTTTGGGATGGGCGGGAGGCGCGGGCCGGGTCGGCGGCGTACTGGCGCCGTTGTACGGCGCTTACGCCATCGAGCAGGACTTCTCGTTGCAGACCACGCTGGGGATCGCGGCCGTGGGCCCGCTGCTAGTGGCGGGGCTGGTGATCATGCTCGGCTACACGCGGATGTCGCGAGACGTCGAGCCGGCTCCTGCGCGCGCGTGAGCCATGGACCCGGCACCCTCGCGTGGTTCGAGGCATACCTAGCGGCCTTCAACGCCGCCGACTTTGACGGCTTCGGAGCGTTCTACCACGACGACGTCGAGTTTCGTGGCCAGGCTGCCCGGGTGACCGGGCGCGAGGCGGTTCTGGCGTTCTATCGGATGGCGCGGGCGCGACTGGACGAGAGAGTCGAGCTGCTGTCGTTCGTCGGCTCGGCCGCGACCTGCGCGGCGGAGATCCGCACGACGATCCGGGCGCGCCAAGACTGGCCCGATTTCCCGACCGGAGCGCTCACCGCCGGTGATATACGGACGAGCGTCGCCTTTGTATTTTACGACATCAAGGACGGACGGTTCACTCGAATCCGCTCCGCGCGGTTCGCTGCGGGGCTTTCGCAAATTGTTGATTAGTCAATTAGTGTAGGTTAGCGATTCTTGCCATTGGCGAGGCATCGAAGGATCGAGATGGAACAGGTTGCGCCGGCTATTGAGGATCACCCGTTTGCCCCACGCTTCGAGTTTGCGTTTACCGTAAGCATCGAACTGACCAAGCCGGTTTGGGTCGAGCCTACCAGCATGGGGGCGACACGGGCGGGTGTGTGGGCTGCCTCGGGTACCTTCGAGGGTCCACGTATACGCGGACGGGTCATCCCGATGAGCGGTGGAGACTTCCCCCTCGTTCGGCCTAACGGAGTGATCGACTTCGACGCTCGGTACTTTCTCGAAGCGGACGATGGGACACCTATCTATTTGCAGAGCCGGGGATACCGGTGGGCCGAAGGCGATGCGATGGATCGTATGGCTCGCAATGAACCGGTCGGGCACCACGAGTATTACATGCGGGTGTCGCCCAAATTTGACGTTCCGGAAGGACCGCACGACTGGCTCGGCAAGCACATCTTCGTCGGCGTCGCGGAGAAAGTCCCGCAAGCCAACCGGATCCACTATTTCATGCTGCTCTAGGTGGTCGTGGCCCGAACACGTGGTGGGATGACGGGCACGAGGAGGTGGCTGTCGTAACGCCCGCCGGCGTGGATCACGTGCGTGCCGCGATTGCGCAGATCCTCGTGCCGCGCGAACGGCAGGTTGGGTAGGGCATCGCGGTAAATGTCCATGCCCTTGACGATCACCCGGAGGCTCTCGCCGGCGCGGAAACGGGTCGAGGACGGCCAGAGCTCGATCTCGACCGGGACAATCTCGCCCGGGCGAAGCAGATCCTCCCGGTCGTGGCGGTGGACCGGCTGCCAGGGCGTCGAGCGCTCCTCGTCAAGCGCGCGATGACTGGCGCGTAGCCACCCGAGCGCCACGGGGCCGTTGTCGTAGAACGCGTAGAAGTGGAAGCCGACCGGCGCGCCGACGGCATCGAGCTTCTGGATCGCGACGAACAGGTCCATGTCGTCGGCGTCTTTGGCTTCGACCCACAGCTTCAGCTTCATGTAGCCGGTGAGCTCGGTGTCCTTGTCGAAAGGATAGTTGAACACAGCCTCGCCGCCTTCGCTCAGCGGATCGTAACGCACGGCGGATTCCGCGGTGACCGCGGCTTCGCTCATGGCGCCCGCCGCGGCATCGAGATGGAGCGGGCGATATTCCGTGCGGGCGAGCGGCCATTCGTCCTCCGCACGGATCTCGCTGACGCGCGCGCTGTCCCGCACTTCGATCGACACCGGAGGCCAGTCATCGATCCCGCTGTCGATGTCCTTCAGGAAGCGGTCGAAGAAGGCCGCCTGTTTCGCGCGGCTCTCCGGCCGGTAGTAATGGGCCCACTTCTTCTGGCCGTGGATTTCGAGCCATTTCCGGCGCGACGCCATGCGGCGCCAGGCCTCGATCGTGCCGCGCGTGTGGAGCCCGTGGTCCGACCAGCTGGCGACGACATAAGCGGGGACCTCAATCGCCTCCAGGTCGACGTCCTTGCTGCGCCAGTAGGCGTCGTGCAGCGGGTGAGCCTGGACATTGGCATTGGTGTCCTCGGTGCGGCCGAGCGAGAACCGCAGGTTGTCCGATCCCCTTGGCACGAAGCCGGTTTCCCGAATGCCGCCGTGGTAGGCGAACTCGCGGTACCAGTCGGAAAAGCCTTCCCAGGGATTGAGCGCGGCCAGGTGGGGCGGCTTGAGCGATGCGACCAGGTACTGGATGGCTGCCAGGTAGGACACGCCGGTCATCCCGACCTTGCCGTTGCTCCATGGCAGCGCGGCGAGGAATTCGATGCAGTCGTAGCAGTCCTCGCCTTCGCCGATCCCATTGTGGCGCAGGTCGCCTTCGGAAAGCCAGGCGCCGCGCGGGTCGGCGAACACCACGGCATAGCCGCGAGGGCACCAGAACATCGGGTCCGGCGCCTCGAACGCGGTGAACCGCGACATCCAGCCCTCCTCCACCCCCGCCGGAGGCCACAGCGAGGCGGAAAGTCCGTGCTTTCCGTACGGGCTCCAGCCGAGCAGGATGGGCAGGTCGGCCTCGCTCCGGTCGGCGGGGCGGTAGATGTCGACGAGAATCCTCACCCCGTCGCGCAGCGGCACTTCGACGTTGCGCTCGATGAGCAGCCCGTCTTCCTCCCACCGGGCGTAGTCGCGCGGGGGCAGGGGCGGCTTGTGGGGGGCGGTCGACGGATCGACTCCCTCGCGCATTATCAGTTCGAAAGTCTCGTCCCTGCGCAAAGGAGTTCCCGCCTGCTTTCGGTCCGCCTGGATCAGTACTTCAGGCGAAGGCCGACTTTGTAGCTCCGTCCGAGGACGTCGTAGAGCACGTTGTTGGTCGGGCCGAAGCTCGAAGGAAGGTTGTTCGGCGGGTCCTTGTCGAACAGGTTGTTGACCACCCCGAACAGCTCGACGTGGCGATCGCCGTCCCGCCACAGCCGATACTGCGCATTGAGATTCACATAGGTGACGCTCTCAACCAGGTTATCGTTGATGCTGTTCGGCAGAAGCGGGCTGTAGCCATCCTGGTGCGGGCCGATGTTTGTTACCTGGAACAGGCCGCTTGAGATGTGGCGGACCTGGACCTGGCCGGAAAAAGGCTCGCTTTGATAGGTCACAAAACCGTTGATCGTGTAATCGGGGACGCCTGAGGGCTGCGAAACGCCCGATCCGTTCTGGCCCGCGCGGTCAATTGCGACACCCGCGGTGTCGATGGTGATCAGGTCTTTCACATATGTCGCGAGGACGCGGAAGCCGAGGCTCGAGCCGACCGAGAGCGGCAGGTTGTAGTCCGCTTCGAAGTCCCAACCGCGTGTAATCAGCGTGTTGAGATTGAGGTTGGCGTTGATGATCTGGGTGATCGTCCCGCCGCCGTCTCGAATTACAAAGTCGCACAACGCGGCGTTGCCTTCGGCGCACCGGTTCACGATCGTCTGCGCACCGAGGGTGCTGATCGCCCCGTCCAGCGCGATGTCGAACCAGTCGGCGGACAAGCGCAATGTGCCTGCCGAACCGAGCCCTGCGGTCACCACCGCTCCCGCGGTCCAGGTGTCCGCAACTTCGGGTTGAAGGTCGGGGTTTCCACTCAACAACGTCGGGTAAAGCCCTCGAGCGCCACCGTTTTGGGGGTCGTCGACGGTCTGAAACGAGCTTTGGGGCGACCCGTAGAGCTCGAAAAGGTTGGGCGCGCGAATGTCGCGCGAGCGTGTTCCGCGAAACCGGAGGAAATCGAATACCTGCCAGTCCGCGCCGATCTTCCAGGTCTCGACCTGGCCGCTGTTGCTGTAGTCGGTGACGCGCACCGCACCGTTCAGTTCGGCACTTTGCGCGAAAGGCAGATCCCGCGCCACGGGAAGGGCGAGCTCGAGGAAACCCTCTTTCACGTTGAGGCTCTGCTTGCCTCCGACGATACCGCCGCCCGGGCTGGTGAAGAAGTCGTTCGCCATCGAGATGGGGTCGTTGAAGGCCTCGACACCGTCGCGACGGTATTCGACGCCCGTGGCCAGGGCGAGGGGGCCCGCCCACAGGTTTACCACGTCGCCCCGCAAGGTGAGCGCAGCGACGTGCTGGGTCAGCGTCGTATCCTGGATGGCCGTGCCGGTGACGTACTGCCGTGCGGCGAGGGAGCTGGCGCCGTTGCCGAACGGGTTGAGGGGCACGCAGGCAGGATCGTCGTTCGCTGCGCTGGCGTCGGCGTTGACCCGGCAGACTACGTTGCCGGCGCCATCGTCCACGGCGTCGATCGCCTTGCGGATGCGCGAGTTGATCGTGGTGTTGCGGCCGCGCTGTGAATAGTCGGTCTGCCCGTACTGATAATAACCGTCGATGGCCCAGCCGCTCCCGATCTTCCAATCGAATCCGGTCACGATCCGATAGGTATCTCGGCTGACCTCTCCGTACTGGGGCCCAATGTCGTTCCAGATGCGGCCAAAGGGCACGCAGTTGCGCGGGTCGGCCGGGCTCTGCTGCGACGGCGCGCAGCGAGCATTCGTGGCGGCCATTTGCGCAGCGACCGCGTCCGGAAGGAAAGCGTTGTCGCTGAAGATGGCGAACGAACCGACCGGTGAGATGTCACGGCGGGCAGAGCCGACGATGTTACCTTCGACGTGGCCGAGCGAGCCCTGAACGAACAGGTTCAACGAGTCCGAAACATCATAGTCGAGGTTCGTGAACAGGTTGACGCGCTTGCTCTCGGCGGAGAGCGGGAAGTACTGGTAGAACGGCAGCACGTCGTCCCCGCCGCCGCTTTGGAACAGGCCTGCACCGGCATAGGTGCCGTAATCGTGCAGGAAGGTCGATCCGTCTGGGTTGAACTCAGTGCCGCGGAGGGGGCCGGAGATGACGAGGCCGTTGAGCGAAGCCGTGGCGGTTCGGGCATTCGGCAGGATGATCGTCGCCGGTTGGCCGGCGATCACCCGTTCCGTCGTGCTGCCGGGCGCGAACGGGTTGCTGATCGTGTTGTAGTTCTCCGCGCACCAGTCGCGCGTGTAGCAATCGCCCGTCCCTTCGTTGTCGACGAACTCGACGCCAGCGACGAAACGGCCGCGTCCATCACCAAAGCGCGATCCGTAGGCAACGCTTATCAGATACTCCTCGTTGTCACCGGCATCGGTTTGGCCATACTGCAGCGTGGTGCGCAGACCCTCGAGGTTGCGATTGATGATGAGGTTGGTGACGCCGGCAACCGCGTCGGAGCCGTAAGCTGCGGATGCGCCGCCGGTGACTACCTCGACCCGCTGCAGGAGCGAGGATGGCACCAGGTTGAGATCGACGGTGTTAGCGGGCGTAAACGATCCGCCGGCCACGGTCGACGCCACCACACGCCGACCATCGATCAGCACGAGCGTCCGGTTGCCGCCGAGGCCGCGAAGGTCGGCGGTCGAAGCGCCCAAGTTACTGACGAAGATCGCCGTGGTCGCCGGACTGCTCTGGGCCCGAAACGCGGGAATTTCGTTGAGTATCTGGGCGATGTTCGAGGTGCCCTGGCGCGCGATCTGCTCCTCACCGAGCACGGTGACCGGTGTCGGCGCGTTGAAGCCCGAGCGCGCGATGCGCGAGCCGGTGACGACGATAGCGTTGCCTTCGGTCGGCTCTGCCGCCTGGGTCGCGCTCCCTTCCGGTTCCTGCTCCTGGGCAAGCGTGGGCAAGGCCCAGGTCATCGAAGCAACTACGGCCAAGGCGCTGGCGTTCAGGCGGCCTAGCATCCGAGTTGACTGGCGATTCGGCATGATTTCAATATCTCCCCGGCGTGCACAGGTCTTGGACTGCTTGCCACCGTGGTGGCTCTCGGCACGCGCGGCAATTTCGAGCAGGAATGTTGACTTGTCAAGAAAATGACTTCGCGGCAGGACCTGAGAGTTCTAAGGGGGAAAGCATGGACATCGACGGCGATAGGCCCCGTAAGCAAAAGCGACGGTCCAACGGGACGTCCACGGAGCCCGACTTGCCGGCAATCTGGCACTCGTTCGGAGATGGCGGCATTGCGCAGCGCCTGCTCTTGCTCGCCAAGATGATCGAAAGGGTCACATCAAGGAAGCTGAACGACGGTTTTGGCATTTCGGTGGCCCAATGGCGTGTTCTGGCGTTCGTCTGCATGTCCGGGCAGGCGCCGGCGAGCCTGATCGGGGAATCGGCCGAAGTCGATCCGGCCGAGATCAGTCGGGCGGTGAAGCGCCTCGTCGAACAAGGCCTCGTCACGCGAGAGTTCGAACCAGGCAATCGCAAGACTCGCCTCATCGCTCCCACTGCGCGCGGACGCGAACTCTTCTCCAAGATCCGGAGCGAGCGACAGGATTACTTCGCACGCATCATCCAGCGCCTGCCCCCTTCGGCAAGGACGAGGCTGACAAGCTCGCTCACCCAGATCGCTCAAGAAGTGGTGATCGAACGAGCCGAACGGTAACGGTTCGAGGGGCCCCCATCCGCCTAGCCTCCCAGATCCCCCGATTGCGTACTGGATGAGAGCCGGATTCCAGAAGCGCTGCAGGCGAGTGCGATCGCCGCCGAACCGCATGACCGCGATCCCGGCCAGTGCAAAGGGGCTTGAGCTTCCATTAGCATATCCTAAATTAGACGTGTCTAATGGAGGACCGAATGCTACCGGTTGAAAATCCAGTCACTGATTTCACCCGCCAGGCCGGCGAAGCGGCGCGCCTGCTCAAGCTCCTGGCGAACGAATCGCGGCTGCTGGTCCTCTGCTACCTCGCCGAGGCCGGCGAGCTTTCGGTGACCGAGCTGACGGAGCAGGTTGGCCTCAGCCAGTCGGCGCTGTCGCAGCACCTCGCGCGGTTGCGCGAGGAAGGCCTCGTCGCCACCCGCAAGGAGGCGCAATCGGTGTTCTACCGCGTCTGCGACCCCAAAGCCGAGCAGGTCCTCGCGCTCCTTCACCGAATCTACTGCCCCCAACTCGGCCGGGAAATGGAGCCCAGCCCCCAAGCCGGAGAAAATGCATGACCCAGGATGCGAATATCGAGAAAGCTCTCGCTCAAGTAGACGCCGTGCTCGCCGGGAAACTGCGTGCGCCGCACGTCGAGGCGTTCTTTCACGAACCGACTTTTACCGCGAGCTACGTTGTAAGCGACGACGCCACCCGGCGCGCCGCGATCATCGACAGCGTATGGGATTTCGACCAACCGTCGGGGCGCACCAGCTTCGAAGCGGCTGACGAGATCGTCGCTTATGTCCAGGAGAAGGGACTGACCGTCGACTGGATCCTCGAGACCCACGCCCACGCCGACCATTTGTCGGCCGCGCCCTACTTGCAGGAAAAGCTCGGCGGAAAGCTCGCGATCGGCCGCGAGATCGTCACCGTGCAGGGCGTGTTCGGCAAGATCTTCAACGAAGGTACCGAGTTCGCCCGCGACGGCTCGCAGTTCGACCGTTTGCTCGAGGACGGCGAGGAACTGATGATCGGCGACATCCCGCTGATCGCGCTCCACGTGCCCGGGCACACGCCGGCAGACATCGCCTACGTCATCGGCGATGCCGCGTTCATCGGCGATACGATGTTCATGCCCGACTACGGCTCGGCGCGGGCGGACTTCCCCGGCGGCGATGCGCGCAAGCTATACCGCTCGGTCCGGCGCCTTATGCGCCTGCCCGACCAGACCCGCGTGTTCCTGTGCCACGACTACAAGGCCCCCAATCGCGAGGAGTTCGTGTGGGAGACCACTATGCTCGCCGAGCGGACCGCCAACGTTCACCTGCACCAGGACGTGACCGAGGACCAGTTCGTCGAGATGCGCACGCAGCGTGATGCGACGCTCGAGATGCCGCGGCTGATCCTGCCCTCGATCCAGGTTAACATGCGGGGCGGCCATCTGCCTCCGCCTGAGGCGGACGGCACGTCCTACCTCAAGCTTCCGGTGAACAAGCTGTGATGCTGCCCGGCTTTCCCGATGCCGCTCCGCTGCAGGGCCTGATCGGCGGCGTGCTGATCGGCCTTGCCGCGGCGTTGATGCTGCTTGGCGCCGGGCGGATCGCCGGGGTCTCGGGCATCCTCGCCCGCGGCACCGGCATCGCCGAAGGCAGCATGGCGAAAACGAGCGCCTGGGGGTTCATCGTCGGCCTTCCGCTCGGGGCGCTGGCGATCCGTCTGGCGACCGACTGGGAGCCGGCGGTGTTCGCCGGCTGGCCGCTGCTGATCGCTGCCGGCCTCCTGGTCGGGTTCGGCACGCGGATGGGCAGCGGCTGCACCAGTGGCCACGGCGTGTGCGGTGTCAGCCGGCTGTCGCAGCGCTCGATCGTGGCGACCGCCACGTTCATGGCGGCGGGCATTGCTACCGTCTTCATTATGTCGCTTATCGGAACCTGACATGTCTCTGACCCGCAAACTTCTTCCGCCCGTCGCCTCGGGGTTCCTCTTCGGAATGGGGCTCACGGTGTCCGGCATGACCGATCCTCAACGCGGGCGCGGTTTTCTCGACCTGTTCGGCAATTGGGATCCGACGCTCGCCTTCGTCATGGGCGGCGCGGTCCTGGTCATGGCGGTGGCCTGGCGCATCCAGGCGCGCATGACCAAACCTCTGTTCGGCGAAAAGTTCGCCCTTCCAGACCGGACCGATCTCGATCCGCGTTTGATTGCCGGCGCGGCCCTGTTCGGCATCGGCTGGGGCATTGCTGGTCTTTGCCCGGGCCCTGCCGTCGCGTCGCTCGTCCTGTCGCCGGTTCATGCCATTCCGTTCGTCGCAGCCATGCTCGCCGGAATGCTGCTTCAGAAGGTCACCATGGAACAAAAGGTCAAATCATGACACAGCCCAAGCGTCTCTCCGAACGCCTTTCGGTCACACCGCAGATCGACCCTGCGGACATGCAAGCCCTCGCCGATGCAGGTTTTCGCTCGGTCATCAGCAACCGTCCGGACGGAGAAGAACCCGACCAGCCTGAGTGGGCGACGATCGAGCAAGCCGCACGCGATGCGGGCATGGAAGCGCGCCACATTCCGGTAACGCCGGGTGCGATCACGGACGAGGATGCCGCGCGCTTTAGGGCCGCGCTCGAGGAGCTTCCCGGTCCGATCGTCGGCTTTTGCCGGACGGGCGCGCGATCCACCTCGCTGTGGGCGTTGTCGAACGCCGATCAGCGTCCGGCGGAGGAGTTGATCCGCGCCGCTGCAGATGCCGGCTACGACATCGCAGCGTTGTGCGACCGGCTTGCGCAGCGCTGACGCGCCGAAACGCTCCCGGTCATGTCCCGCCTAGCCCGCTACCTGCCGATTCTCGACTGGGGGCGTTCCTACAACGGAACCGCGCTCACCAACGATCTCGTAGCGGCCGGAATCGTCACCATCATGCTGATTCCGCAGAGCCTCGCGTATGCGATGCTCGCAGGGTTGCCGCCTGAAGTCGGCCTCTACGCTTCGATCCTGCCGATCGTCGCATATGCCCTGTTCGGTACGAGCCGCGCGCTCGCGGTCGGGCCCGTGGCGGTCATCTCGCTGATGACGCTCACCGCCGCCAGCAGCGTGGCGCCTCCCGGCAGTGCAGAGTTCATCGCTGCCGCGCTGGTACTTGCGCTGCTTTCCGGCCTGATCCTGTTGCTGATGGGCGTGCTCAAGCTCGGCTTCCTCGCGAACCTGCTGTCGCATCCGGTCGTCTCGGGGTTCATCACGGCTTCCGGGATCATCATCGCCACCAGCCAGCTTAAGGCGATCCTCGGCATTTCGGCGTCGGGTGAGGCGATGCCCGAGCTGGTCCGGACATTGCTGGCCAACCTTCCCGACACCAACCTGCCGACGCTGGTCATCGGCGTGCTCTCGACGGCGTTCCTGTTCTGGGTCCGCAAGGGCCTGAAGCCGCTCCTTATCAAGGCGGGGCTGCAGCCGCGCCCGGCCGACCTCGTCGCCAAGGCGGGGCCGATCGCAGCAGTGGCGGCGGCGACGATCGCCGTCGTGGCGTTCGATCTCGAGCGGCACGGTGTCCGGGTGGTCGGCGCGATCCCTCAGAGTCTACCTCCGCTGACGGTGCCGCTGCTCGACGTGGGCCTGTGGCAGCAGTTGGCGGTTCCCGCGCTGCTCCTGTCGATCATCGGCTTCGTCGAGTCGGTGTCGGTGGCGCAGACCCTTGCCGCAAAGAAGCGGCAGCGGATCGATCCCGACCAGGAACTCATCGGCCTCGGCGCCGCGAACGTCGCCGCCTCGTTCTCTGGAGGCTATCCCGTCACTGGCGGCTTCGCGCGGTCGGTGGTGAACTTCGACGCCGGTGCGGAGACGCCCGCCGCCGGCGCGTTTACCGCGGTCGGCATCGCCATCGCGGCGTTGTTCCTCACGCCGCTGCTTTACGCCTTGCCCTTGGCGACGCTGGCCGCAACCATCATCGTTGCGGTCTTGAGCCTGGTGGACCTGAAGACGCCGCTCCTGATCTGGCGGTATTCCCGAGCGGACTTTGCCGCAATGGCGGCCACCATCGTGGTGACCCTACTGCTGGGGGTGGAGCCCGGGGTCATCGCGGGAGTGGGGCTCAGCCTGGCTCTCTATCTCTGGCGCGCCTCACGCCCGCACGCGGCGATCGTGGGCCGGGTGCCGGAGACAGGGCACTTTCGCAACCTGAAGCGGCACAAGGTCCTGACCGATCCGCGAGTCCTGACGATCCGCATCGACGAGAGCCTGACCTATCTCAACGCCCGCTGGCTCGAGGAGTTCGTGCTCGAAACGGTGGCCGGCCACCCGGACGCGAAGCACCTCGTGCTGATGGCCTCCGCCGTGAACTCGATCGATGCTTCGGCGCTCGAGAGCCTCGAGGCAATCAATCACCGGCTGAACGATGCCGGCATCAAGCTGCACCTGTCGGAGGTCAAGGGCCCGGTCATGGACAAGCTGGAGCGCTCCTCGTTCCTCGAAGAGCTCAGCGGCGAAGTCTTCCTCTCGCAGGACGAGGCGTTTTCGAGCCTGATCAGACGAGCCCAGGAAGAATCGCCGCCGCAGCGCGAAGACCTCTGGCTGGCGAGAGGCCTCATCTAGGGCGATACTCTAGGTCTTGCGGGAACCGGCTTCCACAACGCAGGTCGGCGGCAGGCGGCGAGCACCGCTTTGTTAGAAGCCTGGTGCCCCATAGGCGACAAAGATGGGCACTCAAATCATTGGGAAATTTCGGTCAAGCGTCCGTCCTCGCTTCGCTGATGGACGCCGCGCGAGCGAGCGCCTCATCGCTCGACGCTAGAGGGCTTGCCACGGCAAGGCTGGGAGCGAGTTGCGTGAGCGCGCCCTATTGTTGGGGTGAGGGCATCGGGCCGTCCCATCCGCCGCCAAGCGCTTTGTAGAGTGAGATGGCGGCGCTGGCCCGTGCCTCGGCCGTATCCTCCAAGCTGCATGAAGGCTGCCAAGTCCGCCCCCCCCAAACATCCTACTGGGCCCCGGCCGTCCGACCGAAAAACCGCCCCCGGTCAGGCGTGTCGCGACATTCATCCAGGCGCCTCATGAATTGCTCGGGATGTGGCGGTAAGATAACCCGGATGGGCACGCACTAGCTGACGGGAGCAAGAGTGGATCTGGGGATCAAAGGCCGCAAGGCGATCGTCAATGGTGGCAGCGCCGGAATGGGGCGAAGCGCCGTGCTGGCGCTGGCCCGGGAAGGCGTCGAGCTCTACGTATCGGCGCGCACGGAGGACCGGCTGGTGCGTGCCTGCGCGGAAATTGCGGAGGAAACCGGCGCCTCGGTCACGCCCGTATGTGCCGACCACAGCACGCCGCAAGGGCGCGAACGGATCCTCGCCGCGTGCTCTGATCCCGACATCCTTGTCGGCACCTGCGCGCCGCCGCCGATGACGCCGGACTTCCGCGCGATAACGGACGAGCAGTGGCGGGAGGCGATCGACATTTCGCTGCTTTCCCCTGTCGAGTTCATGCGGGCGGTGCTCGACGGCATGGTCGCGCGCGGGTGGGGGCGGATCGTCAATATCGCCACCGTAGCCGCCAAATACCCTGGCGAGATCCGCGTGCTTTCCGGCGCCACGCGCGCCGCGCTGGCCAACTACACGGTCGCCGTGTCCAAGGTCGTTGCTAAGCACAACGTGACGATCAACAACCTCCTGCCCGGAATGCACCACAGCGCGTTCGTGGAGGCGCAGTTCACCGAGCGAGCCCGGGCGAACGGGACGACCTACGAGCACGAGGTGGCCGAGTTCTCGCGCGAATGGCGCATCGCCGCCGGCCGGTTTGGCGATTGCGATGACGTCGGCGCGTTCGTAGCGATGTTCTGCAGCGCGCAGTCCAACTACGTAACCGGCCAGAGCCTGGTGATCGACGGCGGCGCGACGACCTCGACGTTCTGAGGCCGAGGCCAGGCCTCACCCCCGCTTGTAGACTGCCCCTGCAAGCACGGAAGGCATCGGGCGCGTCACCCGCTCGCCCGTCTGTCCGGCGAATGCCGCGAGTATCGGACCCGACCAGTCGCGGATGACCCGCTCTGCGAGACGCCATTGCCCGTCCTCCAGGCGGAACAGGTCCTCGTAATAGCCCATGACGTGGAGGAGGTGCGGCCCGTCGCCCTGCCGCAGGGCCACGGCCGCGTAGGACCGGCTTTGGGCACCACCGTCGAACGCGGTCACCAAGGTGTTGGTCACGTGATGCTGGCGCCCGGCGGAGGTCGGCTGGTCGCGGAAGAACATCGCGAAGTGGCGCAGCGCGGCGTGGCCTTCCCACCGCTGCGGCTCCTCGAACGCATCCCACAGCAGCACGCCTTCGCGGCAGAAGCAGGCGACGAAGCCCTCGACATCGCCGGTATCGAGCGCCCAGGCGTAGCGCGCGATCACCTCGCGAATCGCGAGCTGATCGGCGACCGAGAGCCAGCCCGCCACCGTCAGGTCACCCTGTAGTAGTCGAACAGAGTCGATCCGCCCCGCCGTTCGGCTACGCCGACGAACATAGTCCGGTTCAGCCAGTCGTGGGGTCCCTGTGGGGCCTCGAACCGGGGGGTGATGCGGCAGTAACTGTCCTCCGGCGCGACTTCCTCCCCGGCTTCGAGACGGGCGAGGACCTCCGGGCGCGAATAGGCGATCCCGCGGTTGTGGATGTAGATCGGCGCGCCGTCGGAGGCCTCGAGCAAGTAATGCGCCTCGAACTCGACCAGCCCGCTGTCCCAAATCCTCGGCCAATCGCCGCCCGAGTAGGGCACCACGCGCCCCGTGAGGCGCCGCCCGCTGATCTCGCCACCAACGACCGCGACGAACCCGCGTGTGAACTCGGTGCTCCCAGGGCGGAATCGCACGCGGGGTCCTTCGTCGAAATCGAGGCGCGCGCTGAATGCCAGCTCGAGCGCGGGTACTTGCAAGTGGCTCCTCCCCTTGCCTGCGTGGGTGGAGAAAACCACCGCGACCCGCCGCATATGCGCTAAGCCTCGGACGAATCCAACAGGATGGCGGGCGGAGTGGAAGAGTTCGATTACATCGTCGTCGGCGCCGGCAGCGCCGGGTGCGTCCTCGCGAACCGGCTGAGCGCGGATCCGCGCGTGCGCGTGGCGCTGGGCGAGGCTGGCGGCGAGTGCCGCCATCCGCTGATCGACATGCCGCTGACCTGGATGCAGGCGGCTGCCTCGCCGCGCTTCACGTGGGGGTACGAGAGCGAGCCCGATCCCAACCTTGAGGGCCGCCGGCAGCCGATCCCGCGCGGCAGGGTGCTCGGCGGCTCGTCCTCGATCAACGGCACGATGTACATCCGCGGTGCCGCGGCCGACTACGATGCTTGGCGTGATGCCGGGCACGCCGGCTGGGGCTACGAGGACGTCCTGCCGCTGTTCAGGCGTTCGGAGGCCAACTGGCGCGGCGACACCCCGGAGCATGGATCGCGCGGCGAGATGCATGTCTCGCCCATGCGGCCGGACCCCGTGCTATACCCGGCATTCCTCGAAGCGGCCCGCTCGCTCGGCTACGACGAGTGTCCGGACTTCAACGTCGCGCAGCCCGAAGGCTTCGGCATGCCTGACTGCACGATCCGGCAGGGTCGGCGGGCAAGCACGATGCGCGCGTTCATCGATCCGGTCGCGGGGAGGGCCAATCTCGCGGTCGTGTCCAATGCCACAGTTCGCCGCGTCCTTTTCCGCGGGAACCGGGCGAGCGGCATCGAGCTGGCCGACGGTGCCGAGGTCCGCGTGCTGCGGTGCCGCGGCGAGGTGATCCTCTGCGCCGGCGCGCTCAACAGCCCCCACCTGCTAATGCACTCGGGCCTCGGCCCGGGCGCCGAACTTCAGGCTTGGGGCATTGCCACGATCCGCGACCTTCCCGGCGTGGGCCAGAACCTGCAGGATCACCCTATCGCGATGGCGATCATGCGCTCGGCGAAGCCGATTGCGTTCAACCGGGCGATCCGTCTCGACCGGCTCGTGTGGTCGTTCCTGCGCTGGCGCCTGACCGGTCGCGGCCTGCCCAGCCAGAGCCCGATGTCGATCCAGGGATTCGTGCGCTCGGGCGAGGATCAGTCGCGGCCCGACCTGCAGTTCCAGATCGTCCACAGCGGCTACGATGCGCGGCCGTGGTTCCCCGGCTGGCGCAAGCCGCCCATGGCGCTGTTCTCGTGCGGCTCGATCCTGCTCGACCCGGAGAGCCGGGGCGAGGTCACGCTGCGTTCGGAGGACCGGCTGGCTCTGCCGGCGGTGCAGTTCAATTTCATGAGCACCGAAGGCGACCGGGAGCGCCTGCGGCGTGCGTTCCGCTTCATCCGGCGGTTCTTCGAGGCTCCCGCCGCGGCCGCACGCGTCGAAGCCGAGCTCGCGCCGGGGCTCCAGGTGCAGAGCGACGATGAGATCGACGCTTGGCTGCGCGCCTCGCTGATCAGCGCCGGCCATCCGGTCGGGACTTGCGCGATGGGCAGCGTGGTCGGCAGCGACCTGAGGGTCGTGGGAGTCGAGGGCCTGCGGGTGGCCGATGCTTCGGTGATGCCGACCATCATCCGGGGCAACACGCACGCGCCCACGGTCATGATCGCGGAGAAGGCTGCCGAACTCCTCGGACGCGGGGCGTCAGGATAACTCGGGCGCGGGCCTCCTGTGGGCCGCAGGCCGCAGCGCAATGACCGGCAGCGCGAGGATCAACAGCGACGCGAGCACGGCGATGGCTAGCGAAAAGCTGTCGGTCGCCGCGACCAGGGCGCCGGTCAGCCATGGCCCGATGATGCCGCCCGCGGTGCCGAACATGCTGATCAACGCGATCGCCCCGACGGGGACCTTGTTGCCGCCGATGCCGACCTTGCTCGGGACGGCCCAGAACACCCCTTGTGCGGCGCCGATGCCGAGGCCTGCGACGACCAGCAACGCCAGCACTGGCCAGCCCGGCTGCAGCAGCGCGGCGATCAGCATCACCACGCCCGCCATCGCGCTCGGGACACCGGTGTGGAGCAGCCGCTCGCCGGTCCGGTCCGAACGGCGGCCGTTGAGCATCAGACCGATGGCAAGGCCGAGCAGGGGCAGCGCGCTGAGCGTTCCGATCGCAAATTCGCTTCCGCCGATGGCCAGCTGCCGCACGAGCTGCGGCAGCCAGAACACCAGCGCGTAAGCCCCGGTCATGATGAGCAGCCAGCTCGCCGCGCAGCGCCACAGCCAGGGATCGCGCGCGATGTCGCCGAGTGAGACCATCGGGCCTGGGGCTCCCTCCTGCACCCGAAACTCGCTCGCGAGCCACCTCCGCTCCTCTTCCGAGAGCCAGCGAGCCTTATCCGGACGGTCGGCGAAGTAGAACGCTGCGACGAACGCGAGGACGAAGTTCGGCACGGCAAGAACCAGGAACATGAAACGCCAAGATTCCAGCCCGAGTGGGCTCGCGGCTCCGAGAAGCCAGCCGCACAGTGGCCCGCCCAGAACCATCGAGAGCGGCACAGCGACCAGCGCTCCCGCTAGCGCACGTGCGCGGATCGAAGGCGGCGTCCATTGCGAAATGAGCCAGGTCATTCCCGGTGCGAATCCGGCCTCCGCCATGCCGAGCAGGAAGCGGGCGGCGTAGAATTCGCCGGCGCTCCCGATACGCGCCATCCACAGGCTCGAGCAACCCCACAGCACCATCGAGAGCAGGATCCAGAGCTTGATCCCCCACGCCTTCAGCAAGCGCACATGCGGGTACTGGAACAGCAGATAGGCGACGAAGAACATGCTCACGCCTTGGCCGAACTGGGCGGGCGACAGACCGAGATCGCTCGACATCGCGCTGCCGGCGTAGCTCACGTTCACGCGGTCGATGGAGTTCACGAAGGTAATGAGCGCAATCGGGACAATAAGGCGCACTGTCAGCTTGCGTTCGACGCGCGCCCGCATCCCGGCAGGATCATGCACTGTATCGCCGGTCATCGGTTTTTGTCCCCGAAATCGCCGCGTGGGTTACTACAGGTTCTTTCGATTCATCGTCCAGCGAGGGGTCCTGCAAATCCGGCAATTCTCCCCGATGAACGGTACCCGCGGCGGTCCCGCGTCCGCACAGCGGTCATTCGTGCCATCAACTACGAGCATCGCTGCCGCTCTGCTCTAGAGGTTGAGATAGGTGCTTCCACCCACCGGCGCGATGACCGCATTCAGGATAGTTGACGGGGAGGGAATGGAGATGGCTTGGGGCACCTAAGATCCCAATCTTCACTCCGCAGGTCTCGCGTTCAATTAGGGGGATGACCACAATCGGAGCCGCTCTATCTCGACCAAGCCGCATTTGGGCCTTCGACTTCGGATCGCTGATCAGCCTCTCTCCACGCTGCCTTCGCCAGTTCTAACGCCCCGAGGGGCCCGGCATTCTCTTTCAGAGATGTGCTGACAATCGCCCTGCTAGCCGTCTTTGCATCAATGTGAGGCAAGTACCCGCCCAGCCGATCAACTGCCTCCTGCCGGACAAGCGGCAGCAAAAACGGGCGCTGCACCGAGATGCCGCCGCCGAACACAACGCGCTCGGCCGACGTCGTCAGAAGAATGCAGGCGGCGAGCTCGCCGAGGTCGCTGGCGACAAACTGCCATTTCGGGTGATTGTTCGGAATATCGCCAGGCTCCATCGCAAAGCGAACTGCGAGCGCGGGACCGCTGACAAGACCTTCGATGCAGTCCTGATGGAAGCGGCACGTGCCGGGAAAGTCGTCCCCAGTGGCTCGACGTACGCGAACATGCCCGATCTCCGGGTGCAACGCGCCATGCACTGCGCGACCACGGATCACGAGGCCGCCGCCAACGCCGGTTCCGAGGGTGATGTAGCAGAGGCTGCCGCATCCGATTGCCGAGCCTCGTTCGTATTCTGCCAGCGCTGCTGCGTTGACATCGGTGTCGATCAGCCAGGGGCAACTCAGGCCTTCCGTCAAGGCCTTGGCGACCCGCACTTGACTCCAATGCGGCTTGGGCGTGTCTAGCATCGTCCCATAACGGGGGCTGGCGGGGTTGAGATCAACGGGGCCGAAGCTCGCGATGCCGAGCCCGTCCAGCGCGGCTTCTGCGTGCCAATCGCGAAGAACGGTATTGAGGGGGCCAAGCGTTTCGTCTGGCTGGCGAGTTGGCAAGATGCGCTTGTCGAGAACGACATTGCCGTCGCCCAGCACCGCTATGGCCTTGGTACCGCCGAGTTCGATGCCGGCTAGCCGCATTGCACGTAACCCTTCATCCCGCGAGCTTCGCTGAATCCTCATCGAGCGCAAGATGCAGGACCGGGGCAAATGTCGCTCCGAACCGTCGGGCTTCGCCTGGTGGGCGATCGATGCCCCAGTCGTCGACAAAGCTGATCACTCGGAGATCCGGAAGGACCAGCCAACTGTAGGCCTGCCGGGGCGCCTCGCTCGGGTTGGCGAACACCAGGCCGGACCCGTTGAGCGGCAGCCACGGGCCTCTGATGTCGTCAGCTACCATGCCGTAGAGACCGGTTGGCCCCGTAGGACCCTGTGGATCGAATACCTGCTGCTGCGTGCTCCAGAAGAGGTAGTAGCGACCGCCCCGCGCGATTACGTGAGGGCGCTCGAGCTCGTTGCTGACGCCGTCGGCGGAAATCAGCGGAGGCAGAGTTCGCCAACCGGTAGGCGCTTCCAAGTCGGACTGCGCGAGACCGACGACGCCATTGAACTCCGAACGAGAATTGGCTGCCGACGCTGCAAACAGCAGGTAAGACGCGCCATCGGCCGGATCCAGAAAGAAGCTAGGGTCGCGGAAGGCCTTGATGGCCCCCGGTTCCGCGCGGCCGCTGTCGCTTGCCATGTAGTGCGCCGGGTCGCGCAGGACGATTTCCTTGAGTCCACTCCAATCCTGCAGGCTGGGACGGCCATCCCCCTCGGTGAGTGTGGCGGTCGTACTGAAGATGCGTTGTTCGAAGGTGACGCAAGACTGGCCGCGGCGTCCAGTGGCCGTGAAGTAGAGGGTCACCTGACAAGAGTCCGGCTCGAGGACCGCTGAGCCGGACCATTCCCGGCTCCCGGGCGAAAACCCTTCGGGCATCGCCGGTCCCAGATGGATCCAGGCGCCGTCCTTCGCGTGCAGGATATGGATGCGGGCGTGCGTATGTCTCTCGTCGGGATCGGAGAACCTCGGGGAGCCCAACGCCATCCACAATGTGGATCCGTCGGCGAGCGGGGCAGGGTGGCCGCCAGGTTCCTGCAGGGGCCAAGCATCCCAGATGTCGAACGTCGGCGAGATGCGGGCGAAATCTGCGGTCGCGATCAGAGGTGATGTGGAGGCGTGCTGTCGGGCAATCATCCGCACATGATCCGCGGTCCAGCAGCTCGTATCGGAGGCGGCCATCGCCAGCTGGGCGACATTGGGCTGACTTGCGCTCAACGGTACACTCCGAATGGCTGCCCGGCTCGGTGCTTCCAAGCGCTCAAACGAGGTCCTCCGAGTTGACAGAATGGCTTTCCAAGCACCCGCCGTATGCGATCATCGCCCGGCGTGCAATCGATTGCTCTCACGAAAGGTAGTCGGAATTGCTGTTCACGCGGTCACCGGGAGCGTCGCGACTGTCGCGTCGCTTGCCGCATAATCCGCCTCGTTACGCTGCGCGAGACGTTCCGTGAAAGGTCGCCGCACCGCGTTCCAGGCGCATTGCACCACGAGGAGGGTCGCGAAGACGGCGCCGAGCAAGATCGCGTATGTACTGTCGCCCAAGGCGTCTCCGAGCGCGCCCATCGCAAGCGGAGCCAACACGGCGCTAACGCAGGTGAAGAACAGCAGCAGCCCGGCCACGGCTCCGTGGCGACCCTTGTCGAAGCAACTGATGCCCGTCGAATTGAGCGTGGGGTAGAGGACCGACATGAACAGGCCCGTCGCTGGCAAAGCAAAGACGGCGACCTCGCGCCCTCCCGCCATCGCTGCCCAGAACAACAGGGCCATGGCGCCGCTGCAGGTGAGCAGGACCGCTGTCCAGTCGAACCGGGCGAGCAGCCAGACGCCGAGGAACCGGCCGACAGCACGAAGGACGAAGAACACCGCCACTGCATAGGCGGCAAGAGCGCCGTAGGATCCGTCATAATCAGCGAGGTATGTGGGTGCCCAGACGTAGATCGCCGCTTCGGCCCCGACATAAAGCATCAGCGCGGTACCGAAGAAGAGGGCGGTGGGGTCACCGGCCAACCTGATCGCTTCGGTGGGACGCGTCGGCTCGGCGCGCGCGGTCACGGATCGGGGGAACCGGGCCATCGCAACGCCGGCGATTAATGCGGCACATAGGAGCGCGGCGACTAGGTAGACCCACTTCCAGCTGGCGCCGACCTGCAGGAGATAGGCGACGATTCCAGGCCCGACGATTGCGCCGACCCCGAAGAACCCCTCTATCAGGTTCATCGTCCGGGCATGCTCGGTGGTCGAGCGTGAAAGATCACCGATCAGCGCCAAGGCGCCCGACTTGAAGATGCCGATTCCCAGGCCCGAAACGAACAAAAGGATGACGAAGAACAGGAAGTCGTGCCCCGCCGCGAAGGCTGCGGACGAGAGCCCGAACATGACCAGTCCAATCAGGATGGTCCATTTTCGGCCGATCCTGTCGGCGAGGAAGCCCAGCGCGATCGCCGAAATGGCAATGCCCGACATCGTCGCATATTGAAACGATCCGCCCGCCGTCAGCCCGAGGTCGAACTCGCGGATCACTTCCGGGATGACGGTGCCGACAGAATCGGTCGTCATCGCGAACATCGCGAACATGGTGAAGACGAGAGTCTTCAGAAGCACGGAACTGCCCACCGGATCGGCCTGTGCGACCGGTGTATTATCAGTTCGCAAGGTGGGTCTCGAAGAAATCGACCATGATCGCGTAGGCCTCTCGGGATTCGGGTAGCTCCGAATTGTAGAAGAAGGCGTGGTTCATCCCGTCCCACGCGTGAAAGCGCGATTGCGCGCCGGCCTCAGTCAGCTTGTTGTGCGAATCGAGCGCCATCGACAATTCGAACGAGCGCGTTCCGCTGAGGAGCAATGTGGGAGGAAACCCGACCAGAACCGATGGGGAGGCGATTGGATAGGCAAGGGGATCTTCGCGCCTGGCCTGATCGAGATAGCCTCGGGCGGACGGCGGCGGGTTGCCACCGGCAGCGTCGCGATCGACTGCGCGTGCCGGCAACATTCCGTTCAAGGGGCCGGCAAGCGCCGTTGCGTCACCGCCGAAGTAGCCACCGAGCGAAGCGCAGAACACGCCTACTGCCGCAGGCATAGGCAAACCGTTCGCGCGAAACCAGGCAACCGATTGGGCCGCGAGGAGTCCCCCCGCGGAGCATCCGTAAAGACCGATGCGTTCGGGTTGGTACGACTTCAACAACTCGCGATAGACGCTCGCCACGTCCTTACTGGCCGCCGGAAACTGATGCTCGGGCGCCATGCGGTAGTCAACAGATACGACCTTGATTTTCATGAGCGCCGCCAGCGGCACCGACTCCACGAGCGAGGCGGTGCGCGCGCCTGTCACAAACCCTCCTCCGTGGACGTTAATCAGCACCCGGCCAGCGTTCTCGGGCGCAATTCCGTCGCTTGGTGTCACGACATCGACGAGGACGCCCCCCACCACCTCCTCGGCCACAGCCACGGAATAGCGCTCTCGCATTGGCTCGAGGAAGCGCAGCATGATCGAATCCTGGCGCCGCCGTTCAGCCTCGATATCGGCCTCGGCCATGCCGAACGGCTTGTCGACGATGACATGGCGCATGTACGCGCGCGCCTCGTCGCTCATGAGCCCCGACAGTGGGATTTCGACGCCGTCCATCCGGATCGTGCCGTCGGTGTCGACGCGCTCGTCACCGGCGGATTGAGCATGCGCGGCACCGCCCGCCAGGAGGCAGACTCCCAGGGCGAAGCGCAACGGGACGCGCCCCATCGGGACCGCCGGGCGGCGCACTAGTCGGCCCACACCTGGGCCACCAGGTCGAGAAGGCCGTCGACTATGGCATCTTCCGCACAGCCCGGTTTGAGGCGAGAGGATAGGACTTCGAAGGTGTGTTGCGCATAGGCCGCATCGTGCGGGATGTAGCCGGAGCGGGCCATGCCATTGGTAAGCGTCGCCATCATCGTGTTCTTGACCGGGGATTCGCGCTTGAAGCGCTGCGCGATCAGATTGAATACCTCGCCGTCGACTCCGCCGACTACGACATCGCCGATCATCAGGAGGCTGAGCTGGAGCGATACAGGCTCGGCATCCTCATAGGAGCCGGGGTACCCCGCTCGTCCTTTGTCGAGCCGCCGTCGGCCCGGACAAGTGACCGATTTTTTGGCGCCTCGGATCGCAATGTCCTGCTGCGGCCTCTGGAGGCTGCTGCGCATGACGTGCAGCACCTCCTCTCCGAGCATCAGCCCCAGCGCGCCGTTGATCTGCTTCTGCTGATCGAGGAGCATCCGCACCCGAGGATCGGACCGGTCCAGTCCTTCGCCGCCCGGCGGCATGGCGTTGGAGATGTCTTCACCGCGCGAGGCATAGTCGCGGATGCGGATCTCGCGCAGCTCATAGGTCTGGTTAAAAAAGATCGGATTCTGGTCGCCTGAGGCGCCGCTCGACCAGACCGCCACGGCATCTCCGCCTAGCGACGCCTCAATGTAGTTCGAGGCGGCCCCCGGGATATCGGCGCTCACCATGTCGAGGGTACCGGTGATGACCGGATGAACGGCATAGTTGTAGTAGACGCCGATTGGTTCTCCCGCCGGCGTTTCGAACCGCACGACGCCTACTGTCTTGTCCGAAATTCCCTCGTAGTTCGGGCCTTCCCACCAGCGGCGGTTTTCCGGATCGATGAGGTTGCGGTTGACGTTGATCCACGAGGTTCCCGTGCCGAACGCCATCCTTGCCGGGCGCAGCCGCGCGGCGGCTTCGCGCACAGCCTCGAAAATGCGCTCCTCATAATCGTCGTCCCGGACGAAGGGTGCGCTATGTGTGTGTGTCGCGGTGATGAGAAAATTCTCCTCCGCAATCCTCAGCTCGCGCTGTGCGCGCTCGCTGAGGCGTCGCCACATCTCCGTGGGGATTGCGCCAGAATCCACGGTGACCAGCGCTGCCTTTGCGCGCCCGTTGTCGAGCACGATGGCGCGCGCGTAGAGCGGATCGAGGATGCCTCGCGATCCTGACGGCAGTTCGTCCGGTGTGATGTCTACTTTCGTTGCCCCGGCACGCAATGACGGCGCTTCCTGAGCGACTGCGCGTCCTGCCGAAAATGCGCTCCCCAAGAGCGACAGCACGAGCAAGATCGCGTTCAGAGCCGTCAGGCCCCGCGTGCGTATGGACATTGCTCTCCCTTTCGATTCTGCAATCGATTGCGCTATGGATACGTCGAATAATTGTCGAACGCAACCGAAGGGCGACCGACCGGCGTGATGATGCTTGACCCGGCCGCGTCATTGGTCCGAATGTTGGGTTTCTAGGGGAGATTGGCTTGAGCAACAGCACGCGAAGGACCGGTGAGACCGATCAGCCGCGCCCGCAGAACATCCAGGAACTGGCGCGCATCGCGGGCGTCTCCGCCGCGACCGTGTCACGCGCCCTGGCGGGCTCGGGGAAGATTTCACCCGCCACACGCGAACGTATTCGCAAGCTCGCCGATCAACTGGGATTTCGGCCGAGCAGCATGGCGAGAAACCTGCGAACCGGGAAGACGGGAACGATCGGCGTGATCGTCCCGCTCGGGCATGAAAAGACGCAGCATATCTCCGATCCGTTTTTCATGACGCTCCTTGCCCACATAGCCGATCGGCTGGCTGATCGAGGCTATGACCTACTGCTCAGCCGCGTCGTGCCGCGCGATCCGGAATGGCTCTCGCGCCAGGTCGATACCGGGCGCGTCGAGGGGATGATCATCGTTGGGCAGTCGAACCAGTCCGACGTGCTCAACAGCGTGGCGCGCTATTACGGACCCATGGTCGTTTGGGGGGCGGCGCTGCCGGGGCAGATCTATGCTTCGGTGGGCAGCGACAACCACCTCGGCGGCCGGATCGCCGCGGAGCATCTTCTTTCGCTTGGCTGCCGCAAGCTCGCATTCTTCGGCGATCCGTCGGTGCCCGAGGTCGAGCAGCGTCTGGCGGGCTTCCGGGACGCGTTGCGCGAAAGCGGCAAAGGCGCAGTCGGAGCCACGCTTCCGGTCCATTTCGTACCTGAAAAGGCGCGGGAGGAGATCGCCGACTTCCTCGACCTTGCCGAGAATCTCGATGGAGTGTTCGCGACATCCGACACGATCGGGATGACTGCGATCCAGGCCTTGGTCGAGCGAGGTCGCCGCGTGCCCGAGGACGTGAAGGTCGTGGCATTCGACGATCTGGAGATATCGCGCCGGACGACACCTCCGCTCACGTCGATCAGGCAGGATCTCGAGACCGGCGCGGATGCGCTTGTCGACCTGCTCTTTCGCAAGATCGCCGGGGAGCGAGTCGACTCGGTCCAACTCGATCCGACTCTGGTCGTTCGCGGGTCAACGCTGTCCTCTTGAGGAGCGTCCATGCACAAGCAAGCGCAGCGGCGTGCAATCGATTGTCTAATTTCGATTGACAGAGTGAGCTGCCTGCTAAATCCTGCCGTTAGAAGGATTGCCTCGGAAAAGGCAATCGTTTGAAACGGGAGTGAGGGCATGAGGTACTTGCGAGTGGGTACGGCGGCTGTTGCCATAGCCGTAAGCCTTGCGATGAATGCAGCGCTGGCTCAGGATGTCGAGGCACAGAACGCCGCCGCCGTCGACGAGCTAGGGGAGACGCAGTCCGGACAAGCGGTCGCCGCCGGAGAGATCGTGGTCACGGCACAAAAGACCGGAGCCCAGTCGCTTCAGGAAGTCCCTCTCGCCATCCAGGCCTTCGATGGTGAGGAGCTCAAGGAGCGCAACATCACCACTATCGGCGACCTAGTCTCCAGCGTGCCCGGCGCGCAGGAAGGGTTCCGCCAATCCAATGCATCGCGTTTCTACAATTTGCGCGGCAACGTCACCCAGAACGGCGATTCCCCGATAGGTTACTACCTCGACGAGACGCCGTTCATCGTCACCAACTTCGGCATCGCGCCCCCCGTGCGTTTCATCGATATCGATCGGGTCGAGGTTCTGCGCGGCCCGCAGGGCACGCTCTACGGACAAGGCTCGTCTGGCGGCGTGTTCATCTTCCACACGCGCGATCCCGATCTGAACGACGTCGAGTATGCCTTCGAGGCGGAAGCCTCCAAGACCACCGGTGCAGGTCGCCTGAACTACGGTTCGGCGGGAGCGATCTCGGTCCCGCTCGTCGAGGACCGCCTGGCCGTCCGTGTCAGCGGGGGCTTCTCACGCGATGCCGGATACGCCGATGCGTACTTCGGAGCCTATGACGGCACCCCGGACCAGGAGCATGTCAACTCGGCCAAGAACGAGGATATCAGGGTCGTCGCGCTCTTCCGGCCGTGGGACAATGTCGACATTCGCGCGCAATACTGGAACTTCCGCCCGCGTCAGAACTTCACCGGCTTCACCGCTTCTGTCGAACCGCCGTACTTCGAGAACACCGCCGGACAGGATGGCTTCTCGAACGGAGACTTCACGTTGTGGAGCCTGACCGCCAGCGCGGAGTTCGAGGCCTTCACCGTGACGAGCGCCACGAGCCACCTGGAAGGCGACTTCGGAATCCATATTCCGATTTCGCCGGCGGGCTCCTTCTCGAGTCAGTTCTTTCCGAAGATGTTTGCCCAGGAAGTGCGGGTCAACTCGAATTCGAGCGGTCCGCTGCACTGGCTCGTCGGAGCCGCATACCAGGACGGTGAGGGGCCTCAGGACAACGCGCTCGACCTGCCGCTCGTCCCGCTTCTCATCGATGCTGATAACAACACGCTCACCGAGAACTGGGCCGTGTTCGGCGAGCTCAGCTACGAGTTGTTCGACGG
Source organism: Pseudomonadota bacterium (assembly GCA_023433305.1). Taxonomy (GTDB): domain Bacteria; phylum Pseudomonadota; class Alphaproteobacteria; order Sphingomonadales; family Sphingomonadaceae; genus Croceibacterium_A. The sequence goes on along the minus strand of JAEZCZ010000112.1, from coordinate 3,033 downwards.
CAAGCTCATCCCTCTAGTCGGGTTGCGCACCTACCACGACAAGCGCGCCTTCGAGGACAGCACGGGAACTGTCCCGACCAAGAAGAGCAAGCAAACCTGGCGGTTGAATCTATCCTATCTCCCGACCGACGACCTGACCATGTTCATTTCCGCCGCCACGGGCTTTCGGCCAGGCATCGTCCAGTCACGAGTGCAGGTCCAGTCGCTCGAGATGGCGGGCGTCCCCGTCTCGGTCGCCCTCGAGCCTGAATCCTCGAGGAACTACGAGTTCGGCGTCAAGTGGCGCAGTCCGGACCGCTCCATCAACGTCGGGCTCAACCTCTACCACCTGAAGTACACGAACCTTCAGACTTCGGTCACCGGCGGTATCGACGGAGTCAACGGGTTCGCCAACTTCGGTGACGCCACGACCAAGGGCATCGACCTGGAGCTTCGCTGGCGCACGCCCGTCGATGGCCTGAACCTCGGGTTCGTCGGCAACGTCAACGACAGTGAGTACGACACGGTGAACCCGGTCATCGCCGCCGCGCAGCCTCTGCTGCGGCCCGGAACCCGGATGACCAACACCCTCGACAAGAACTTCCGCATCGATGCGAACTATAACACCGACCTCGGCTCCGGCTTCGACGGATTCGGCAACCTTGCGCTGAGCCATAGCGGAGACCGGCTGCAGGCCAACGGCATTGTTGCCCGTCCATACAACCTGCTGAGCCTCACTCTGGGTGTCCGACGTGACAACTGGGAACTGGCTCTGATTGGCAACAACCTCACCGACGAGCGGGGACCGACTTTTGTCGGGACAAACGGACCGCTCTCCGGATCGGGACCCACGCCGCGCACCGTCGGGCTTCGCTTCCGCCTCAATTCGCAGTGAGCGCGGCGCGGCCGCCGCGCGCATTGCCGCGAGTGCGGCCGGGGCCGGAATTCCGAGCCCGGCCATCTCGGGAGCAATCGTTTGCCGTGTAACCGCGGCGGCGCTAGGCTGATCACCTTTCGGGAGAGTTCCGTGCGCGCATTGCTCTTCGCCGCGACGTTGCTGCTCGCGATGATCGCGGCCTCGCCAGGCCATGCGCAGGAGCGCTGGATCGAGAGCTGGGGCACGCCCCTGCCACTGCTTTCCGCGCCGTTCTCGCCGTTCGGGGCGGCGAGCGACGGCGAGACCGCGTCGGAACGCACCCCGCCCGAAGCGCCCTTCGTGCCCCACCCGGCCGGCTTTGAAGACCAGACAATCCGTATGGTGATCCGCACGTCGGCCGGCGGCGCCCGCTTCCGGCTGGAATTCGCAAATGCGCAGGATGGAGAGGCGGTAACTTTCGGTGCCGTTCACGCCGCACTGGCACGGGCTGCGGGCGCGACCGTTCCCGAAAGCAGCCGCCCCGTGACGTTCGGCGGGCGCGCAAGACTGACGCTCCAACCCGGGGCCAAGGCGGTCAGCGATCCGATCGACCTGCCCGTGCCCCCGCTCACCGAGGTCGCCGTGTCGGTCCATTTGCCCGAGGCGACCCGGGCGACCACCGTCGACGCGCTTGGCCTGGTGCCGGCGTTCATCGCGGCGGGAAATCGTGTCGCCGACACAGAACTGGGCGATCCGATCGTGGTCGGATCCTACTTCTGGTTGCGTGGTCTCAGCGTTCCCGCGTCCGACCCCGCCGCGGGGACGATCGTCGCCCTCGGGGACTCGATCACGGAAGGGTATGCCACCACGCCCAATGAACACCGCAGCTGGCCGTCGTTGCTGGCGGATCGATTGCAGCGGGATCCGGACCTTGCGGGCTGGGGCGTGGTCAACGCGGGAATCTCGGGCAACCGTGTTCTGCGGCGCGGGACCGGAGATGCGATCGTCGCGCGCTTCGACGAAGACGTCCTGAGCCGGCCGGGCGTGAAGTGGGTGATCGTCCTCGCGTCAATCAACGACATCAACATGTCGATCATGCCGGGATTGCCCAAGGCACAGGCAGCGACGGCGGCGGACATTATCGAAGGGCTCGATCAATTGATCGCGCGAGCGCATCTTCATGGCATCAGAGTTGCCGGCGGCACGGTGATGGCGACCAAGGGCCTGCCGTTCTACTCCGCGCCAGGCGAAGCGATGCGCCAGGAAGTCAACGGATGGATAAGGTCCGGCGGCCGGTTCGACGCGGTCGTCGATTTCGACGCGGCGACACGCGATTCAGCAGACCCGCTCCGGCTCAGGCCCGAGATCGATCCGGGCGACCACGTACACCCGAACGACGCCGGCAACAGGCTCATGGCCGAGGCGGTCGACCTCGACATCTTTCGGCCCGCCGAGTGAGCACAGTCCAGGGTAGAGGAACGATGGAAAAGCAGGCCTTCCCAACATCCACCTTGCCGCGCCGCCGGTTCCTGGGCGCTGCCGGCGTGCTCACTGCGGCCGCGGCGACGCTGAGCGCCGGCGCCCGCGCGGCCTGGCCGGGAGACGCCATGGCAGCGTGGCAGGAGGCGCCCTCGCTGCCGCTTTGGCCGGAGGGGCCGCCTGGCGGGGGCTTCCAGGCCCCGCCGATCGATGCGGATTCTCCGCCGATCTTCGTGCGCAATGTCGAGATGCCGACTCTGCGCGTGTTCCGCCCGGCCCAGCCGAACGGGCGCGCGCTGCTGGCGATCCCGGGTGGGGCCTATACGTTCGTTTCGATCGCCAACGAGGGTGCCGACATCGCCCGCGACATGACGGCGCGCGGCTATACGGTGTTTGTGCTTGTTTATCGGCTGCCGGGCGAAGGCTGGGACGAACGAGAGGACGTACCGCTCCAGGACGCACAGCGAGCCGTCAGGCTCATCCGCTCCCTGGCCGGCTCGATGCGCTACGATGCGGAGCAAGTATATTCCGTCGGATTTTCGGCGGGCGGTCACCTCGCTGCGACTCTCGCCACCGGCTTTTCCGAGGCCGCCTATGCCGCGCGAGACTCCATCGACCGGCTGTCCGCCCGGCCTCGCGCCAGCGGACTGGTCTACCCGGTGATCAGCCAGGTCGAAGGCATTGGCCACGCCGAATCGACACTTCGGCTACTTGGCCCG
>JAEZCZ010000010.1 GCA_023433305.1 Pseudomonadota bacterium | reverse complement strand
ACCATCGAGCGGTCATAGCAGCACGCGGCGCGCGCGCCACCGCGCGGAATGGCCGGACCGCGCGTGAGCGCAGCCCGGCCTCCCCCCTCAGAACTTCTTCTTGACGCTCACCGCCCATTCGCGCGGGCGCCCGGGCTGCGCGTTGGCATAGCCCTGGCCGCCGGTGGTCTGGTCGTTGATCGACAGGAAGTAATACTCGTCGAACAGGTTGGTCACCTCGAGCGCCACCTCGAGGTCCTCGCCCGCGTTGCGCCAGGTCAGGCGGGCGTTGGCGAGCGTGTAGTCCTCGATCAGGTTGCTCTCGCGGTTGATCGGGTTGGCGTGCATGTCGCCCTGGTAGGCCACGTCGATGCGCGGGGTGATCGATCCGGCATTGCCCGGAAGGACCGCCTCGTATTGCGCGCCCACGCTCCACTTCCAGCGCGGCGTGAAGGCCGGATAATCGCCGAACTGCGGGGCGTTGATGTTGGTCGGGCCCCCGACGCTGACCGTGCCGGTGGGCGTCGTGAAGCTGGCGAACTCCTTGTAGTCGAAGTCGAGGAACGCGCCCGACGCGTCGATCAGCAGGCCGTCGACCGGGCGCAGCGTGGCCTCGACCTCGATGCCCTTGACCTCGGCGTCGCCGGCGTTGGTCGGCAGAGCGCAAGGCGCCCCGAACCCGGCGCCGGCCTGCACGGTGCAGTTGGTCAGCGTGAGCTGGATGTCCTTGTACTTGCTGAAGAACGCCGCGACGTTGAGGCGCACGCGCCGGTCGAGGAAGTCGCTCTTGAAGCCCGCCTCCCACGAATCGAGCGTCTCGGGCCCGAACGAGAGGACCTGCTGCGGATAGAACGGACGCGGGTTGACGCCGCCGCCCTTGAAGCCGGTCGCGTACTGGGCATAGGTCATGAAGTCGTCGCTCCAGCGGTACTGGGCCGCGAGACGGTAATCGACGCGCTCGGCCGCCGCTTCGCCGACCTGGCCGTCGAGCGGGGCGAGGATGGCGGGGGCAGGGCCGCCCTCAGGGCCGCGCCGGACGTAGGTGTAGGTCTTCGATTCCTCGGTGTAGCGGATGCCGGCGTTGATCGTCAGCCGCTCGAGCGGCGTCCAGCCGACGTTGGCGAACACCGCCTTGCTGTCGGCTTCGACCGGGTCGCTCTGCACGAAGCGCAGGTTCGATCCGCGCAGGCTCTGCAGCGAGGTGTAGACCGAGGTCTGGTCGCTGTAATAGCCGCCGAGGGTGTATTCGATCTCGTCGTTGGCCCCGAAGGCGCCGTTGAGCCGCAGCTCCTGGCTGAAGAACTCGAACGTCAGCGGGCCGTAGCCGAGGCTGTGCGCCAGCGGCGAGGTGTCGTTGTCGTTCTCGAAGTTCGAGGTGTACTCGCGGTAGGCCGTGATCGAGACGAGCTGCAGCCGGTCGGCGATGTCCCATTCGACATTGCCCGCGACGCCCCAGCCTTCGAACTTGATCCGGCCAGGCACCCGGTCGCCGATCGGCCAGGTCGTGTCGGGGTCGTTCGTGTAGCTGGCGAAGTTGCAGTACGGCCCGCACACGAAGCGCGTGTCGTAGGCGATGCCCGGTCCGTAGGGATTGATGTCGCGGCCGGGCGGTGTCGGGTTGTTATAGGGCGGATTGGCCGGCAGCGGATAGTGCGGGCTGCCCAACGTGCCGTTGGGATAATAGGTTTCCAGCAGCACCGAGCCGACCTGCCAGCGGTCGTCGATCGTGTAGTCGCCCGAGATGTTGATATCGATGGTGTCGGTCGGCCGGAAACGGAGCTGCCCGCGCAGGCCCATGTAATCGACCTCGCCTTCGTCCGCGACCACGCAGTCGCTGGTGGCCGGCAGGTTGGCCGGGATGCCGCCGACCGGGTTGATCTCCGCGCCCGGGTTGAGCGGTGCGTCGGCCGGCAGGCGGTCGCCGCCGCCCACCGGATAGACGCAGCCGAAGTCCATCCGCTTGACGTATCCGTCCTGCCGCTTGGCCACGCCCGCGATGCGCGCGTCGAAACCTTCGGCGATGTTGAAGTCGAAGCTGCCGCGTAGATCGACGCGGTTGCGGCTGCCATAGGCGGCCTGGATCGAGCCGGTGTTCGAGCCCTCGGGCCGCTGCGAATAGAGCTTCACCGCGCCGCCGATCGAGTTGCGGCCGGCGAGCGTGCCCTGCGGCCCGCGCAGGATCTCGACGCGCTCGAGGTCGAGCAGGTCGAAGATCGAGCCGGTCAGCGTCGCATAGTACACGTCGTCGACGTAGAGGCCCACGCCCGGCTCGAGCGCCGGGTTGAAATCGTACTGCCCGACGCCGCGGATGTTCGCCGCCATCGACGGGCCGAACGCGGCGCCTTGCGGCTTGAGCGTCACCGAGGGGGCCTGGTTCGCCACCTGGCTGATGTCGGTCTGGCTACGCGCCTCGAGCATCTCGGCGTTGACCGCCGTGATGGCGAGCGGCGTGTCCTGCAGGTTCTGCGCGCGGAACTGCGCGGTGACCAGGATCACGTCCTCGCCGCTTTCCTCAGCGGCGGCGGGCGGTGCGGCGGTGTCCTGCGCCTGGGCGGGCAGGGCCGCGACCATCGCGAGGGCGGATGAACATAACAAGGCAAACCGGGTATTCATGGCACTTTCTCCCCTTCGAACCGGGGCAGCGCACGAGCCGTCCCGGAAGAACTTGCAACCCGAGCGGCTAGGCGGCCTCCTTGCCCGATGCGGACAGGTCGGCTTCTTCCCGAAGCACCGCTTGTTCGATCTTGTTCAGCAGCCTGAGCAGCGTCTCGCGCTCGCCCGGCGCCAGCTCGGCGGCGAGCCGTTCCTCGGATTGCTCGTGCAGCGCCAGCAGTTCGGCCAGCTTGGCCTCGCCGGCGGGCGTGATGTGCAGCCCCTTGCTGCGCCGGTCGCGGCCCTTGGCCCGGATCAGCAGCCCGCGCTTCTCGAGCCGGCTGGCGACTTTCATCCCGACCGACCGGTTGCCCGCCAGCGCGCGGCCGAGCTCGGCCTGGTCGCACCCGGGATTGTCCTTGATCAGCAGCAGGGCGGTGGTGTCGGCGGGGCGGAAGCCGGTTTCGTCGAGCAGCCGGTGCAGGCTGCGCAGCATCGCGCAGCGCGCCATGTCCAGCCGGTATCCGACGATGTCGTCGAGCTTCACCGCAACCTCCCCCTCACACCCGCGCCCATAGCGCCGCCGGATGGCGACGCAATCGAAACCGTATCCGGGGATACGGTTTACCCAATCAACTGTTGCAAATCCGCATCGGGGAGAGTGCTCGATCCCCAGGATCGCTCCGGGTTCCTGAGCGGGCGGCGGTTTACGGATAGGGGACGAGGGGCGGGCGGCCGCGTTCGGGCGGCGGGGCGCGCACGGGCGCCGTCCGGGCGGCGTTTGGGGCTGTTTCGGCGGTGCTCAGCGCCCGATCAAGCGCTTCATTCGCATGTCTCCGCCTGTTCGGGCCAGGGCCGGAGGGCGCTCAGGCCGCTTTCTTGAGCTCCAGCTCGAGCCGGTCCCAGATCTCGACCAGCGCGCTCGTCAGCGCGTCCATCATCGCCTCGGTGTGAGCCGGGCCGGGGGTGAAGCGTAGGCGCTCGGTGCCGCGGGGCACGGTCGGGAAATTGATCGGCTGCACGTACACGCCGTATTCGGCGAGCAGTATGTCACTGATTTTCTTGGCTCTAACTGGGTCGCCGACCATCAGCGGGACAATGTGCGTGACCGTGTCCATCACCGGCAGGCCGGCGTCGCGGAACTTGCGCTTGAGCATCGCGGCGGAAGCCTGCTGCCCCTCGCGCTCTGCCGAGCTTTGCTTGAGGTGGCGCACCGCCGCGAGCACACCGGCGACCAGCACCGGGCTCAGCGAGGTGGTGAAGATGAAGCCCGGCGCATAGCTGCGAATGCAGTCGACGATCTTGGTGTCGGCCGCGATGTAGCCGCCCATCACGCCGAACGCCTTGCCGAGCGTGCCCTCGATGATGTCGATGCGGTGCGCGGCCTCGTCGCGCTCCGAAATGCCGCCGCCGCGCGCCCCGTACATGCCGACCGCGTGGACCTCGTCGATGTAGGTCAGCGCGTTGTACTTGTCGGCCAGGTCGCAGATCGCGTGGATCGGGGCGACGTCGCCATCCATCGAATAGACGCTCTCGAACGCGATCAGCTTCGGCACGTCGGGGTTCTCGCCCGCCAGCAGCTCTTCGAGGTGCGCGACGTCGTTGTGGCGGAAGATGCGCTTCTCGCAGCCCGAGTTGCGGATGCCGGCGATCATGCTCGCGTGGTTGAGCTCGTCGGAGAAGATCACGCAGCCGGGCAGCAGCCGGGCGAGGGTGGACAGCGTCGCGTCGTTGGAGACGTAGCCGCTGGTGAACAGCAGCGCGCTTTCCTTGCCGTGGAGGTCGGCCAGCTCACGCTCGAGCTGGATGTGGTAGTGCGTGTTGCCGCCGATGTTGCGGGTGCCGCCGCTGCCGGCGCCGACGTCGTTCAGCGCCTCTTCCATCGCGGCGATGACCTTCGAGTGCTGGCCCATCGCGAGGTAGTCGTTCGAGCACCACACGGTGATCGGCTGCGGCCCGTTGTGGTGGGCGAAGCAGCGCGCATCCGGATAGGCGCCCTTGTTGCGCAGGATGTCGATGAACACGCGATAGCGGCCTTCGGCGTGAAGGCGCTGGATCGCTTGGTCGAAGATGTGATCGTAGTTCAGCGGACTGGTCCCGTTGGCGCCGCGACAGCTCGCGGCCGGTGAGTCATGGGGCCACTTAGGCGAAGGGTCCCCGGGTTTAAAGCACGGAGTTTGCGACGGATTCGCAACTAGAAGCGTTCCACTCGTTCGAGGCCATAGCGCCTTAGCGCAGGGACGAGATGGGCGAATTGATCTGGATCACCCGTGAACAGCACGAGATCGGGCGCGGTGCGCTCGAAAGGCTGGCCCCGGGTGAGGAACGCGATGCGGCGCGCGATCCCTTCGGCGCCGTGCACGAAACGCACCCCGGGCCCGAACGCGGCGGCGAGCTGCGGCTCGAGCAGCGGGAAATGGGTGCAGGCGAGCACCACGGTGTCGATCTCGCTGCCGCCCAGCTGGCTGCGCAGGCCTTTCGCCGCGGCCTCGATCACCGCGAGGTCCGGCTGAGCCCCGTGGAGCATGGCTTCTGCCGCCTGGACGAGCCCGGGTGCGGCATGGCGGATCAGCTTGTGTCCATTGCCGAATTCCGCCTCGAGCCGGTCGACGTAGGCCTGCCGGATCGTTGCGGCGGTGCCGAGCAGGCCGATGGTTCCGGTCGCGGTCATCGCCGCCGCCGGCTTGATGGCCGGGACGGTGCCGACGATCGGCACGTTCAGTACCTCGCGCACCATGCCCAGGGCAATGGTGGAGGCGGTGTTGCAGGCGATGGTGATCAGCCGCGGCGAGTAACGCTCGCTAAGCCGCCCGAGCAGCCCCGCCACGCGCGCCGCGATCTCCGCCTCGGTCTTCTCGCCGTACGGCAGCCCGGCGGTGTCCGCGAAGTAGATCACCGGCGCCTGTGGCAGCAGCTTGCGCAATTCGGCCAGCACGGTGAGCCCACCGACGCCGGAATCGAACAGCAGAATGGGTGCGCTTGCATCCATTGCGGACAAGAAAATCCCCGGTGACCGACCTTCCCTTTATTCGCGCGGTGAAGCAAAAGCGGCGCTTCGACAAGCTCCGAGTCCGGCTGAAAGAGGGGGAATGGTGGACTGGCTGCTGGCCTTGCTGCTCGGTTACGCGCTCGGGTCGATCCCGTTCGGCCTGCTTCTGGCGAAGGCGGCGGGCAAGGGCGACATCCGCAGCATCGGGTCGGGCAACATCGGGGCGACCAATGTGCTGCGCACGGGCAGCATGTGGCTCGCCGCGGCGGTGCTGCTGCTCGATCTCGCCAAAGGCTTCCTGCCGGTGTTTCTCGCCGGGCTCTGGTGGCCCGACGCGGCCGGGTTTGCTGCACTCGGCGCCGTCGTCGGACACTGCTTCCCGGTCTGGCTCGGGTTCAAGGGAGGCAAGGGTGTCGCCACGGCGGCAGGCGTTTGCTTCGGTCTCGCGTGGCCGATCGGACTGGCTTACGCGATCTGCTGGCTGGCGGTTCTGGCCGTGACGCGCATCTCGTCGATGGCCGGAGTGCTGGCACCTTTCGCCGCTCTGGCCGCCGCGGCGTTCATCGGTCACGAGGGGTTCCTGCCGGTTCTCGGCGTTATCGTGGTGATCGTCGTCTTTCAGCACCGCGCAAACCTCGCCCGCATCCGCGCCGGCACCGAGCCGAAGGTGGGCCAGAAGGCATGAACGCGCCGGCGGCCCTGGCGCAGGATGAGGCCTTCGCCCGTATCCGCCTGCTCCGCTCGCCCAACATCGGCCCCGTCAGCTACGCCCAGCTCCTGCGCCGCTTCGGTGACGCGCGCACCGCGATCGAGGCTCTGCCCGGCCTCGCGGGGCGCGGGGGGCGCGATTACCGGCCAGCTTCGGCCGACAGCAGCGAGCGGGAAATCGCCGCGACGCGGGCCGCCGGCGCGCGCTACCTGTTCCACGATTCGCCCGGCTATCCCGCGCTGCTGGGGCAAACCGAGGGCGCTCCGCCGATCCTGACCGTGCGCGGCGAGCTGTCGCTGGCCGCGGCGCCTTGCGTCGCCATCGTCGGCGCGCGCAACGCATCGGCCGCCGCGATAAAGCTCGCGCGGGATTTCGCCCACGCGCTGGCGGGGGACGGCTTCGTTGTGGTCTCGGGCCTCGCCCGGGGTATCGACGGGGCGGCCCACCAAGGCGCCGTGCCGCGCACCATCGGCGTGATCGCGAGCGGCATCGACATTGCGTACCCGCCGCAGCACGCCCACTTGCAGGAGCGGATTGCAGCCGAGGGCCTGCTGATTGCCGAGCAGCCTCCCGGCACCGAACCGCGCGGGAGCCATTTCCCGAGCCGCAACCGCATCATCGCCGGCTTGGCTCTCGGCACGCTTGTGGTCGAGGCGGCGCCCAAGTCGGGCTCGCTGATCACTGCGCGCCTCGCCGGTGAGTACGGCCGCGAGGTCATGGCGATCCCCGGCAGCCCGCTCGACGCCCGCAGCCACGGCTGCAACCAGTTGATCCGCGAAGGCGCGGTGCTGGTGCAGTCGCCCGAGGACGTGGCCGAACTGCTCAGCGGCTTCGACGGCGCGCCGCGTTCCAGCTTGCGCGAGGCCCACCCGCAATCCGGTGAGGTCGAGGAATTCGGCGGAGAGCCCGCCGACGTCGCCGCGCTCCTCACCACCGCACCCGTCAGCGTCGACGAACTCGTTCGCCAGAGCGGTGCGGGCGCGGGGGCCGTACAAATGGCGCTGCTGGAACTGGAGATCGCAGGCCGGTTGACGCGGCACGCTGGGGGGAGGGTCAGCCTTCAGTGATCGAAACCCTCCCGTTCAATCATCGACTGGCTATCGTGATCTTCCTGATTTTCACGGTTGGCTACCTCGCCGCGGCACAGTTGCTGGACTGGGCGGGGCCGAGGGTTCCGCTGTTCCAGCTTCTTTGGATCCTGTTCTGCGCGTTCGCCGTGTTCGTAGGGATAGTGATTGCGCTCGTCGCTGCCTTCTGGAAACCTCAAGCGACAGGTTGGAACGGCATCGGTGAACGACTAGCTCCCCTGCTCTCGCTCGCGGTCGCACTCGCCATAGCTTATGCGGTAAGCGCCGTGCTGGCGAGCGCCGATCGTAAGTCGTTCGCGCGCGCGCACTCGAAAGAGCTTGCAGGTACGCCTCCGCAGGCAGTGATCTACTCCGAAGGAATTCCCGACGGCGGCACGGCGATTGTCCGGCTGCCGGGCCGCAATCCTGAAACGTTGACGCAGCCAACCATGGTTCGGCTGACAGGCGAGCGCATCAAGGATTGCCAGCTGCTGGACCAAAACGATTGGTTCTGCTCGTTCGATTGAGCCGCTTGACGAACCACGCCAACCGCCACCACCCTCGCGCGTACGTACACGTAAGGACTGCCTCGACCTACCATGCAGCTCGTCATCGTTGAATCGCCCGCGAAGGCGAAGACCATCGAGAAGTACCTCGGCAAGGACTACAAGGTTCTCGCCTCGTACGGTCACGTCCGCGACCTGCCTCCGAAGGACGGCTCGGTTCGGCCGGACGAGGGCTTCGCGATGGATTGGGAGACCTATCGCGACAAGACCAGCCGGGTGAAGGAAATCGCCGATGCGGCGAAGAAGGCCGACCGGCTGATCCTCGCGACCGACCCCGATCGCGAGGGCGAGGCGATTTCGTGGCATGTTCAGGAGCTGCTGGCGAAGCGCAAGGCGCTCCCCAAGGAGGTGGAACGGGTCACTTTCAACGCGATCACCAAGGATGCGGTGACGCAGGCGATGGCGCAGCCGCGCGAGCTCGATACCGACCTGATCGACGCCTACCTCGCCCGCCGCGCGCTCGATTATCTGTTCGGCTTTACGCTCAGCCCCGTACTGTGGCGCAAGCTGCCCGGCGCCAAGAGCGCGGGCCGCGTGCAGTCGGTCGCGCTGCGCCTGATCGTCGACCGCGAGCGCGAGATCGAGGCTTTCGTGCCGCAGGAGTACTGGTCGGTCGTCGCCAGGATGCAGCACGACGGGACCGAATTCGACGCGCGCCTAGTAACCTTCGACGGGCAGAAGCTCGAGCGACTCTCGATCGGCGACAAGGGCATGGCCGACCGGGCGAAGGCGGCGGTCGAGGCCGGGCGGTTCACCGTCGAGGGTGTCGAGACCAAGCCGCTCAAGCGCAACCCGGCGCCGCCGTTCACCACCTCGACCCTGCAGCAGGAGGCCGCGCGCAAGCTCGGCTACTCTGCCAGCCATACCATGCGGCTGGCGCAGAATCTGTACGAGGCGGGCGCGATCACCTACATGCGCACCGACGGCGTGCAGATGGACGGCAGCGCCATCAGCGCTGCGCGCCGCGCGATCGCGGATCGCTTTTCCGGCCATTACCTGCCCGAGAAGCCGCGGATCTACCAGACCAAAGCCAAGAACGCGCAGGAAGCGCACGAGGCGATCCGACCGACCGACTTCAACCGCGACCGCGCCGGATCGGGTGACGAGGCCAAGCTCTACGACTTGATCTTCAAGCGCGCGATGGCGAGCCAGATGGCGGCCGCAAGCCTCGAGCGTACGACGGTCACCTTGCGAGATCCGACCGGTCGCCACGAGCTTCGCGCCACCGGGCAGGTGGTGAAGTTCCCCGGCTTCCTCGCCGTCTACGAAGAAGGCCGCGACCAGAAGGACGAGGACGAGGACGCCGCGCTGCTCCCGATCATGCGTCAGGGCGATGCGCCGGCAAAACTCGGCGTTACCGCCGACCAGCACTTCACGCAGCCGCCGCCGCGCTTCTCCGAAGCAAGCCTCGTCAAGCGGCTCGAGGAGCTCGGCATTGGCAGGCCCTCGACTTACGCCTCGACGATCCAGACCCTGCGCGACCGTGCCTATGTTCGGACCGAGAAGAATCGCTTCTTCGCCGAGGATTCGGGCCGCTTGCTCACCGCGTTTCTCGAGCGATTCTTTCCGCGCTACGTGGCCTACGACTTCACCGCCGGGATGGAGGACGAGCTTGACGAGGTCTCGGGTGGGCGCGCCGAGTGGAAGACACTGCTCGAAGCATTCTGGCGCGACTTCAAGCCGAAGAGCGACGAGGTGATGGAGCGCAAGCCCTCCGAAGTCACCGAGGTCCTCGACGAGTTCCTCTCGGACTATCTCTTCCCACCGAAAGCCGACGGCAGCGATCCGCGCCAATGCCCGAAGTGCGTAGCCGAGCAGCGCGAGGGCGGGCGCCTGTCTTTGCGCGGCGGACGCTTTGGCGCATTCATCGCCTGCTCGAACTATCCGGAATGCGATTTCCGCAGGAAGTTCGGCCAGCCCTCCGAGGAGGGCGAGGAGGACGACGGCGCGATGGGCACCGATCCTGAGAGCGGGCTCACGGTCACGCGTCGCACGGGCCGCTTCGGGCCCTATATCCAGCTAGGCGACGGCAAGGACGCGAAGCGCGCCTCGATCCCCAAGGACTTGCCGGATTTCGATCTGGAGTGGGCGCTCAAGCTCCTGAGCCTGCCGCGCGAGGTGGGCAAGCATCCCGAAACCGGCGAGCCGATTACCGCCAGCATCGGCCGTTATGGCCCCTATCTGGCGCACAACGGCAAGTACGCGAAGCTCGGCGGCACGCGTGAGGTGTTCGAGACGGGGATGAACGCCGCGGTCACGCTGCTGGCCGAGGCGGCCAATCGCGGCGGCGCGGGCGGGCGGGCCAAGGCGGAGCCGATCAAGACCCTCGGCGCCCATCCCACGAGCGGCGGCGAGATGAAGGTCATGCCCGGCCGCTACGGCCCCTACGTCACCGACGGCACGACCAACGCCACGCTCCCGCGCGATGTGAAGCCCGAGGACGTGACCGAGGAACAGGCGATCGCGCTGATCGACGCCCGCGCGGCAAAAGGCCCGGCCAAAAAGAAGGGCGCGCGCAAGAAGGCTCCAGCCAAGAAGGCTCCGGCCAAGAAGGCTCCGGTCAAGAAGGCCGCGACCAAGAAGAAGGCGGCCAAGGCATGAGCGAGCGCTTCGAGAAGCACCGCCAACCTTGGCGTTCGGACGAAGTCGCGAAGCTGAAGACGCTCGCCGGCAAAGGCAAGGGCCTCAAGGAAATCGCCAAGGCGCTCAGCCGGACCGAAGAATCCACCAAGGAGCGCGCCAAGATTGACGGGATCAATATCGCCAAAAAACGGTGACTTAGCGGTCGATTTGAAACACCAGCCTTGAATAGGCTCCGAGCCCCCGTCACATGGCTCCGATGTCCGAGGCTGGCGAACTTCTGAAAGAGCGGGCGGCTGGCTCAGCGGCCGGGGCGCGGTTGTCGGATACCGATGGGCTCCCCAAGCCGCGGCGCTATTGGGCCATAGCGGCGATCAGCTTCGGCACGGCGCTGCTGGTGCTCGACGGCGCGATCGCCAACGTCGCATTGCCGACGATCGCGCGCGACCTCGGCGTCTCCAATGCGGTCGTGACCAATGTCGTGACGATTTACCAGCTCGTGCTGGTCATGGTGCTGCTGCCCTTCTCGAGCGTGGGCGATCGGATCGGCCATCGGCGGCTCTACCAGATCGGGCAGAGCGTGTTTCTCGTCGCCTCGGCGCTTTGCCTGCTGGCCGAGAACCTGTTCGTCCTGCTCAGCCTCCGCGCGCTGCAGGCGCTTGGCGCCGGCATGGCGCTGAGCGTGTCGGCCGCGATGTTGCGGCAGATCTATCCGGCGCGCCAGCTAGGAAGCGGGATGGGGATCAATTCGGTGATCGTCGCCTCCTCGGCTGCCCTTGCGCCGACGCTGGGCGGGTTCATCGTCGGCCATTTGCCGTGGCAATGGGTGTTCGCTGCGGCGGTGCCGTTCGCGGTCGTCTCGCTCGGCCTCGGCCGGTGGCTGCCCGAACCGGTGCGGCAGGATCGCCCCCCTGAATGGCTCAGCGGGGCGTGGAGCGCGCTGACCATGCTGCTCCTCATCGGCGGGCTGCAACTGGCGACGCACGAGGACGGCATCCTCGGAACGGCGCTGTCGGTCGCTGGCGTGCTTTCCGCGATCCTGCTGGTGCGGCGCGAGCTGAAGCGGAGCGCGCCGGTCGTGCCGGTCGACCTGCTTATGCGCCCTGTGATCGGCTTTTCCGCGTTGGCCGCGATCGCCTGTTTCATCGCCGCCGGCTCGCTGATGCTCTCGCTGCCCTTCCGGCTCGAGGAAGCGATGGGCTACGAGCCGCAGCAAGTCGGGCTGTTGCTGCTGCCGTTCCCGCTTACGATGCTGGTGATCGCCCCGCTGGCCGGGTGGATGAGCGATCGGATCGCACCCACCAAGCTGGGCGTCACCGGGATGGCCATCGCGATCGCCGGGCTGCTCCTCCTGGCGATGATGCCCGACAATCCGGGCGAGTTTGCGATTGCCTGGCGGCTCAGCTTCACCGCGCTGGGCTTCGGGCTGTTCCTGGCGCCCAACTCGCGCCTCCTGATCGGGCAGGCACCTAAGGATCGCGCTGCTGCCGCCGGGGGGCTGCTGTCGACCGCGCGCCTCGTCGGCCAGACCATGGCTGCGGTTGGCGTGGGAATCCTGCTTGCAGGCGGAATGGGCCTGGGGCCGACGCCCTTGTTCGTCGCCTGCGCGCTAGCCGTGGTGGCGGCACTGTGCAGCTTGGCGCGATACAAGAGCGTGACGCGCGCCGGCGGAACGATGGCCGATGTGCGGCAGCCGGGCTGACCTACCGTACCCAGTCGAGTCCTATCTCTTCGTAAATCTCGCGGCTTTCGGCCCAGCGTTCGTCCACCTTGACGTGGAGGAACAAGTGCACGGGCACGCCGAGCATTTCGGATAGCTCCTTGCGGGCGGCTTCGCCGATGGCCTTGATGCGGGCGCCGCGCTTGCCGAGGACGATCGGCTTCTGGCTGTCGCGGCCGATGACGATCTGCTGGTGGATCTCGACGCTGCCGTCCTTGCGAACCTGGTAGCTCTCGGGCCGGACCGCGCTGTCGTAGGGCAGCTCGTCGTGCAGTTGGCGATAGAGCTGCTCACGCGTGACTTCGGCGGCGAGCAGGCGCTCGCTGGCGTCGCTGACCTGGTCTTCGGGGTAGTGCCACGGACCCTCGGGCATCAGGCTGGCGAGGTGCGCCTTCAACTCGGGAACGCCGTCGCCCGTGAGCGCCGAAATGAAGAACACTTCGGCAAAATCGACCTTGCCGGCGAGCTCCTGCGCCAGGGCGAGCAGCGGCTCCTTGGCGCTGGCATCGACCTTGTTGAGCGCGAGGAGCTTGCGCTCGGGCCGGCCCTTCAGGGCTTCCAGCAGGGGCTCCAGCTCATGACGGCGCTGCTTGACCGGATCGACTACCAGCACGATAGCATCGGCGCTGTGCGCGCCTTCCCAGGCGGCCTGGACCATGGCGCGGTCGAGGCGGCGTTTGGGCTCGAAGATGCCCGGCGTGTCGACGAGGATGATCTGTGTCTCGCCGTGTAGCGCGATGCCGAGCAGGCGCGCCCGGGTCGTCTGCGCCTTGGCGCTGGTAATCGCGACCTTCTGGCCGACGAGCTGATTGACCAGGGTCGATTTGCCCGCGTTCGGCGCGCCGATCACCGCAACGAGGCCACAATGGGTCTGGCTCACCCGAATTTCTCCATGAACAATCGCGCGGCTTCGGTTTCCGCCTCCTGCTTGCTGCCGGCAGTGGCTTCGACCTGACCGACGTTCCTCACACTGACCCGAACGGTGAAGCGCGCTGCGTGATCCGGACCGGAGCGATCGACCACCTCGTATTCGGGAGGCTTGCGCTGGTTGCCCGCGGCCCATTCCTGCAGGGCGCTCTTGGGATGCTTGGCGCGGCCCGCGCGGCCTTCGATCGCGGGCTGCCAGAGCCGGATGACGATGTCGCGCGTGGTGTCGAAGCCACTCTCCACGAAACTCGCACCAAGCAGCGATTCCATGATGTCGCCAAGCACGTTGTCGCTGTCGGCGGCGCCGTCGTCGCGGGCCTGCTTGCCGAGCCGGACTTGCTCGGCTGCGCCAATCTCACGAGCGACCGACGCGCAAGTCTGTCGGCTCACCAGCGCGTTGAGGCGCTGCGCCAGCTCGCCCTCGCTGCCCCCGTTGCGTTGATAGAGTTGCTCGGCGATCGAGAGGCCGAGTACGCGGTCACCCAGGAACTCGAGGCGCTGATAGTCGCGCGCCGACCCGGTGCTGCCGTGGGTCAACGCCTCGATCCACAAGGTCTCGTCCGCCACCCTGAAGCCGAGCGACTCCAGCCAGCTGCGGGTTGCGTCGGCGAGCTTGCTCAAATGCCGTGCCCGATGCGATCCCAGCGCGCCGAGGTGAACCAGGTCCACGGCTTGAGCCATTCGGCGCCGCCGTCGGTCGAGAAGAACATGAAGCTCGCTTCGCCGACGAGGTTCTCGACGGGGACCAGACCGATGCCCTGTTGAGCGACAGGCGGGAAGCGGCTGTCGAGCGAGTTGTCGCGGTTGTCGCCCATCAGGAACAGCATGCCCTCGGGCACGACGATCGGCGGCGTGGTGTCTTGCCGCGTCAGGCCGAAATCGAACACGTTGTAGCTCACCCCGCCGGGCAGCGTTTCGCGGAACTGCGGGTAATGGCAGGCAAAGCTTCCGTCCGCCGCGCGCCGGGTGAATCGGACCTCGCGGCAACCTTGGTCGGGCTGGATCGGCAGCACGAAATCGCCGATGCGCTCTTTCTTCACCGGCTGCCCGTTCAGGTGGAGCACGCCCGCGACCATCTGGACCTGGTCGCCCGGCAGGCCGATGACGCGCTTGACGTAGTCGCTCCGGTCGACCGGATGCTTGAAGATCACCACGTCCCCGCGGTCGGGGAGGCTGCCGAACAGCCGCCCCTTGCCGCTGTTCCAGTCGATCGGGAGCGAGGCGCCCGAATAGCCATAGGGCCACTTTGCGGCGAACAGGTAATCGCCCACCAGCAGCCGCGGCATCATCGATTCGCTCGGGATCATGAAGCTCGTGAACAGCAGCGTGCGGAACAGCGCCACGATCACCACGAGCTTGATCAGGAACACCGCGAAGCTGTCCTGCTTCTTGGCCTTCTTTTCCGGCTTCGACTCGGGCTCGGACGGCGAAGTGGCGGCTGGCGGTGGGGCGCTCTCGTTCATCGCGGCGGTCATTTACCGGGCGGCGAGCCGCATAAGTTCACAGAGTGTTGACGGGGTTGACGGTGTCCAGGAGCAAAATTCCCACACTCGCATCGCGTGCCCGAGGCGCGCGGATTCCCGCCGATTTTTCCGGTTTGCAATCATGGCACGAGGGCCTAGCCGGGTTGCGAGGCTGTAGGAAAGGGGAATCTGGTGAGCGAAGCGCGCGCGGCGACATGGCGTAACCTGGGGCTGCACAACGACACGACGCTCACCGAACTGTTCGACCGCGATCCGCGCCGCGTGGAGACATACTCCGCCCGCTTCGAGCTGGGCGGGGAGGGGCAGGGCGGCATCCTATTCGACTGGTCGAAGACGCACCTCGACGACGAGTTGCTCGCCGATTTCGAGGCGCTCGCCGAAGCGGCCGGCTTCGCGGAGGCGCGCGGCAAGCTGTTCGCGGGCGACATCGTCAACCCGACCGAGAATCGCGCCGCCGAGCATTCGGCGCTGCGCGGCGTCGGCAAGGACGCGAGCGTCGAGGAAGCAGCCGCGCTGCGCGAACGGATGCGTCTGCTGGTCGGGGCGATCCACGAAGGTGCGCTGGGCGAGGTCCGGCACCTGATCCATATCGGCATCGGCGGCTCGGCGCTCGGTCCGGCGCTGGCGGTGGACGCGCTGGCGCGCGACCTCTCCCGCGTCGACGTGCATGTCGTCTCGAACGTCGACGGCGCGGCCTTGGAGGAAGCCTTCGGCAAGTGCGATCCGGCAACCACGCTGGTCGCGGTTGCCAGCAAGACCTTCACGACGATCGAGACGATGACCAACGCCGAGAGCGCGCTGACCTGGCTGCGCGACAACGGTGTGGCCGATCCGCATGGGCGCGTGATCGCTCTCACCGCCTATCCCGAGAAGGCCGTCGAATGGGGGGTCGATGAGACGCGCATCCTGCCTTTCGCCGAGAGTGTGGGCGGGCGCTATTCGATCTGGTCTTCGATAGGGTTTCCGATCGCTCTTGCCATCGGATGGGAAGATTTCGAGGCCATGCTGGCCGGTGCTGCGGCGATGGACGCGCACTTCCGCGATGCCGACGCGCGCGCCAATCTCCCGCTGCGCGCGGCGTTCGTCGACCAGCTTTACTCCCGAATCAGGGGCGCCGAGACCCGAGCCGTCTTCGCCTACGACGAGCGACTGCGGTTGCTGCCGAGCTATCTCCAGCAACTCGAGATGGAATCGAACGGCAAGCGCGTCACAATCGACGGTTCGCCGGCCGACGGGCCGACCGCGCCGATCACCTGGGGCGGCGTCGGCACCGATGCGCAGCACGCGGTGTTCCAATTGCTCCACCAGGGCACGCACCTGGTGCCGATCGACTTCATCGCCAGCGTGGCCCCCGGCGACGCGCTCGACCCCGCGCATCATCGCATCCTGCTGATGAACTGCTTCGCACAAGGGGCCGCGCTGATGGCAGGCAAGCCGAGCGAAGACCCGGCGCGCGCCTATCCCGGCGACCGGCCGAGCACGACGATCCTCGTCGACGACCTCGACGCGGCCACCCTCGGCGCCCTCATTGCATTCCACGAACACCGCACGTTCGCCAACGCCGTGCTGATGGGCATCAACCCGTTCGACCAGTTCGGCGTCGAGCTGGGCAAGGAAATCGCCCGAAAGATCGAGGAGGGTGGGGAAACCTTCGATGCGAGCACCGCCGCGCTGCTCAAGGCGGCGGGACTGGAATGAACGGAAACTTCGCGAGGTAGGCTATCGCATCACGGCTGCCGCGTCCGGCGCAGCATCGTGGTATCGTAACCCAGCTCCGATGCCCGCGCGATAAGGCGTTGGACCTCCTCCTCAGGCGGTGTCGCCTCGCGGTGGAGCAGCCACAAGTATCGCCCGGAACCCTCGCCCACGATCGACCACCGATAGTCGTCATCGCGATCGAGGACCCAGTAATCGCCGTAGAACGGCCCGAAGAAGCTGACCTTGAGTTTGGCTCCCGTCGCGGTGTCCACGACTTTCGCGCGACCGCGCGCATCGCTGATAGTGCCGTCGGGTTTCCGGCAGCGATTGAGAACGTCGATGCGCCCGTCGTCACGTAACGCATAGTCGGCGCTCACTCCCTCGCAGCCCTTCTGGAAGCGCTGTTCGTAGCGGGCGATCTCGTACCATCGGCCGAGGTACCGTTGCAGGTCGACCGGCTTGTTCGGCTCGGGCACGGCGCTGTTGCCGACCGGGTGGCGCGACACGACGCTCGCGCAGGCTCCGAGGCCGAGCCCGACGACGGCGAGCCCGCCGAGGAGTGCTATTCGCTTGGCTGTCCTTTTCACGCTCGCCCAACGCCGCCCCGGCCGGCGCGTTCCTCAGCGTGCGATTGAGCTCAGGCGCAACTCAATGGCGTGAGAGGGTCGCGTTTGGCGCCATAGAGGGCGCAGTCCGCCGCAATGAAGAGGTCCTGTGGGTCGAATCCCTGCGTCGCATCGGCAAACGCCAAGCCCACCGAAACGCCCAGCGGCAGCACCTCGCCGTCCCATTCGGCCGGGGCGTGAAGCGCGAGCACTTTTCGGCGAATGGCAGCTTCGGCCGCTGCCCTGGATTGGATGGGTGGCAGGAGGACCGCGAACTCGTCCCCACCGATCCGGGCAACAAGCAAGGCTTCTGCGAACGCCATCTTGAGCCGCTGGGCGAAGACGCGGAGGCAGGCATCCCCCGCAGCGTGGCCCCACCGGTCGTTGATCGACTTGAATCCGTCCATGTCGAACAGTGCCAGGCCTCCGACTTGCGACAGGGCCGGCGAATTGCGGAGTTGGCCGAGGAAATCCGACTGGAACTTGGACCGATTGGCGACGCCGGTCAGCGCGTCGCACTCGGCGTTCCTGCGCAGGCTTTCCCAGCGCAAGTAATCGTCGGTGATGTCCTGCTTCATGCCGTAGAGTGCGACCGAACGCCCGTTGGAGGCGCGCGTCGCAGCTGTGACGCGCATCCAGCGCTCCGCGCCGTCGGGGCGCAATATCTTGGCCTCCAGTGTAAAGCCCGAGCGCGTCGCGATGGCCATGGATCGCCGCTGATCGAGGAGCTCTCGCGATTCCTCCGCGTACATCGCGACGATGTCGGCTCGCTCGACGAAGGTGTCTCGCGCCAGTCCGAAGATGTCGAACACTCCGCCCGTCCAGGAGAGGCCTTCGGTGTTCAAGTCGCAGGACCAGGCGCCGGAAGGCACCAGACGGGTCGCCTGCTCGTAGAGATCGAGTTGACTGGCATGGCCGACCTGGCCGGCGGGACCGCGAATACCGAAGTCTTGCCGTGCGATTACCTGGGTCATTCTGCCTGATTTTCGAGGGTGCGTGGATCCGCGACCAGCGCGAGCGACGCTTGCGATACAGGCAGAGAGTAAATGCGCCCCTACGTCTGGCTAGGGATCACGCCCCCGTTCAAGCCTGCTGTGCAGGCGCTTCGTGCGCGGGCATGCGGAACACGAGGCCGATAAGCGGCAGAACGATCATCGCGGCGCCGGATGCGAGCAGCGCGCCGTCGACGCCATGGCGCTCGGCGAAATGACCCCACAGCCAGCTCCCGAGCGCGATGCCGCCGAAGGTGAGGCTGCTGACCATCGCGGTGATGCGGCCGACGAGCTCGCGCGGGGACCAAAGCTGGCCTGCGACCGAAAAGCCCGAAAGCGCCTGAACCCACCCCGCACCGGCCACGACCAGCAGCAGCAGCATCGCCGGAAGACCGGGTTGCAGCGCCACGAGCAGGCAGGCGAGGCCATAAGTCACGCCCGCGGTGCGGATAATCGCCTCGGCCGAGAACCGGCGGCGGAACTCGGTGCTGGTTGCCGCGCCGATCACTGCGCCGAACCCGAGCGCACCCAGCAGCAGGCCGTAAACCGCCGAGCCTTCGTTGAGCAGCTCGGCCGAGACGAGCGGCATCAGCGCCCAGGCTGCCGCTCCGGCCATGGTGAAGGTGACGGCGCGCAACATGATCGTGCGGATCGGCGCGGAGCCCGCGGCATAGCGCAGTCCTTCGGCGATCACTCCCACGAGAGGGCGCCGTGCCGCCCGGTCGGTCGCGGGCAATCCGCGCCAGCGCCAGAACAGCCCGATTGCGACCACGTAGCTCAGGGCATTCACGATGAAGGCGCTGGCCGCTCCCCCCAACGCGACGATGCCGCCACCAATCGCCGGCCCGAGGCTGCGCGCCAGGTTGAAGCCGACGATGTTGAGCGCCACGGCCGCAGCCAGTTCCGATCGCGGCACCACCCCGCCGATCGAGCCCGCCATCGCCGGGCTGAAGCAAGCGATGCCGCAGGCGAGCAGTGCCGTCAGACCGATGATCGCCGCCGCCGGGGTGTGGCCGGTCAGGTCGAGCGCAGCCAGCGCCAGGGACAGGACGAGCATCGCCGCCAACGCCGCGAGCATGATCCCGCGCCGGTCGAACATGTCCGCCCAGGCGCCCGCGGGCAGGGCGAGCAGCATGATGGGTAGGTTGGTGGCGGTCTGCGCCAGCGCGATCACGTCCGCCGGCGCGCCGTTCTCGGTCAGCAGCCAGGCCGCGCCGACCGCCTGGATCTGGTTGCCGAAATTGGCGACGAGCGCCCCCGCCAGGATCAGCGCGAAGGCGCGGTGAGCCAGGGGGCTGAACGTAGCTGAGCGCAACACGCGGCTTCTGTGGCGAGCCAACTTGGGGCGCGCAAGCGCCGTCGTGATCGCGCGACGTTTACGCTGCAACGCAACAATCGTTTGACTTTGCCGCCGTCCGGCCCCATCTGCCGCACATCGAAGCGCCCAGCAGCGTGAACAGGCAGAATACTGCCCCGGCTGCGCTTCGGTCTTTCCAAGAGCTTCCCTTTTCACGCGGGTCGTTCAGAACCCGCCTCGACGCGTGCGTTCTGCGCCCGCGCCGTCGCATATGTTGCGAGTTTGATAGACATAATGACATTCGAAACACTCGGGCTGTCGCAGCCCGTTCTCCAGGCGCTCGAGCTCAAGGGTTACGGCACGCCGACCCCGATCCAGCAGCAGGCCATTCCGCACGTGCTGGAAGGCCGCGACCTGCTCGGCATCGCGCAGACCGGCACCGGCAAGACAGCGGCGTTCATGCTGCCATCGATCGACCGCCTGGTCGCCGCCGACAAGCGGCCCAAGCCGCGCGGCTGCCGCATGCTGGTGCTCGCCCCGACGCGCGAGCTCGCCGGCCAGATCGCCGACAGCGCGCGCGACTATGCCAAGTTCGCGCATCTCAAGGTCGTGACCGTGTTCGGCGGGACCTCGGTCAACAAGAACCGCCAGGACGTGGCGCGCGGGGTCGACATCCTGATCGCCACCCCCGGCCGCCTCGTCGACCTCACCGACCAGCGCGCGCTCGATCTCTCGCAGGTCGAGATCCTCGTTCTCGACGAGGCCGACCAGATGATGGATCTCGGCTTCATCCACGCGCTGAAGGCGATCGTGCGGCTGCTGCCGGCGAAGCGGCAGACGCTGTTCTTCTCCGCGACGATGCCAAACGCGATCAAGCAGCTTGCGGGCCAGTACCTGACCGATCCGGCGCAAGTCTCGGTGGCTCCGGCGGCGACGACCGCCGAGCGGGTCGACCAGTACGTCTGCTTCGTCGCGCAGAGCGAAAAGCAGGCGCTGCTCTCGATGGCTTTGCGTAAGGGCCTGCAGTCGAACGAGATGGACCGCGTGCTGATCTTCACGCGCACCAAGCACGGCGCCGACCGCGTGGTGAAGAAGCTCGCGCAGAGCAACATTCCTGCGAACGCCATCCACGGCAACAAGAGCCAGCCGCAGCGTGAGCGCGCGCTCGGAGACTTCAAGGCCGGCCGCGTCCGCGTGCTCGTCGCGACCGACATCGCGGCGCGTGGCATCGACGTCTCGGGCGTCAGCCATGTGATCAACTTCGAGCTCCCCAACGTGCCCGAGCAATACGTCCACCGTATCGGCCGCACCGCGCGCGCCGGGCGCGAAGGCGTGGCGCTGAGCTTCTGCGCGCAGGACGAGCGCGATTACCTGCGCGACATCCAGCGGCTGACCAAGGTCACTCTCGACCAGATCCCGCTTCCCGAGGGCCTGCGCGAGGAAGTCGCCATCGTCGCGAAGCACGTCGAGCCGGTACGCGGCCCGCGCCACACCCCGCGCGGCGGTAACGGCAGGGGCCAGCCCCCGCGTCGCGATACCCGCACCGAGGCGCAGCGCGACGCACGGGGCGAAGCTCGCGTCGAGCCGCGTGGCGGCCAGGCCAAACCCCAGGGCGAACGTCGCCACGGCGGTGGGAAGCCCGGCGGCAACTTCAAGGCCGGTGGCGGCAATCCGGGCGGCGGCAACCGTCGCCGGCGCAACCGCGGCGGCCGTCCGGGCGGCCAGAGGGCGGCGCAGGCTTAATCCCTGACCTCGTCATTGCGACGAGCCTAGCGACCAAGCAATCCAGGGGCGGGAGTTCACGGCCCTGGATTGGCTCGCCCTCCCGGCCTGTTTCGCAACCGCTTCGCGCGCAATGACGCGGCGGGTAGTTGAGCCTGCGGGCGGTTGCCGAGAGCACACCGCCCCGCCATATGCGCCGCTCCAACGGGAGCATCTCCATGGCGCAGTACGATTACGACCTCTTCACCATCGGCGCGGGCTCGGGCGGAGTGCGCGCCAGCCGCGTGGCGGCGGCGCATGGCGCCAAAGTGGCGGTGGCAGAGGAGTACCGCGTCGGCGGCACGTGCGTGATCCGGGGATGCGTGCCCAAGAAGATGCTCGTCTACGGCGCGCACTTCGCCGAGGACCTGCAGGACGCCAGGGCGTTCGGCTGGACGGTCGAGAACCCGAGCTTCGACTGGAAAACCCTACGCGACAACGTGCTCAAGGACGTCGATAGGCTTAACGGCCTCTACACCCAGACGCTCGAAAACCACAAAGTCGAGATCATCCCGCAGCGCGCCAAGATCAGCGGCCCAAACGAGGTCACGCTGGCCGACGGCACGAAGCTGACCGCGAAGTACATCCTCATTGCCACCGGGGCCCGGCCGCACATCCCCGACTGCCCTGGCAATGAACTCGGCATCACCAGCAACGAGGCGTTCCACCTCGACGAGCTTCCGAAGCGCGTCCTGATCGCCGGCGGCGGCTATATCGCCAACGAGTTCGCCGGGATCTTCAACGAATTCGGCACCCAGGTCACGATCATCAACCGCTCGGACAAGATCCTGCGCGGCTATGACGAGCAACTC
>JAEZCZ010000102.1 GCA_023433305.1 Pseudomonadota bacterium | reverse complement strand
ACTCGTACTCTTCCGTTGGTTTGAGGTGCGGTCCGCGCGCGGCTTCGTTGGACTCTTTCATCCACCTGCCCGGACCAGGGGCCCACTTCATTGCTTCTGGGGGCACGCGGCGCGGCCTCGCCGCACCGAACCTGTGTTCACGGCGCGAGCAGGATCGCGTCGGCCTGGCGCAGGCCGAACGCGAGGTCGTCCACGCCGCTCCACGGTTTGTCGTGCGGGCGCACGCCGCACTTGAGCTCGAAGCAGTCCGGCTCGGCTTCAGGATCTTCCGGATCGGGCACGAGGAAGAGATCGCCGTCGAGGTCGGTCCACAGCCTGAGCGCGCGGTGCCAGCGGACCTGGCCTCCGGCGCAGCGCAGCAGCGTGAAGTAGAACATCGGCGAGCCGTCCATCGTCGAGCCCGGCTCGATGATCAGCAGCGAGCAGCGCAGCTCGCGCACCGCCTGTTCGATCCGATGCGGATGGGCGCCGCTCCAGGGCAGCAGGAAAAGGTTCTCGGCCGGCACGTTGAGAGCCTCACGCAGCTCCGGCGGCGAGATCGCCGGTTCCGGATACGTACGGTAGCAGGCGCGCATCGACAGGTTCTGGGCGGCCTTCAGCGCCCCGCCCACGCGGGCGCGGTATTCTTCGTTCGGGTACTTCATGGGATAAGCTTTCGAGGCTGCGCCCGGCCGGCTGCAGGTCCGGGCGCATCAGTG
The DNA here is from genome assembly GCA_023433305.1 of Pseudomonadota bacterium. Classification (GTDB taxonomy): domain Bacteria; phylum Pseudomonadota; class Alphaproteobacteria; order Sphingomonadales; family Sphingomonadaceae; genus Croceibacterium_A. Next base: position 51,343 of record JAEZCZ010000102.1, on the reverse strand, counting down.
ATCTTTCACCTTTCGGCGTCAGCCACTGATCCCCTTCAAAGCATTGTCTCCGCGCTGGCTCCGCCAGCGTATCTTTGCCTGCCGGCGAACGGGTCGAAGCCCGTTCAGAGGCCCCGACGTGCGATCGTCGAAGCGGGACAATTCGCCTGGGGTGAGTTGGAACGCGCCACCCTCGGAGAGCGCATAAGGGCCCGAGGCTCAGGGGAAATGGCAGAAGAAGCCCGCTCTAAAGTGGCTGGCCACTTTAGAGGTATTGCGCCTAACTCAGACTGCCACACGATTCGGTGCTTCCGTGTGGCTCATTTCCCAAAAATCTCGCGATTTTGGCCTGTTTTGTGTGGTGATTGGCGGTCAGAAACCGGCGTCACGGAACCACACAAATCGGCAGTCACGATCTGCGAGCCTTCCCCCTCGGAGAGCGCATAGGGCGTGGAGGACCATCTCGGATGGCCGAAAACGCCTGTTAAAGTGGGCTCCACACTTTAACGGTATTGCGCCTAAGTCAGACAGCCACACAGTTCCCTGCTTCCGTGTGGCCCATTTCGCAAAAATCGTGAGATTTTGGCCTCCTTCTTGTGGTGATTGGCGGTCGAAAACCGCTGTCACGGGACCACAAGATTCTGCCGAACGGCACGGCAAAGTCTGCATGAGCGCGGGTGACCCCGTGGGGGTTTCTTTATTGCCCGTTATCGGGCCGGCCGTACGGCACCCATTGGTGCCCGCACAGCAGGAAGAATATTGCATGCCAACGAATTCCGGAGCGGCGAGGGACGAGAACCCCCAAGCCAGTTCGCCACAAGAAGCTGACGCCACCGAAGCGCTCAAATCCATCGCCCGCCATTTGTACGAACGGGCGCTAACTGCGACCGGTGAACTGTCACCGGACGCGCGGTTTCAATTGGCCATCAGAGAGGCACCGGACCGACGGAATCTGCTCGAGCAGTTGATCGTCGAGATTTGTCCAAAGGGCGTTGACGCAGCTGCTTGGTCGACGTGGCTTCGAGGCGGGAAAAGCCCTTTCCCAGAACGGCCTCTGAAGAAGGTCGGGCTCGCAACGGAATGGCCTTCAGCGACGCTCCTGCGAACGACACCGCGCGTGACGAAGCAGGAGAAGAAGATCGAACGGCTGCGCGAGGAATTGGAAGCCGAAGAACGGCATCTCGCTTACCTGAAGGCGCACGATAGCGCGGCGCTCCACTGGCTCATCATCGACCAGCTAATCGGCATTATGGCTCCCACCTTTGCGATGGGGCCGGCGTGGACCATCATGCGCGCACTGTCCGCCCATCTCTCGGACGAAGAAGCGGAGTATCTAACGCGCCATGCACTGGATGAGCACGAGAGGCAGCGGGCGATCGAGGAGTACCGGGATCTGCGCAAGGAGGAGACCGACGCCATGCTTGCCGTGCTTGATCACTTTTCAGGGCACCCGGAGTTTGAGCGGGCCCTCCGCACCGCTCTTCAGAATGTAGTTAAGCGGTTCGAGCCGAGACGGGGCGAGTGGACAAGAAGTGGGCGGCGCCCTCGTTCCAAGAGCGCGATGCAGGAGACCGCACACCCCGAGGCTCAGCAAGATCGCGGCAGCGTTCTGGATGGCTTGACGAGACGAACCTGACGACGGGTTGGTTCTCACGTTCTTAACCTTGCCACCGAGATGCCTTGGTTCGCCAGGTCGGTCGGACTGAGCAGCTTCTTTACAAGGTCACGTGTACGCGGCGGTCCACCATGACCCGCTGCACGGCGGTAACGGGCGCGTCGCTTAACGCTTCTCGCCCCGGACTGCTGAGCCTTCGTGCGGAATGGTGAGCTTCCGGGGGTAGGATTCGCCGGGAACGATACCGAAGAACCAACTAAGCGGCTGAGCACGAACGCCTGGTTCAAGCTCGAAGCGGCTCTCAGCTATGTCTTCTTAGCGCACCGTCGCTACCCTCGCGTCCATCCCTTATCCTTTGTCGCAAAGTCCCAGAGTGTGGCCTTCGCCTCGTCGGATAGTCTCTGCAGCGCCTTCATTTCATCGATTACGTGGGGTCGAGGCTCGTCGATCCGCAACAACGCTGGTTGAACGCCCAACATACTCACGCCGTCCTCCTCGTCACGAACGATCTCATAGGTGGGGATCAAGCTGTCGAGCGGATACGGTAAGCTGTCTGCAACACATGCAACGTTCTGGCCAAAATACATACCGTCGTAACGACCGATAGCTAGGGGTTCGCCAAGGCTCAAAAACCAATCGCCCTTTCCTCGACCCCGAGCGTCCAACATAACCTCTACCGCGAGCCATTGAGCCGGGGTGGGCTCCACTATTTCATCCTCATCAACAAGAGCCACCTTGGTCGCGAGGCGTTGCATCTCAGCAGAAAAATCGGAGGTGTCGACGATCTCTTCTTTCGAGAGATAAGCGGAGTGTAAACGCTCACTCAGCTCTGCAAATGCTCGGCGAATCGAGGAAAATGAAGGCCATCCCCGATAACCAAACAGATATCGATAGTTTTGCTCTGCGCTTCCGTCGCCGTTCCAAATGAATTCAAGATCACCGTCTCTGCCCAGGCGAATGATGTGGTTCCCAGTATCAGAGTCGCAGACAAACTCGCGATCGGCAACGCCCGCGCGAAACCTAGGCGGCAAACTTTGCATATGGCGAAGAGGTGCGGCAGCGGTTGAGTTCCAGCCCGCCTGTTCCACAACTACAGAAAGCGACATCGCGGGTTATCCTTAGCGCTTTCTCTTCATGTTGGGGTTGGGCCGAACTATAACTTTCGGCGGCATATTCAGCGATGCCTTCTGAAGGCTCCCCGTCAGAACGGGCAGCTTGTTCATCTCCTCCAGCATGATCAGGAGTTCGGCCGCGGTGCTGTATCGTTCGTCCGTTTGTCCCTCTCCACCATGGCCTAACATATCGCGCCGAAATTCCTTCGACACACGCTTCTGCTTTAGATCCGAGTTGAAGGTGTGGCGTATCCCATGGATGTCCGCCTCTGGGGTCAGGCCGCCTCGCCTCCGCATGTGAACCCAACAAAGATCGTAGAACTGGTCCCCATAGCTCTCGACTTGGTTGGTCGGCGTAAGCTCCGGAAAAAGAACCTCGTAGCCTCGCGTGGCCGCTTCCTGGACAAACTCGATGATGCCCAGGCGGAGCAGCTCGGGATGAAGGGGGAGGTTGCGCTTCGACTGCGCGTTCTTGATCCGACCGGTTGCCGTGAAATCCACCCGCATGTACGGAATGGGACCATCAAAATGGAAATCCTGCGGCCGAAGCTTGCAGATTTCTTCCCGGCGAGCCCCTTGATACCTCACGAGCAATGGAACCCAGTAGAATGCATCGTGGACGATGGCTTCGCCAAGCGTGAAGCGGCAGTTCAACACGCGCAGCCCTTTCCCGCCATGGTGCGGCAGAGAGCCCGTGAAGATGGGTAGCGCGAAGAGAAGCTTGAGATCAGCTTCGCTGGTCGGCGGCCGATCGTCGCGCGCTCGAGTGTCCTTCGGCAGCTTCACCCGCAGGGCGCTCGGTCGAAGCGGGGGCACGGCCTTTCCGTTATCCGTTCCCCATTGGAAGACTGCGGACAAGCCGGTCAAATCCCGGTTCATCGTTTTCGCGTGTGGGCCGCCCTCGAGCTCCTTCAGCTCCTTTGGCGTTAGACTACGTCCAGCGAGCTCGAGAATCCGCTTTCGCTCCTTCTCCGATGCCGGGCTGAGCTTCTCGGTAATGAGCCGGCGCTTGTTCTTGAAGGTGGAGAGGTCAGCCTGAGTGATCTCCGCCACCCGACGAGGGCCGACCAGCAACTCGAACAGCAAGCCGAGCGCGCGCCGCTGCCGAGCGGTCTTCGAAGACCATTCGCCATCCAGCTCCTTGCTATCAGCCGCTTGCCGACACAGTTCGCTGAATGTCGGGTTGGTGCTCTCGTCTAAGACGGTTGGTTGAGATTCCGCGGCTGTGGCCCACGCTGTCGCCGGTTGGGGCGAAGCTTCGCTCTTCTCGGTATGAGGTCCATGCTTGCGGCCGCTCATTTCATCGAGCTGCTCTTGGGCGGCTAGGGCCGCATCTCGATAAGCAGGGTAGAGCGCTCGCGTCACCATACCAACGAGCTGCCGGTTTGGCTCGAAGCCGAGCTGTCGGAGGTGGAAGATGGCCGTGTTCGGTTTGACCGCTGGCTGCCCCTCATGAAGCTCAATGAGGACTTTGAGGCGTTCAAGCCGTTCCTCCGAATAGCCGCTCGCCAGGAGCATAGCCTCCTCGCCATCTGCAAGGTGAGGCCGGCCGCCGGTGTCGATCATGCGCTGGTAGTAGTCGGCATAGGCCGCGTTAGCGGTGCCATGCATCATCCGGTGCTGGGGATGCTCCCGCTGCTGGTCGCAGTAGCGCGCCCGCTGGTTCTCGAACTCGGCTTTGGCGATCGCCTGAAGTTCGGCTTCGCTTGGCCGTTCATCCGCCCTACGGGTTACCTGCTCTTCCAACAACATCTTCACACCCTCCGAGGCCGCCGTCAGAACGGCGCCGACCTCCCGGGCGCGTTGTCGATCAGCGGTTCTTAGGGAAATACGAATATCAAAGATCTGGCCGTTGAACAAACGAAGAACTCGCCGCCACCAAAAAGTGTGGCCGCGCCGGTAGACGTGTTGGATGGACGCCATGCGCCGACTTCTCCTGCCCCGGCGTTGGCACAATCACATGCACAACGAGTCGAGGCTTCACGAGGTGAAGTCAGTAAAATCAGTATCTTAGGTGAGTTTTGGCTGGGGCGGCAGGATTCGAACCTGCGCATGCCGGTACCAAAAACCGGTGCCTTACCGCTTGGCTACGCCCCAGCAACGCGCGCCGATATAGCGGCCGCTTCGCCGAAGGGAAGGGCGGGATTTGCCGGTTCACCGGGATGTTTCGATTCGGGCCTAGGCCCGCGCCAGACCGGCCTCACCAATAGGGCACGGCCCCGTACGTTCCATAATAGCCGTAGATCGTGTCGCCGTAGATGCGGTGGTCCGACCCGCCGAGCATGCGAATCTCCGATGGTCCGTAGCTCGGCGCATCTTTCACTGCCGCGGAATCGAGCGGCAACCGATAGGCCTCCTCGCTAACGTCGTAATCGAGCAGCAGCCACGGTACCGGGTGAAGCTTCTCGCCGAGTCCGAGAAAGCCGCCGGATGCCAAGATGGCGTAGACCGTCTTTCCGCTCGTCTTCTCGATCGACAAGTCCTCGACATGGCCGAGCTTCTTGCCGTCCCGGTCGATTACCGGCGTGCCGATGACGCGGCTCGACAGGATTAGCGGATGATGAAGGTCGCGAACGGTGTCGCTTGTCGTCTGGTCCATGGCGGTCTCCCTACCGGTGGAGCCGGAGAGTGCGGACCCCACCGCAGCAAACCAACGCATGACGGGCCGATTCGGTCCACGGCGTGCCTCGCGCTCAGACGTCGGCGCGCTTGCGGACCGGTTCGAACAGGCTGCGGTCCTCGACCCTGTCGAAATCCGCCGCCGAGTGCCGCTCGGGCATTGCTTGGGTGTTGACGAGCCGCCCTCGGATCGCTCCAGGGCGGGCGTCGATCGCCTTCACCCAGCGCCCGAGATTCTCGTACTGGTGCAGGCTGAGGAACTTGTCCGCGCCGCCATAAGCCCCGTGGTAAAGATTGCCGAGCCAGGTGTATGCAGCGATGTCGGCGATCGTGTAATCGGCGCCGGCGAGGTATTCGGTCTTCGCGAGCTGCTTGTCGGCGACATCGAACAGCCGCTTCGTTTCCATCGCGTAACGATCGATCGGATACTTGTAGCGCTCGGGCGCGTAGACGTAGAAATGCCCGAAGCCGCCGCCGATGAAGGGCGCGCTGCCCATCTGCCACATCAGCCAGCTAAGGGTTTCGGCACGCGCCGGATTGGACCTGGGAAGCAGGTAGTCGAATTTCTCGGCAAGGTGCATCAGGATCGCCCCGCTCTCGAACACGCGGAACGGCGCGGGGCCCGAACGGTCGACCAGCGCCGGTATCTTGGAGTTCGGGTTGATCTCTACGAAGCCCGACCAGAACTGATGCCCATTGAAGATTTCGATCCGCCAGGCGTCATACTCGGCGTCGGAAAAGCCCGCCTCCAGCAACTCCTCGAACATGATCGTCGCCTTCACCCCGTTCGGCGTCCCGAGCGAGTAGAGCTGGAACGGATGATCGCCGACGGGAAGCTCGTGCTCCTCGCGCGCCCCTGCGGTCGGCCGGTTGATTCCGGCGAACTGGCCGCCATTCGCAGGATCGTAGTCCCAGACTTCGGGGGGCGTGTAGACGTCGGACATGTGCGCAAAGCTCCTACGGGTGTCGTGCCCGGCGGAAATGGCGTCTTGATGGCGGAACCGCAAGCACCGGGCGCCGTTGCAGCGGTCCATGGCATCGCAATCGCCCGCGCTGAAGTTTGTGGACGACAGCGGGCCGGGCATCACCCGCAAGAAGCTGTCGCGCGGTTGGGCCTACTACGATCCCGCCGGGGAGAGGATTACCGACCGCGATGAGATCGACCGGCTCAACAGTATCGCGCTGCCGCCCGCCTACACCGATGCCTGGTATTGCCCGAACGCATGTGGCCATCTTCTCGCTACCGGGCTCGATGATCGAGGGCGCAAGCAATATCGCTACAATCCGGAATTTCGCGTCCGTCAGGAGGCTGAGAAATTCGACGGCTGCGCCGCGTTTGGCAGGCTCCTTCCGAAAGTGCGCAAGCGCGTCGCGAAGGATCTCGCACGGCGCGGTTTGACGCGTGAGCGCGCTGTCGCCAGCGTCGTCCGATTGCTCGATTTAGGTGGCATTCGCGTCGGGAATGAGAGCTACGCCAGAGAGAACAAGAGCTTCGGCGCGACCACCTTGCGCCGCCGCCATGCCAAAGTCTCGGGCTGCAAGCTCAAATTGCGCTTTATCGCCAAGAGTGGGCAATTGCGCGAGGCCACGATCAGCGACCGGCGGCTCGCCACCTTCGTGCGCAAGGTTCAGGACCTGCCGGGCCAGCACTTGTTCCAGTACCTTGATGAGGACGGCAACCCCCAGCCCGTCGGCTCTCACGACGTGAATCACTATCTCTGCGAGACGATGGGCGAGCATTTCACCGCCAAGAATTTCCGCACATGGCACGCCAGCGTACTGGCACTCAAGCTCCTCGCCGAAGCCGAGCGGCCTCTCACGCTCAAGGAACTCGCCACCGAGGTTGGGCAGCACCTTGGCAACACGCCGGCAATGGCGCGCAAGAGCTACATCCATCCCGCCGTGATCGCGCTCGTCGACCGGCAGCAGAAGTGGCGCGCGCGCCTGAGGCTTCCGCGCGAAACCCGTTGGCTCAACCGGTACGAGCGCGCGCTGATCGGTCTGCTCGAGCGAAGCCCTCGCGCCAACAGACTCCTGCAAGCGAATTCGAATTGATGATAGAAGCGGACTTCCGCTACATGCCAACCTGTTGGTTCGCGGGAACCGAACTGAGATTGATCGGTTCGATTAACCTTAGTCAAACGCCTCTCAACTAGATTCCTTGGTGTCATGAGTGCCCGCATCCTGATTGTCGAAGACGAAATGCTCGTTGCGATCGAGCTGGAGTCAGTGCTCACGGATCTCGGGTACACTGTCGCCGGCATCGCGCCCGACCTGCAGGCCGCGTACGCCTATTTCGACGATCATATCGATCTCGCCCTGGTTGATCTCAACCTGCGCGACGGGCTGACCGGCCCGCAAATCGGTGCGCAGCTGAGCGAAAAGGGCGTCACCGTGCTGTTCGTCACCGCTAATCCGCGGCTTCTAGGGAATGGGATCGCCGGCGCGATCGGCGTCATCACAAAGCCCACCGATGAAGAGATGGTGCGGTCTGCGGTCGACTATGCGCTCGCGGTTCGTGGCGGCCGGGCTGTCGAAGCACCGCCGCACTTGCGGTTGTTCGGCTAATCGCTGTCCTGTGATCGCCGGCGCAGGTTCGCGCGGGGCACCTGCACGGTTACCTGCAGGCCTTCCTCAAGCCACTCGCGCGCAAGCTGTCCACCAAGCTGCCGCTCGATGCTCAGCTCGCTCAAGACCGTGCCGAATCCCGAATGCGCTGGCGTCCCCTGGATTATCGGGCCGCCGTGCTCCGCCCAGACCATGGACAGGTAATCGCGCTCGACGCGTGTAGTCAGGTCGACGCGTCCGTTCTCGGCGCTGAGCGCTCCATATTTCGTCGCATTGGTGGCGAGTTCGTGGATGAGGAGCGCGAGCGGGGTGGCGCTTTGGTCGTCGACGTCTTCGTCGTCGCCGCTGATGACGATCCGGCCGGCTTCGAATGCGGGGTAGGGCGAGAGGATCTCGGCGATGAGCGCGTGGAGGGTCACCGACCGGCCCACCTTTCGCGACAGCTCACTGTGTGGCCGGACGAATTCGTGTGCGCGCGCAAGCGCCGCGATGCGCTGGCGGATCTTGTTGGCGAAGCTCTTGTGCTCCGGCGCTTGCCGTGCGGAGAGGCTTATCAGGCTGCCGACGACCGCGAAGATATTCTTGATCCTGTGGCTCAGCTCGCGGCTCAAGATCTCGACTTGCTCGCGCTGCCGTTTGGTCTCGTCGATATCGGTGCAGGTGCCGATCCACCGAACGATCTTGCCGTCGTTGTCGCGCATCGGTATCGCCCGGCCCAGTGTCCAGCGGTACTCCCCGCTGTGATGGCGCAACCGGTACTCGATTTCATAGGGTTCCCCCGTCGCCAGGCAACGGCGCCAGACTTCCCAGGCGCGTTCCTGGTCCTCGGGGTGGAACATTCCATTCCAACCCTCTCCGTCCGTCGAGCCTGCCGGCGCGCCGGTGAATGCGTACCACTGGGCATTGAAATAGTCGTGATCGCCGTCGGGCAGGGTCGACCACACCATGTGCGGCAGGGCGTCGGCGAGAGTATTGAAGCGCGCGTCGCTCTCTCGCAGCGCATTTCGGGCTGCGATGAGATCCGCTTCCAGCTTTTGTATCGGAATGGGAACCCCCAAGCGACTGCGACTTCGCGACAAAACGCAGATCGGACGAATTGGTTGCAGCCTTGTCGGCTGCTCTCATCATCGGGCGGAAATAGGCGCCGCGGCAAGCGAAATCCGCATCTTGGTGTCATCAAGTTACGCTCGGCTCCGATGAGCCGAGGCGCTCTGGGGAACGTTCGTGTCTTCCGGGGGCTGACATCCGTGTGGCGGTCCGTTCGTACCGCATCCCGCAGGAGCGCATGCATGGCAGGGCTGGTTGAAGGTAAGTGGGTCGATACCGTTCCCGCCGAGGAGGAGGTCGCGAAAGACGGCCGCTTCGTGCGCGAAGAGACGCGGTTTCGTTCGGTCGTCTCACCCGATCCTGGTGCGGAGTTTCCCGCCGAACCTGGCCGCTATCACCTTTGGGTAGCCTACCTCTGCCCTTGGGCCTCTCGCACACTCGTCTACAGGGTGCTCAAAGGCCTCGAGGCCCTGGTCACGATTTCCTACGCGCGGCCGGGGCTGCCGAGGGAGGGTTGGACATTCGACCACGGACCCGACGGCTCGGTCGTAGACGGTTTTCCTCTCCACCGGCTCTATACCGAGCACGATCCGCGCTACACCGGCAAGGTCAGCGTACCGGTCCTGTGGGACAAGAAGAGCCGTCGGATCGTCAACAACGAGAGCTCCGAGATTATTCGCATCCTGAATTCGGCGTTCGATGAGATCACCGGCAGCCGCCTCGATCTCTATCCGGAAGAGTTGCGCCGCCAGATCGACCGCTGGAACGACCTGATCTATCCCGGCCTCAACAACGGGGTCTATCGCGCCGGCTTCGCGCGAACGCAGGACGCTTACGAGGAAGCGGCGCGCCAGGTCTTCGTTACGCTCGACACGATGGAAGAGCAGCTCGCGCTCAACCGCTACCTCACGGGCGAGTACTGCACCGAAGCTGATTGGCGCGCCTTTACCACGCTCGTGCGCTTCGACGTGGCCTATCATGGCGCGTTCAAGTGCAACTTGCGTCGCCTTGAGGATTATCCGGCACTGCGGAATTACCTTCGTGAGCTATACCAGTGGCCGGGCATTGCCGGCACGGTGAACTTCGCCGAGATCAAGCGCGGGTATTGGCAGCTCACCGACAAGCATGGCGTGATGGCCATCGGTCCCGAGCTGGACCTCGCGACTCCGCACGACCGCGCCCGACTTGCGGGACGGGGTATTATGGAGCGGGAATAGCGCCTCATCGAATGGCGTTTTCCGCGCCCTGCACAAACCATTTTCCTACTCTCCCGAAACGCGCCATCACGCTCGGGTGTCCATCCGTCAGCCTCTTTTCTCCATTCCAATTGGTGCATCGATCAAGCCGGCCGAACGAGGATTCCGGAAGATGACACGCACCAGCCGCGATTTGCCGCTTAAGTTATTGGCAGAAAACGAAATACGCAGAATCGACATTTGTCTCCCACCCGTCCCGCACGTCGCGGCAAACATGACAGCTTGGCGCGATCGTCACCGCGCTCCCGGCGCGAATCGCCGCAGGTGATGGCCCCATGACTGAGCCCGATCTGATCGTCGTCGGCGGGGGCTCCGCCGGTATCGCCTGCGCTACACGGCTTGCGGAGAGCGGCCTCCGCGTCTTGCTGATGGAAGCTGGCAAGAGCCACCGAGACCTGCGCGTCTCGATACCCGCCCTCATGAGCGGAATCGTGCAAAGGCCCGATTTCGACTGGTGCTATCGCGCGGAGCCGGACCCGTCGCTGGGCGGCCGACCGGACGTATGGCCGGCAGGCAAACGGCTCGGCGGCGGCAGCGCGATCAACGGGATGATGTTCATCCGCGGCCACCGTTGGGATTACGATCGCTGGGCCGAGCTCGGCGCGGTCGGATGGGATTACGCCAGCGTGCTCCCGTACTTCCGACGCATGGAGCACAACGAACGCGGCGCTGACACGTGGCGCGGGCAGGGCGGCCCGATCCATGTCTCCGAGGTCCGATCGCGCTATGCGGTCGTCGACGAATGGATCGAGGCCGCGCAGCAGACGGGTATCCCGCGCTCGAGCGATCTCAACGGTGAAGTCGCAGAGGGCGTGGATTTCATTCAACTATCGCAACGCGAAGGCCTGCGCTGCTCGACCGCGCACGGCTACCTTCGCGACAAGCGGGCAAACCTCGAAATTCTGCTCGAGGCTCAAGTGCTCCGGATCGAGATCGCAAACGGTCGCGCAACCGGGGTCACGATCCGCCGCGGCGGGGAGACGCGCAGAGTCGTCGCACGCCATGGTGTGGTCCTGAGCGCCGGAGCTCTCAACACGCCGCGCCTGCTAATGCTCTCCGGCATCGGGCCGGCATCGCACTTGCACGAGCACGGCATCGCGGTCGTGCGCGACTTGCCGGGCGTCGGGCGAAATCTCCAGGAACATCCCGGCTGTCACCTCGTGAACGCGGTCTCCGCCCACACACTTAATAACGATGCACGCGGGTTCGCTGGGTTGAAACAGTTGCTGGCACTCGCCTTTGCTCGCAGTGGCGCGCTGACCACGGGTATCGGTCACGCCCAGGCGTTCGTAAGCAGCCGCGACGGGCTGCCCGCACCCAATCTCCAGCTCGCCTTCAGCGCCTTCGCCTTCGAGATCACGCCCAAGGGCAACCTCGCCTTGGCGAAAGAGGCCGCCGTCAGCACTTTCGTCGCCCTGATGCGCCCGGCATCGCGTGGGGAGATCACCTTGCGCTCCCCCGATCCCGATGCTCCGCCTAAGATCGCGCACCAGCTGCTCGGGGTAGAGGAGGATGCTGCGCAACTGGTCGAAGGCCTGGAAATCGCCCGCAAGATAGTGGCGCAGCCGGCCATAGCTCAACATGTCACGAGCGAGATCCGCCCTGGCGCCGAGGCTGACAGCCGAGAGGCCCTGCGGGGCTACGTCGGAGCGGCAACGATTCCGATGTTCCATCCGGTCGGCACCGCCAAGATGGGCGCTGCAGACGACGTGACGGCCGTTGTCGGCCCCGACTGTGCCATGCGCGGGGTGGCGGGGCTCTGGGTGGCGGACGCCTCGATCATGCCGACGATCCCCCAAGGCAACACCAACGCGACTTCGATCATGATCGGAGAACGCGCGAGCGATCTGATCCGCGTTGCGGTCGGCTAACCGATCGCGCGGTTCTCCCTGGCGCGCCACTCGTGGTCGAGCAGGCCCCAGATCAGGCTGTCGCGCCGGCCGATATGCGTGGTCCAGTGCTCGCGAAGGCGTCCCTCGAGCGTGAAACCAAGGCGCTCCAGAAGGCGGTTGGAAGCGGCATTTTCGGGGTCGGTGTCCGCGAAGACCTTACGGCGCTGCTCGACTGCGAAGAGATGGCCGATTAGCGCGGTGACCGCTTCCCGGGCAACGCCCTGACCGTGCCACTCGCGGGCGACGAGATAGCCGAGCTCGGTGACACCGTCGCCGCGATCGATGGCCGCAAGCCGGGCTATCGCCGGGTCGGAATCGCGCTCGGCCACCGCCCAGCTCCGGCCCCCCGCCCAGCCGCTCTCAGGGACGAGCCAACCCGCGAGTTCTTCTTCGCTCTCGAACGGCCCTCGGCTCCACCAGCGCATCACCTCGGCATCGGCGAAGCTGGGGAACAGCGCGGCGGCGTCGGTGCGGGCCAGCGGACGCAGCACGAAGCGCTCGGTGCGCAGCGTCGGCGTCGGGAGCGTCACGAGCCAGTCAGATGCTCGACCAGCGCCTTGACCTTCTTCTGTCGCCACTGCGGGCGCGGCGCGACGAGCCAGTATGCGCGCCGGCCCTCCTCGGGGCCTTCAAGCACCTTTAGCTTCCCGTCGCCGATCGCTTCCTCGCAAAGCAGCAGCGGCAACATGGCCTTGCCGAGCCCGGCCAGCGCGCTGGCAAGCGCCTGACCGGCATTGCCGGCATGGATGGCAGGCTCGGCGCCTTCGGGCGCCGGCGCGCCGGACCAGTCGATCCATTCGTCGGGCGCACCTTCGGCCGCGACCACGACGCGTTGGGCCGGGGCGAGCTGGATGCCCTCGAGATCGTCCGGCCCTTCCACCAGACGCACCGCCACGTCGAGGTTAGCTTCGGTGAAGTCCACCTCGTCGCCGCCGATCAACTGATAGCGAACCTCGGGATTGGCACGGCGGAAGTCGGACAGGCGTTGCGCCAGCCACTGCGCGTAGAACTCACGCGGCGCGGCGATCGTATAGAAATGGCTCGACTGCCCCGCCTGCATTGCCTGCACCGATTCCTCGAAGCGAAGGAACCCTTCGCGTAGCGGCTCGAGCCCCGCTTCGGCTTCGTCGGTCAGCTCCAGCCCTTTGGACGTCCGGCGGAACAGCACGACTCCCAGCACGTCCTCGAGCGCGCGAATCTGCTGTCCGACGGCGGCGGGTGTCACCGCGAGCTCGTCAGCCGCACGGGTGAAGCTGAGGTGCCGCGCGGCGGCGTCGAACACGCGCAGGGCGTTGAGGGGCAGGTGGGTGCGCTTCATGGCGAGGAGGCGTGTAGAGGCGCTCGGGGCCTGCGGCAACATTTCGCAACTCGGGAGCCGCGTGCATTCTGAAGCATTGTGCCGGCGAAATGGGGGTGGTGCTTTGACTTTCGAACAAGGCCTCAGCTTTGCAGTTCTTGCGGGCGTCATGGTCCTCTTCATCTGGGGACGCTGGCGCTATGACCTTGTCGCGGTCACCGGTCTGCTCGCCGGTGTGCTAGTCGGTGTGGTGCCCGCAGAGGCTGCCTTCGCCGGCTTTTCCAACGACATAGTCGTAATTGTTGGCAGCGCACTCGTGGTGAGTGCTGCGGTAGCTCGTTCTGGGGTGATCGAGCGCGTGGTACAGTCGATCTCGCCCCACGTGCGCAGCTTCCAGGCCCAGCTCATCGTCCTCATCGTGGCGGTCGCGGCGATGAGCGCGTTCGTCAAGAACATCGGTGCGCTCGCGATCATGATGCCGATCGCCTTCCAGATGGCGCGAAAATCTGGCGCGTCGATCTCCTGCTACCTCATGCCGATGGCCTTCGCATCGCTGCTCGGCGGGCTGATGACGCTGGTGGGAACATCGCCCAACGTGATCGTGGCTGGGATGCGCGAGCAGTTGACCGGCGAGCCGTTCTCGATGTTCGATTACACTCCGGTTGGCCTCCCGCTAACGCTGGCGGGCGTCGCGTTTCTGGCGATCGGCTATCGCCTCCTGCCGAGTGGTCAGACGCCGGCTACGGGCATGGGCGAAGCGCTCGATGTCAACGCCTACATCACCGAAGCGCGCGTCGCGCCGGGTTCGCCCGCCGACGGGAAGCAGGTTTCCGAGCTTGGCGAGCGCGCCGGTGGCGAGGTCACCGTAACCTCGGTCCTGCGCGAAGGCGACATGCAGCCCGCTGCGTGTGACACCGTGCTGCGCGAGGGAGATATCGTGCTGCTCCAGGGCGCTCCAGATGCTCTCGAGCGCGCCATCGCGAAAGAAGCGCTCGAACTCGAAGGCCAGGATCGAGCCTTCGAGTCACCTTCGTCGGGTGACGAGATCGGCGTCATCGAGGCGGTCATCGCCAACGGTTCGATCTTGATCGGGCAAGCGGCCGGCAGGCTCGAGCTCCACAAGCGCTATGGTATCAATCTCTTGGCGGTCAGCCGAAGCGGAGTACGGTTCACAGAGCGCCTGCGGAACATCAACCTTCGCGCCGGCGACATGATCGTTCTGCAGGGCGTTCTTTCACAGATGCCGGCCCGGCTGCAGGAACTCGGCAGTCTGCCGCTGGCCGAACGCGAGGTGCGGCTTGGCAATCTAACTCGCAGCATCCTGCCGATCGCGATTCTCGGCGTAGCGATGCTCCTGACAGCGCTCGGTCTCGTTTCCGTAGAGATCGCCTTCTTCGGCGCCGCGGCCGCGACGGTGATGATTGGCGCCCTGCCGCTGCGCGAGGCCTATTCAGCGATCGACTGGCCGATCTTGATCATGCTGGCTGCGCTAATTCCCGTAAGCGATTCGATCCGCGCGACCGGCGGTACTGAGTTGATCGCTCAGGGTCTCTCCGACCTCGCGCAGGGTTTGCCGCCTATTGGCGCGCTAGCGCTCATTATGGTCGCGGCCATGGCGCTCACACCTTTCCTCAACAACGCGGCGACGGTCTTAGTGATGGCGCCGATCGCCGCAGGCTTTGCGACGGTTCTCGGGCATCGGCCCGATCCGTTCCTGATGGCCGTCGCAGTCGGCGCCGCGTGCGATTTCCTCACGCCGATCGGCCATCAATGCAACACGCTGGTGATGGGGCCGGGCGGCTATCGCTTCGGCGATTACTGGCGTCTCGGCCTCCCGCTCTCCATCCTGGTTGTACTTCTCGGCGTTCCGCTGATCGCGCTGGTCTGGCCGGTGTGACGGGTCCGCACGGTTAGTCGTGGCGTCTGAGACCGTTGTTGACCGAAGAGCCAAATCTGATTAAGGGCGCGCGCATCCGCAGGACGGCTTGGCCATCCGCGGGCAGATAGAGCTGAACATTGCCGGTGATGTCTCGGGGCCTTCAAGAGATTTGAGGAGGCCTTTCTCTGTTGAAGCGGACCTAGGTCGCTTTCGGGGCAGCCGTCAAAGTAACCCGGTGCTCTTGGGCTCGGGTGGAGCGTTTCAGGCTCGTGCGAGAACGGCCCGGTGTCCGGCGCTGCGCATGATCCTTTCCTTCACCTTCAGTCATGCGGCGCCATGGAACCTCGGTCGGTGGGTGGAACTCATTCCTTCCGAACGAGGTGACCCGGCCGGCAATTCCGCCGGTGCGGACAACAGGTGAAGGTATTCGATGCCGACGATTAACCAGCTGGTCCGCAAGGGCCGCGAAGTGAACCGGGCGAAGAGCAAGGCTCCCGCGATGGACAGCAACCCGCAGAAGCGCGGCGTTTGCACTCGTGTTTATACGCCGACCCCGAAGAAGCCGAACTCGGCGTTGCGCAAGGTCGCCAAGATCCGCCTGACCAACCAGCGCGAGGTCATCGCCTACATCCCCGGCGAGGGCCACAACCTGCAGGAGCACTCGGTCGTGCTCATCCGCGGCGGCAAGGTTCGCGACCTCCCGGGTGTGCGCTACCACGTTCTGCGCGGCGTGCTCGACACCCAGGGTGTCAAGGACCGCAAGCAGAGCCGCTCCAAGTACGGCGCCAAGCGGCCGAAGTAAGGCTCGCGCTCACTGGTTTTTTCGGCCGGTGCGCACTCCACAGCGAGCAGCCGCGCCGCCCAGGATAAGGAATTAGTCCGATGTCACGTCGTCGTCGTCCCGAGAAGCGGGAAATCCTGCCCGATCCGAAGTTCGGGGATCAGGTCCTGTCGAAGTTCATGAACAACCTCATGCTAGACGGTAAGAAGTCGGTTGCCGAGAGCATCGTCTATGGCGCGCTCGAAACCGTTGAAAGCCGCGCGAAGACCGATCCGGTCGCGCTGTTCCACGATGCGCTCAACAACGTCGCCCCGCAGGTCGAGGTGCGTTCGCGGCGTGTGGGCGGCGCCACGTACCAGGTGCCCGTCGAGGTTCGTCCGGAACGCGCTCAGGCGCTTGCTATCCGCTGGCTGATCGCCGCCGCTCGCGGCCGGGCCGAGACAACGATGGCCGCGCGCCTTTCGGGTGAGCTGATGGATGCGGCCAACAACCGTGGCAATGCCGTGAAGAAGCGCGAGGATGCGCACCGCATGGCCGACGCCAACCGCGCCTTCTCGCACTACCGCTGGTAACAACTATATAGGCGAGGGCCGGGCGGTGATCCGTCCGGCTGCTCCCCTCATCCAAGGAATTCACCATGGCCCGCAGCCATCCCATCGAGCGCTATCGCAATTTCGGCATCATGGCGCACATCGACGCCGGCAAGACTACCACGACCGAGCGGATCCTCTTCTATACCGGCAAGTCCTACAAGATCGGCGAAGTGCATGACGGCGCTGCGACGATGGACTGGATGGAGCAGGAGCAGGAGCGCGGCATTACCATCACGTCGGCCGCGACAACGTGCTTCTGGCAGGCCGAGGACGGCGAGGGGCCCGAGCACCGGCTGAACATCATCGACACGCCCGGACACGTGGACTTCACGATCGAGGTCGAGCGGTCGCTGCGCGTGCTCGACGGTGCGGTTGCTGCGTTCGACGGCGTCGCCGGCGTGGAGCCGCAGTCCGAGACGGTGTGGCGCCAGGCCGAGAAGTACGGCGTGCCGCGGATGTGCTACATCAACAAGCTCGATCGTACGGGCGCCAACTTCTATTACTGCGTACAGACGATCATCGATCGTCTCGGCGCCGTTCCGGCCCCGCTGTATCTGCCGATCGGCACCGAGTCCGATTTCAAGGGTCTGGTCGATCTGGTGAACAACCGCGCGATCATCTGGCATGACGAAAGCCTGGGCGCGAAGTTCGACTACGTCGACATCCCGGAAGACATGGTCGAGAAGGCCGCGGAATACCGCGAGAAGCTGGTCGAACTCGCCGTCGAGCAGGACGACGAGGCGATGGAGGCTTATCTCGAGGGCAACGAGCCCGACGTCGCGACGCTTAAGAAGCTGATCCGCAAGGGCACCCTGAACCAGGCTTTCGTGCCGGTTCTGTGCGGCTCCTCGTTCAAGAACAAGGGTGTGCAGTCGCTGCTCGATGCCGTCGTCGACTATCTGCCGAGCCCGGTGGACGTCCCGGCGATCAAGGGCGTGAAGCCCGACAGCGACGAGGAAGACACCCGGCCGTCGAGCGACGAGGCTCCGTTCGCCGCTCTCGCGTTCAAGATCATGAACGACCCGTTCGTCGGCTCGCTCACTTTCACGCGCATTTACTCGGGCAAACTGACCAAGGGTTCGGTTTTGAACTCCGTGAAGGACAAGCGCGAGAAGATCGGCCGCATGCTGTTGATGCACTCGAACAACCGCGAGGACATCGAAGAAGCCTTCGCCGGCGACATCGTCGCGCTGGCCGGTCTCAAGGAGACCACCACGGGCGATACGCTGTGCGATCCCGCCAAGCCGATCGTGCTCGAGCGCATGGAATTCCCCGAGCCGGTCATCGAACTGTCGGTGGAGCCCAAGACCAAGGCCGACCAAGAGAAGATGGGCGTCGCCCTTTCTCGCCTGGCTGCCGAAGATCCGTCGTTCCGCGTGTCGACCGACCATGAATCGGGCCAGACGATCATCAAGGGGATGGGCGAGCTTCACCTCGACATCCTGGTCGATCGCATGAAGCGCGAGTTCAAGGTCGAAGCCAATGTCGGTGCGCCGCAGGTGGCGTACCGCGAGAGCCTCGCTCGCGAGGTCGAGGTCACCTACACCCACAAGAAGCAGTCGGGTGGTTCGGGTCAGTTCGGTGAGGCGAAGGTTGTCGTCACGCCGGGCGAGCGCGGCCAGGGCGTGATCTTCGAGGATCAGATCAAGGGCGGCAACATCCCCCGCGAGTACATCCCGTCGATCGAGAAGGGCATGCGCGAGCAGGCGGAGAGCGGGTACCTGATCGGGTTCCCGATCATCGACTTCACGATCAAGCTGGTCGACGGCAAGTACCACGATGTCGACTCGAGTACGGTGGCGTTCGAGATCACCGGCCGAGGCGCCATGCGTGCGGCGGCGGAGAAGGCCGGCATCCGGTTGCTCGAGCCGATCATGAAGGTCGAGGTCGTTACCCCGGACGAGTACATGGGTGACGTCATCGGCGACCTGAACTCGCGTCGTGGCCAGATTCAGGGCACCGACAGCCGCGGCATCACCCAAGTGGTCGAGGCGCACGTGCCGCTGGCGAACATGTTCGGCTACGTTAACGAACTGCGCTCGTTTACCCAGGGACGCGCCCAGTACACGATGCAGTTCAGCCACTACGACGAGGTTCCGGCGAATGTCGCGGCGGAGGTCAAGGAGAAGCTTGCCTGACCGTGAAGTGTCGTTTAGGGGCGGCGCCTGATTCAGCGGGCGCCGCTTTCAAACCCGCAATAATCGAAATCCGAAAGACTAGAGGTTCAAGAAAATGGCGAAGGCAAAATTCGAGCGGAACAAGCCGCACTGCAACATCGGCACCATCGGTCACGTCGACCATGGTAAGACCACGCTGACCGCGGCGATCACGAAGGTTCTGGCCGAGGCCGGCGGCGCTGAGTTCACCGACTACGCCAACATCGACAAGGCTCCGGAAGAGCGCGAGCGCGGCATCACGATCTCGACCTCGCACGTCGAGTACGAAACCGAGAACCGCCACTACGCGCACGTCGACTGCCCGGGGCACGCCGACTACGTAAAGAACATGATCACCGGTGCCGCGCAGATGGACGGCGCCATCCTCGTGGTGAACGCTGCCGACGGCCCGATGCCGCAGACCCGCGAGCACATCCTGCTTTCGCGCCAGGTCGGCGTTCCCGCGCTGGTCGTGTACATGAACAAGGTCGACCAGGTCGACGATCCGGAAATCCTCGAGCTCGTCGAGCTCGAAGTTCGCGAGCTGCTGAGCTCGTACGACTTCCCGGGCGACGACATTCCGATCATCAAGGGGTCGGCCCTGGCTGCCCTCGAAGGTCGCGACGACGAGATCGGCAAGAACTCGATCATCGAGCTCATGAAGGCCGTCGACGAGTTCATCCCGCAGCCGCCGCGTCCGACCGACCAGCCCTTCCTGATGCCGATCGAGGACGTTTTCTCGATCTCGGGTCGCGGAACCGTCGTGACCGGCCGTATCGAGACCGGGATCGTCAAGGTCGGCGACGAAGTCGAGATCGTGGGCATCCGCGACACGCAGAAGACCACCGTCACCGGCGTCGAGATGTTCCGCAAGCTGCTCGACAGCGGTGAAGCTGGCGACAACGTCGGTGCGCTGCTCCGCGGCACCGGCCGTGACGACGTCGAGCGTGGCCAGGTTCTGGCCAAGCCGGGTTCGGTCACGCCGCACACCGAGTTCAGCGCCGAAGTCTACGTGCTGTCGAAGGATGAAGGTGGCCGTCACACGCCGTTCTTCGCCAACTACCGCCCGCAATTCTACTTCCGCACCACCGACGTGACCGGTGAAGTGATCCTCCCCGAGGGCACCGAAATGGTCATGCCGGGCGACAACGTGACGATCGGCGTGAAGCTGATCGCTCCGATCGCGATGGACGAGGGCCTTCGCTTCGCTATCCGCGAAGGTGGCCGCACCGTCGGTTCGGGGGTTGTCAGCAAGATTTCGAAGTAATATAGGCGCCGCGCCGGGCGGGTCCTTGCGGATTCGCCCGGCCGGAATTCACGGGGGGCCGCCCCTTCCCAGGCAACTGGTGAGGCGGGGCGGTCTTTTGTTTTTGGCGGTCTTCAGGCCGCCGTGGCTCTTTCGCATCGGTAGTAGGACATGGAAGCTCAGAATATCCGTATTCGCCTCAAGGCCTTCGATCACCGCGTGCTCGACCAGGCAACCGGCGAGATCGCGGATACCGCCCGTCGCACGGGCGCACTCATTCGGGGCCCCATTCCCCTGCCGACGCGTATCGAGAAGTTCACCGTGAACCGCGGCCCGCACATCGACAAGAAGTCGCGGGAGCAGTTCGAGGTGCGCACCTACAAGCGGTTGCTCGACATCGTGCAGCCCAACGCCCAGACGGTCGACGCGCTGATGAAGCTCGATCTGGCTGCTGGCGTGAACGTCGAAATCAAGCTGGCGTAAGCCGGCAGTCCCGCGAAAGCGGGGCCCTGATCGGACGGAGCCAGCTCCGCCGATCCGGACAAGGGATACCGCCGGCATAATGCCGGGCCGCGTCCCCCGTCTCGCCTCCCTCTCGGGAGGCATCTCAGCCCGGACGGGGCGATGCATGACAATCGGGCTGACAAGCCTGCCGGATGGTCCGGTAGGCCTCTGTTGAAGGAGTCTGATCATGCGCACGGGCGTGATCGCAAAGAAAGTCGGGATGACCCGCTTGTTCCAGGAGGATGGCCGCCACGTGCCGGTCACCGTTCTGGCGCTCGAAGATTGCCAGGTCGTTTCGCATCGCACTGCGGATCGTGACGGTTACGTCGCGCTCCAGGTCGGCGCGGGCGAAGCCAAGCAGAAGAATGTCGCCAAGCCGCAGCGCGAGCACTTCGCCAAGGCGCAGGTGTCGCTGAAGAAGAAGGTCGCTGAATTCCGCGTCGACAGCGAGGAGGCGTTGCTTCCGGTTGGTGCGACCATCAGTGCCGAACATTTCGTGGCGGGCCAAATGGTGGACGTCTCGGGTCACACCCAGGGCAAGGGGTTCCAGGGCGCGATGAAGCGCTGGGGCTTCGGAGGCATGCGCGCCACGCACGGTGTGTCGGTCAGCCACCGCGCGCACGGCTCGACGGGTCAGCGCCAGGATCCGGGCAAGGTCTTCAAGAACAAGAAGATGGCCGGCCACATGGGCGACAAGCAGCGCACCCAGCAGAACCTGGAAGTCGTGCGCACCGATGCCACCCGCGGCCTGATCTTCGTGAAGGGCTCGGTGCCGGGCGCGAAGAACGCCTGGCTGCTGGTCCGCGACGCCGTGAAGCTGCCGGTTCCCGAAAGCGCGCCCTTCCCAGGCGCGATTCTCGAGAAGAAGAGCAGCGCCCCCGAGCACGAGGAAGCCCCCGCCGGCATGGTCGAGGCGGCTGCCGAGCACGAGGTTCAGCCCGAGGTCTCGCCCGAGCAGCAGGATAAGCTGCTTCATGAGCAGCAGGCTGGCGCGGGCGATGACACGACCCCGGCCGTCGGCGCAGAGAACAACGAGGCCGAGGGCAATGCGCCCGAAGCCGACGCGAATAAGGAGGGCTGATCCGTGAAGGTGAAGGTCCAAAAACTCGACGGCAAGGCTGCCGGCGACATCGAGCTCAACGATGCCGTGTTCGGCGTCGAGCCGCGCGCCGACATCCTGCACCGTGTCGTCACCTGGCAGCTCGAGAACCGGCGCGGCACCGCTCGCCCCACTCGCGAGCGGTCGGATGTGGCTCGCACCGGCAAGAAGTGGGGTCGCCAGAAGGGCGGCGGCACGGCTCGTCACGGCGATCGCCGCGCTCCGGTGTTCATCGGCGGCGGCAAGGCGCACGGTGCCCGGCTGCGTGACTTCGAGCAGTCGCTGAACAAGAAGGTTCGCGCGCTCGGCCTGAAGATGGCGCTTTCGGCGAAGGCGAAGGACGGCCTGGTGGTCATCGACAGCCTCGAGCTCAAAGATGCCAAGACCAAGGCCCTGGCTGACGCGTTCGGCAAGAATGGCTGGAACGGCAAGGTTCTGGTCATCGACGGCGACGCGGTGGAAGGCAGCTTCAAGAAGGCTGCCGGCAATCTGCCGGGTGTCAACGTGCTCCCGGCCGTGGGTGCCAACGTCTACGACATCCTGAAGCACGATACGCTGGTCCTGACGAAGGCGGCGGTAGAAAAGCTGGAGGCGCGCTTCAATGGCTAAGAAGCAGGAAATCGATGCGCGTCATTACGACGTGATCCTCGCCCCGCACATCACCGAGAAGTCGACCTTGCTCAGCGAGCAGAACGGCGTCGTCTTCAAGGTCGCGAACGACGCTACGAAGCCGCAGATCAAGGAAGCGGTCGAAGCGCTGTGGGACGTGAAGGTCACAGGCGTGAACACCATCGTCCAAAAGGGCAAGACCAAGCGCTGGAAGGGCCGTCCCTATAAGCGCTCGGACGTGAAGAAGGCGATCGTGACGCTGGCCGAAGGTCAGTCGATCGACATCACCGAAGGCGCACGGGGCTAACCGATGGCACTCAAGAACTATAACCCGACCAGCCCCGCCCGGCGCGGCCTGATCCTCGTCGACCGTTCGGCGCTCTACAAGGGCAAGCCGGTCAAGGCGTTGACCGAGGGGAAGCGTAAGACCGGCGGGCGTAACAACAAGGGCCATGTCACCTCGCGCGGCATGGCCGGCGGCCACAAGCAGAAGTACCGCTACATCGACTTCAAGCGTCGCAAGTGGGACATGCCGGCGACGGTCGAGCGGATCGAATACGATCCGAACCGCACCGCGTTCATCGCGCTCCTCAAGTATGAGGACGGTGAGCTCAGCTATATCCTGGCGCCCAACCGCCTCGCTCCGGGCGACACCGTCGTGGCGGGCGAGCGCGTCGACACCAAGGTCGGCAACGCCATGCTGCTCGGCCAGATGCCGGTCGGCACGATTTGCCACAACGTCGAGATGAAGCCGGGTAAGGGCGGCCAGATTGCCCGTTCGGCGGGGACTTACGTCCAGGTCGTCGGCCGCGACCGCGGTATGGTGATCGTTCGCCTGAACTCGGGCGAGCAGCGCTACCTGCGGGCCGATTGCATGGGCACGGTCGGTTCGGTGTCGAACCCCGACAACCAGAACCAGAACTTCGCCAAGGCCGGCCGCAAGCGCTGGATGGGCGTGAAGCCGCTGACCCGCGGCGTCGCAAAGAACCCGGTCGATCACCCGCATGGCGGCGGTGAAGGCCGCACCTCGGGCGGCCGCCACCCGGTTACGCCGTGGGGCAAGCCGACCAAGGGCGCCCGGACCCGCAACAACAAGCAGACGGACAAGATGATCATCCGTTCGCGCCACGCGAAGAAGAAGAGGTAAGCGATAATGGCTCGTTCCGTCTGGAAAGGTCCGTTCGTCGAACTGTCTCTGCTGAAGAAGGCAGAGGATGCGCAGGACAAGCGTGGCCGCGCGCCGATCAAGACCTGGTCGCGCCGCAGCACGATCCTGCCGCAGTTCGTCGGCCTGACATTCAACGTCTATAACGGACAGAAGTTTATTCCGGTGTCCGTCAACGAAGAGATGGTCGGCCACAAGCTCGGCGAGTTCGCGCCCACGCGCAACTTCCCGGGTCACGCGGGCGACAAGAAGGGTAAGCGCTGATGGGCAAGCAGAAAGCTCCCCGCCGCGTGGGCGAAAACGAGGCGCTGGCCGTCGGCACCACGATCCGTGGTTCGGCGCAGAAGCTGAACCTCGTCGCCGGCCTGATCCGCGGCAAGAAGGCCGAGGACGCGATGAATATCCTCGCCTTCTCCAAGAAGGCGATGGCCGTCGACGCCCGCAAGGTGCTCGCCAGCGCGATCGCCAACGCCGAGAACAACCACGATCTCGACGTCGACGCGCTCGTCGTCTCCGAGGCTTCGGTCGGCAAGTCGATCACCATGAAGCGTTTCGCGACGCGCGGCCGTGGCAAGTCCACGCGCATCCTCAAGCCGTTCAGCCGGTTGCGGATCGTCGTGCGCGAGCAGGAAGAAGAGGCTTAAGATGGGTCAGAAGAGCAATCCGATCGGCCTGCGCCTGCAGATCAACCGCACCTGGGACAGCCGCTGGTACGCTGAAGGGCGCAACTACGCACAGCTGCTCAAGGAAGACATCGAGCTGCGCAAGTACATCATCGAGAGTCTGCCGCAGGCGGCGATCTCGAAGGTGGTGATTGAGCGCCCGGCCAAGCTGTGCCGCATCTCGATCTACGCCGCGCGCCCGGGTGTCATCATCGGCAAGAAGGGCGCCGACATCGAGAAGCTGCGCGCCAAGCTCGCGACGATGACCGACAGCGAGGTCAAGCTGAACATCGTCGAGATCCGCAAGCCTGAGATCGATGCCAAGCTCGTCGCTCAGGGCGTGGCCGACCAGTTGGTTCGCCGCGTGGCTTTCCGCCGTGCGATGAAGCGCGCCGTGCAGTCCGCTCTCCGCCTCGGCGCCGAGGGCATCCGGATTACCTGCGGCGGTCGTCTCGGCGGTGCGGAAATCGCCCGCGTCGAGTGGTATCGCGAGGGCCGCGTGCCGCTGCACACGTTGCGCGCGAACGTCGACTACGCCGAGGCCGAGGCGCTGACCGCCTACGGCGTGATCGGCATCAAGTGCTGGATCTTCAAGGGCGAGATTCTCGGCCACGATCCGATGGCGCAGGACCGGCTGATGATGGAGGCTCAAACCTCCGGCGTCCGTCCGGCGCGTTAAGGTAGACGAGCAATGCTGCAACCGAAGAAAATGAAGTTCCGCAAGGCGTTCAAGGGCCGCATCAGCGGTGACGCCAAGGGCGGCACGGCGCTCAATTTCGGCTCTTACGGGCTGAAGGCGATGGAGCCGGAGCGGATCACCGCGCGCCAGATTGAAGCCGCGCGTCGTGCGATCACGCGCCACATCAAGCGCCAGGGGCGTTTGTGGATCCGCGTGTTCCCCGACGTGCCGGTGTCGAAGAAGCCGGCCGAAGTCCGTCAGGGCAAGGGCAAGGGCGCGGTGGAATACTGGGCCGCTCGCGTGAAGCCGGGCCGCATCCTGTTCGAGCTCGACGGTGTTCCCGGCCCGCTCGCCGCGGAAGCGTTCGAGCGTGCGGCGATGAAGCTGCCGATCAAGACCAAGGTCGTTGCCCGCCTCGGCGACACCTCGCACCTGGGAGGCGAATGATGGCCCAGAGCAAGAAAGTCGAAGACCTGCGCACCAAGACCGATGACCAGCTCTCCGAGCAGCTCGTCGAACTGAAGCGCGAGCAGTTCAACTTGCGTTTCCAGGCCGCGACCAACCAGCTCGAGCGCCCTGCGCGGATCAAGGAAGTCCGCCGGGCGATCGCGCAGATCAAGACCCTTCAGACCGAGCGCACCCGCTCGGCTGCCAAGGCTTAAGGAGCAAGCGATGCCGAAACGCATCCTGATCGGGACTGTGGTCTCCGACAAGACCGACAAGACCGTGACCGTGAAGGTCGAGCGCAAGGAGCGTCACCCGCTCTACGGCAAGATCATCCGGCGCTCGAAGAAGTATCACGCCCACGATGAGGGCAACGAGTTCAAGCCCGGCGACGTCGTGCGGATCGAGGAGACGCGTCCGATCTCCAAGACCAAGACGTGGAAGGTGCTCGACCGCGTGCAGGCCGGCAAGGGCCAGGCGGTCGAAGCCGACCTCGAAGTCGAAGCCGCGGGTAACTGAGTAGATTTGGAACTGCCGGACTTGTTCCGGCAAGCCACTGAGAAGGAACCGGATCGATGATCCAGATGCAGTCCAATCTCGACGTCGCGGACAACAGCGGCGCGAAGCGCGTCCAGTGCATCAAGGTGCTGGGCGGCTCGAAGCGCCGCACCGCGGGCGTCGGCGATGTGATCGTCGTCTCCGTCAAGGAGGCGCAGCCGCGCGCTCGCGTTAAGAAGGGCGACGTGCACCGTGCGGTGATCGTGCGTACCCGCAAGGACGTGCGCCGACCCGACGGCAGCGTGATCCGCTTTGACACCAACGCCGCGGTGCTCGTGAACAAGAACGAAGAGCCGATCGGCACTCGTATCTTCGGCCCGGTGGTGCGCGAGCTGCGCTCCAAGGGCTTCATGAAGATCATTTCGCTCGCTCCGGAGGTGCTGTGATGGCCGCCGCGAAGATCAAGAAGGGTGACCAGGTCGTGGTCCTGTCCGGCAAGGACAAGGGCCGCACGGGCACGGTGACTCAGGTTCTGCCGAAGGTGGGCAAAGTCGTGGTGGACGGTGTCAACGTCGCTGCGCGCCACCGCAAGCCGAGCCAGGCAAACCCGCAGGGCGGCATCGACCGCGCGCCCGCTCCGATGGCGATCAGCAAGGTCGCCGTGGCCGATCCCAAGGACGGCAAGCCCACCCGCGTGCGCTTCGAAGAGAAGGACGGCAAGAAGGTGCGCGTTGCCGTCAAGTCCGGGGAAACGATCGATGGCTGACAAGTACACCCCCCGCCTGAAGACGGTCTACGAAGACCGTATCGTCAAGGCGATGACCGAGAAGTTCGGCTACGAGAACCGGCTGCAGGTTCCGCGGCTCGAGAAGATCACGCTCAACATGGGCGTGGGCGAGGCGAGCCAGGACAAGAAGAAGGTTCAGACCGCGGCCGAGGAAATGGCGCTGATTGCCGGCCAGAAGCCGGTGATCACCATCGCCAAGAAGTCTATCGCGCAGTTCAAGCTGCGTGAAGGCATGCCGATCGGCTGCAAGGTGACCTTGCGCCGTGACCGCATGTACGAGTTCCTCGATCGTCTGGTGACCGTGGCGATGCCCCGCATCCGTGACTTCCGCGGGCTGAACCCGAAGTCGTTCGACGGCCGCGGCAACTACGCGATGGGTCTCAAGGAGCAGATCGTGTTCCCCGAGATCAGCTACGACAAGATCGAAAAGGTGCGTGGCCTCGACATTATCGTCACCACCACTGCCAAGACCGACGAGGAAGCGCGCGAGCTGCTGACCCTGTTCGGTTTCCCGTTCCCGGCTCCGGAGCCCCAGGCCCAGACCGAAGAGAAGCAGGCCGCTTGAGCGGCCGTAGGAGAGCTTAAGTCCATGGCGAAACTGAGTTCCATCAACAAGAACGAGCGTCGCAAGAAGCTCGTGAAGAAGTACGCCGGCAAGTACGCCCGGCTGAAGGCGATTGCCGACGACGAGTCGCTCGACGAGGGCGAGCGCCTGATCGCGCGCCTCAAGCTGGCCGAAATCCCGCGTAACGCAAATCCGACCCGCGTGCGCAACCGCTGCAGCACCACCGGCCGCCCGCGCGGCGTTTATCGCAAGTTCGGCGTCAACCGCATCGAGCTGCGGAATCTGGGCAACAAGGGCCTGATTCCCGGCCTGGTGAAGTCGAGCTGGTGAGGATCTGACAACATGGCGATGACCGATCCCCTGGGTGATATGCTCACCCGTATCCGCAACGGCCAGCAGGCGAAGAAGGATTCCGTCCTTTCGCCGGCCTCTAGGCTGCGTGCCAACGTGCTCGAGGTTCTCCAGCGCGAAGGCTACATCCGTGGCTATTCCGAGGACGCCACGGGCAAGCACCCGGCGCTTCGGATCGAACTGAAGTATTTCGAAGGCGAGCCCGCGATCAAGCACGTGGCCCGCGTCTCCAAGCCGGGCCGGCGCATCTATTCGGGCTCCAAGGAGCTTCCGACGGTGCGCAACGGACTCGGCATCACCATCGTCTCGACCCCCAAGGGCGTGCTTTCGGATGCCGAAGCGCGCGCCCAGAACGTCGGCGGCGAAGTGCTGGCGGAGGTGTTCTGATGAGCCGCATCGGCAAACGTCCGGTAGCGATCCCGAACGGGGTCACTGCCGACATCAGCGAAGGCATGCTCAATGTGAAGGGACCGAAGGGCACCCTTTCGATGGGCCTGTCGGAGCTCGTCTCGTACAAGCTCGAAGACGGAACGATCTCGGTCACTCCGGCGAACGACGGCAAGCCGGCGCGCAGCCATTGGGGCATGCAGCGCACGCTCGTTTCGAACCTCGTCGAAGGCGTCACGCAGGGCTTCACCAAGGTCCTCGAGATCACCGGCGTCGGCTATCGTGCGCAGGCCCAGGGCAAAAAGCTCAAGCTGCAGCTCGGCTACAGCCACGACGTCGAACTCGACGTGCCTGAAGGGCTCGAGGTGAAGACCCCGGATCAGACCACGGTCGAGATCAGCGGGATCGACAAGCAGGCCGTGGGGCAGTTCGCCGCCGAAGTCCGCCGCTGGCGCAAGCCCGAGCCCTACAAGGGCAAGGGCATCAAGTACCGTGGCGAGTACATCTTCCGCAAGGAAGGGAAGAAGAAGTAAGATGGCCAAGCTTTCCCTTTTCGAACGTCGCCGCCGCCGGGTTCGCACCGCGCTCAAGAAGCGTGGCGGCCAGCGCCCGCGGCTGTCGGTTCACCGCACCGGCCGGCACATCTACGCGCAGGTCATCGACGATGCCGAAGGCCGCACAGTGGCCGCCGCATCGACGCTGGGCGTGAAGAACTCGGGCGCCAACGTCGATGCCGCCGTCGAAGTCGGCAAGACCATCGCCGAAGCCGCGAAGAAGGCGGGCGTGACGTCCGTCGTGTTCGATCGCGGTGGCTACCTGTTCCATGGCCGCGTCAAGGCGCTGGCCGATGCCGCCCGCGAAGGCGGGCTGGAGTTCTGATGATGGCTGACGAAAACAACAACCAGGAAGCCCCTGTGGTCGAGACCCCCGCGACCGAGCCGACCGTGGCCGCAGAAACCCAGTCGCAGGACTCGGGCGATGCCACTGAGCAGCGCGGCCCTCGCGAAGCGCGCAGCGGGCGTGGCGGACGCGGTGGTGATCGCGGTGGCCGCGGCGGCGATCGCGGACGCGGTCGTCGTGACGAACGCGGTCGCGGTCGTGGCGACGACGACAGCGGCGAAGAGTTGATCGAGAAGCTGGTCCACATCAACCGCGTCTCGAAGACCGTGAAGGGCGGTAAGCGCTTCGGTTTCGCCGCGCTGGTCGTGGTAGGGGACGGCAAGGGCCGCGTAGGCTTCGGCCACGGCAAGGCTCGCGAAGTGCCGGAAGCCATCACCAAGGCGACCGCTTCGGCCAAGAAGAAGATGATCCGCGTTCCTCTTAAGGAAGGCCGGACGCTGCATCACGACGGCCTCGGCCGGTTCGGTGCGGGGCACGTCAACGTCCGTTCGGCTCCGGCCGGCACCGGCATCATCGCCGGCGGTCCGATGCGTGCGGTGTTCGAGAGCCTCGGCGTCGCCGATGTCGTCTCGAAGTCGATCGGCACGTCCAATCCCTACAACATGATCCGCGCCACCTTCGATGCGCTCGGCAACCAGTCTTCGCCGAAGTCTGTCGCCCAGCGCCGGGGCAAGAAGGTCGCCGACCTGCTTGGTCGCGGCGGCGCGAGCGAAGCGGAGGCCGAGGCCGCCGCTGAAGCCATCGTGGAGTAACAGACATGGCGAAGATCAAGATCAAACAGATCGGTTCGCCGATCCGGCGGCCGGAGAGCCAGAAGAAGACCCTGATCGGTCTCGGCCTCGGCAAGATGCACAAGGTGGTCGAGCTCGAGGACACTCCCGAGGTGCGCGGCGCGATCGCTCGCCTGCCCCACATGGTCGAAGTGATCGACTGAACATCCGCGCGACAAGAGCGAAAGCGAGTGCACTGACATGAAACTGAACGACATCCGTGACAACGCCGGCGCCCGCAAGAACCGAATCCGCGTCGGGCGCGGCATCGGCTCGGGCAAGGGCAAGACGGGCGGCCGCGGCCAGAAGGGCCAGAAGAGCCGTTCGGGCGTGGCCATCAAGGGCTTCGAGGGCGGCCAGATGCCGCTGCACATGCGCCTGCCGAAGCGCGGGTTCAACAACCCGTTCGGCAAGGACTATGCTGAGGTGAACCTGGGCCAGATCCAGAAGCTGGTCGATGCCGGCAAACTCGACGCCAAGACAGTCGTCGACCACGAGGCGCTCAAGGCGGCCGGCGTGGCGCGCGGCGGCAAGGACGGCGTTCGGCTGCTCGGCAAGGGTGAGCTGACGAGCAAGGTTTCGTTCAAGGTGGCCGGCGCCTCGAAGGGCGCGGTCGCTGCCGTCGAGAAGGCTGGCGGCTCCGTCGAAGTTATCGTGGCGAAAGATCCTGCCGAACTCGCAGCGGCCAAGAAGGGCTCCGCGAAGGCGCGCGCCGCCAAATAATCGCTCGGTATTCTCGGGGGGGGGTTCTTGCACCCCCGCCCGGCCCCTATATGGGCTGACCTGAACAGGGGGCGGGGGCATCAGCCTACCGGCCAGGCAAGGCATTTGAAGACCCATGGCATCACGCGCTGACAACATCGCGAGCAATCTCAGTCTCGCGAACTTCTCCAAGGCCACAGAGCTCAAGCAACGGATCTGGTTCACCATCGGTGCCCTGATCGTGTTCCGCTTCCTTAGCTTCGTGCCCTTGCCAGGCGTGAACCCGCTGATCCTCGAGAGCCTCTACGACCAGACCCGTGGCGGCATCCTCGATCTGTTCAATACTTTCTCCGGCGGCAGCCTGGAGCGCATGAGCCTCATCGCGCTCGGTGTGATGCCGTACATCACTGCGTCGATCGTCATCCAGCTCGCCGCGGCGCTGCACCCTTCGTTGATGGCCCTCAAGAAGGAAGGCGAGGCGGGGCGCAAGAAGCTCAATCAGTACACTCGTTACGGCACGGTGTTTCTCTGCGCGATCCAGGGCTGGTTCCTAGCATCGGGCCTTGAGGCTTACGGGGCGCAGAGCGGCATGCAGGCGGTGGTCGACCCCGGTCTCATGTTCCGCATCGTGGCGGTCGTGAACCTCGTTGGGGGATCGATGTTCCTTCTGTGGCTGGGCGAGCAGATCACCAGCCGCGGCATCGGCAATGGCGTATCGCTGATCATCATGGCCGGCATCGTCGCCCAGTTTCCGACGTTCATCATCAATCTGTTCGAAGGTGGCCGCACCGGCTCGTTCAGCACCTTCCTGATCGTCGGTCTTGTCGTGATGATCGTGGCGCTGATCGTGGTGATCTGTTTCATGGAGCGGGCGCAGCGGCGCCTGCTTGTTCAGTACCCCAAGCGTGCGAGCGCTCGCGGAGCAATGCAAGCCGACCGCAGCCACCTTCCGCTCAAGCTCAACACCGCGAACGTCATCCCGCCGATCTTCGCGAGCTCGCTCCTGCTGCTTCCGCTGACCATCAGCCAGTTCGCCGGCAACTCCGTGACCACGGACAGTAGCTTCTACAGCGTGATCCAGACGCTCAACCAGTACCTGGCTCACGGGCAACCGCTCTATATGGCGCTCTATGCGGCCGGCATCATCTTCTTCACGTTCTTCTACACCGCGGTCGTCTTCAATCCGGAGGAGACCGCCGAGAACCTGAAGAAGAACGGCGGGTTCATTCCCGGCATCCGTCCGGGCAAGCGCACCGCGGACTACCTCGACTATGTTCTGACGCGCATTACCGTGATCGGCGCCATTTACCTGACACTGGTCTGTGTGGTTCCGGAATACATGATCGCGCAGACAGGTCTTCCGCTCATCCTCGGCGGCACGAGCCTGCTGATCGTGGTCAACGTCACCGTCGACACGATCAGCCAGATTCAGTCTCACCTGCTCGCTCACCAGTACGGCGATCTGATCAAGAAGGCCAAGCTGAAGGGCAGGCGGCGTTAGCTCAATGAACATCATCCTTCTTGGTCCGCCCGGCGCCGGCAAAGGCACACAGGCGGCGCGCCTGGTCGAGCATCATGGGATGCGGCAGCTTTCCACGGGCGACATGCTACGGGCGGCCGTGGCCGCGCAGACGCCGGTCGGCCTGAAGGCCAAGGCCATCATGGAAGGCGGCGAGCTGGTCTCGGACGAGATTGTTACCGCCCTTATCGATGACGAGCTGGCTTCGATGGGTGCGGACGTCGGAGCGATCTTCGACGGCTATCCCCGCACCGCCGCGCAGGCAGAGACCCTCGACGCTATCCTTGCGAAGCATGGCCGCGAGCTCGACCGAGTCATCGAATTGGACGTCGACGAGGACGAGTTGGTGCGTCGGATCGTCGGGCGTTATTCGTGCGCAAGTTGCGGCGCGGGCTATCACGATGAATTCCAACGTCCGGCGAAGCCGGGCGTCTGCGACAAGTGCGGCGGAATCGAGTTCAAGCGGCGCAAGGACGACAACGAGCAAACCGTTCGCACCCGGATGGCGGAATACCGCGCCAAGACCGCGCCGATACTGCCGCTCTACGAAGCGCGTGGCATCGTCTCGCGTGTCGACGGCATGGCGCCGATCGACAATGTCACCGCCGCGATCGAAGGCATCCTCGCCGCGCACTGAGGGCGGTCCGACGGCGCCACTCGTCGATCGGTCGGTCGGTGACCAACTGCTTCGCTCGGCCACGCGTCTCGCCATATATAAGCCCGGCCGCGCGATTTTGACGGCGCACGGGTTTTGGTGTACTCGTCCAAACTCCGATGCGTCGCCGGCTCCCGAATGCGGGGCCGACGCGAGCATTTGCGCGGTTGCCTGTTGACGACGCCGGCGATTCGCCGTAAGCGCGCCGCTCATTCGACAGATGCGGGCAGTTCGGCAGGCGGGCCAAGAGCCTGTCCATCCGGACCAATTGCCATTGGGCCGCCGCGCTTCCGTCTAATGAACAACGCGATGAGATAGGGAGCGCACCGCACAGCGGACCGCCAACTCCCTGTGGAGCATGGAGATGTTTTTTGGCTCGTATTGCAGGGGTTAACCTCCCGACTAACAAGCGCGTGATCGTGGCGCTGACCTATATCCACGGTA
This sequence comes from Pseudomonadota bacterium, assembly GCA_023433305.1. Lineage (GTDB taxonomy): Bacteria > Pseudomonadota > Alphaproteobacteria > Sphingomonadales > Sphingomonadaceae > Croceibacterium_A. The sequence goes on along the minus strand of JAEZCZ010000102.1, from coordinate 18,563 downwards.
TCGGCCCGGCCACGGCCAAGCGCATTGCCGACAAGCTCGGCATCGACCACAGCCGCCGCGTCCAGGACCTGTCCGACGCCGAAGTGCTGCAGATCCGCGAAACCATCGACGCCGATCACACGGTGGAAGGCGACCTGCGCCGCACCACCGCGATGAACATCAAGCGCCTGATGGACCTCGCCTGCTACCGCGGCCTGCGCCACCGGAAAGGCCTCCCCGTCCGCGGCCAGCGCACGCACACCAACGCGCGCACCCGCAAGGGCAAGGCCAAGCCGATCGCCGGCAAGAAGAAGTAAGGCCGCTCGCCTCTCGGTCCGGCCCCCGGCCGATCGAGGCGCAGCCCCTCTGGAATTCAGGATAGGCAACACCATATGGCACGCGAACCACAGCGCATCCGCAGGCGGGAGCGCAAGAACATCAGCAGCGGCGTGGCGCACATCAACGCCAGCTTCAACAACACCATGATCACGATCACCGACGCACAAGGCAACGCGATCAGCTGGTCCTCGGCCGGCATGATGGGCTTCAAGGGCAGCCGCAAGAGCACGCCCTACGCCGCCCAGGTCGCCGCCGACGACGCCGGCAAGAAGGCCGCCGAGCACGGCGTCCGCACGCTCGAAGTCGAAATCAAGGGCCCGGGCTCGGGCCGCGAAAGCGCGATGCGCGCGCTGCAGGCGGTGGGCTTCACCATCACCTCCATTCGCGACGTGACCCCGATCCCGCACAACGGCGTGAGGCCCAGCAAGCGCCGCCGCGTCTGATCGATCCTGCCGGCGGCCCGCCCCAAGTCGACAGGGGCAGCCGCCACGTTTCGCATCGGCCGCGGCGCACCCAGCGCTCCGCGGCCGTGCCAATTCAAACTGACCTTTAGGGGAAGTCCATGTCCGTCAATATGAAGAACTGGCAGGAACTGAAGAAGCCCAGCAGCCTCGACGTCAAGCCCGGCGGCGACAAGCAGCGCAAGGCGACCTTCGTGGCCGAGCCGCTCGAGCGGGGCTACGGCCTGACGCTCGGCAACGCGCTGCGCCGGGTGCTCCTGTCCAGCCTTCAGGGTGCGGCGATCACCTCGATCCGCATCGAGAACGTGCTGCACGAATTCAGCAGCCTCGCCGGCGTGCGCGAGGACGTCACCGACATCGTGCTCAACGTCAAGCAGATCGCGCTCAAGATGGAAGGCGAGGGCCCGAAGCGGCTCCAGCTCTCCAAGACCGGCCCCGGCGCGGTGACCGCGGGCGACATCGCGGTGAGCGGCGACATCGAGGTGCTCAACAAGAACCTCGTGATCTGCCACCTCGACGAAGGCGCGACGCTCAACATGGAGCTGACCGCCGACACCGGCAAGGGCTACGTCCCGGCGGTGCAGAACCGCCCGATCGACGCGCCGATCGGCCTCATTCCGATCGACAGCCTGTACTCGCCGATCCGCGAGGTCAGCTACAAGGTCGACAACGCGCGCGTCGGGCAGGAGCTCGACTACGACAAGCTCTCGATCACGGTCGAGACCGACGGCACGGTGACCCCCGAGGACGCGGTGGCCTATGCCGCGCGCATCCTGCAGGACCAGCTGACGCTGTTCGTCCACTTCGAGGACGGCATCCCGCAGCCGGTGCCGACGATGATCGGCGTGGCGGCCGCGGCGCCCGACGAGAGCGACGCCAACCAGCTCAACCGCTACCTGCTCAAGAAGGTGGACGAGCTCGAGCTGTCGGTGCGTTCGGCGAACTGCCTGAAGAACGACAACATCATCTACATCGGCGATCTGGTGCAGAAGACCGAAGCCGAGATGCTGCGCACGCCGAACTTCGGGCGCAAGAGCCTGAACGAGATCAAGGAAGTGCTGAGCTCGATGGGCCTGCGGCTGGGGATGGACATCCCCGGCTGGCCACCGGAGAACATCGAGGAGATGGCGAAGAAGCTCGAGCAGGAGCTGCTGGGCTGAGGTTCGTCATCCCGGACTTGATCCGGGATCCAGCTAGACCAAAGTGCGAAGGGCCGCCGCGAGGCGGCCCTTTTCATTTGCGCACGTAGAGGCGCGGAGGAACACCAGGGAAGGCCGCCGCAAGGCGGCCTTTCTTTTTGCCTTCTCTCGTCATCCCCGCGGAGGCGGGGATCCAGCGAGAGGAAGGGCAAAGGCCCCGTCGCAGGTGGGCCTTTTCGTCCTTAGCGGCGATACAGGTGCGATTCTGGTAGTTAGTATGTGACCAAAGGAGGGGGTGAATTGCCAATACCCGATTATCAGACCTTGATGCTGCCCGTTCTGAAGATCGCCGCGGGCGGAGAGACGCGCGTTCCTGAGGTTGCTGACCAGATTGCCTTGAGCTTTGGGCTGTCAGACGACGAACGCGAGGAAATGTTGCCAAGTGGGCGACAGCGCGTTCTTCACAATCGCATCCATTGGGCGAAGTTCTACATGGGCAAAGCCGGCCTGATTGATAGCCCTGAAAGGGGTAAGTTCATAGCCAGTGAGGCCGGAAAGCAGCTCCTCGCCACCGAACCGCCAGCGATTAACGTCGAGACGCTGAAGGCTTATTCGGCATTCGTCGAGTTCTACAACGGCAACAAACTAAGCTCCAATCAGAGTTCACCCGCCGAGGCGGCAGCTGTTTCGGAGGTGACGCCCGAGGAACAAATTGATGCTGCGCACGCTGTTCTTCACTCCGCGCTCAAGGTGGAACTTCTTCAGCGCATACTTGCCCAAAGCCCGTCGTTCTTCGAGCGGGTTATTGTCGATCTACTCGTTTCGATGGGATACGGCGGCAGTCACGATCGCGCAGCGTTGCGGCTCGGCAAGAGTGGAGACGGCGGCGTCGACGGCGTGATCGATGAAGACCGCCTCGGACTTGATCGAATTTATGTCCAGGCGAAGCGGTATGCGTCTCATGTGTCCGTCGGAAGACCGGAAATCCAAGGGTTTGTAGGGAGCCTCGTCGGCCTGGGTGCCACGAAGGGTGTTTTTGTCACAACTTCGTATTTCAGCACGCCTGCGGCCGAGTACGTGCGACACCTGCCTCAGCGAGTTATTCTCGTCGATGGCGATCGCTTGGCGGATTTGCTCGTCGAATACGGCGTTGGCGCGCGTGTCAGCAGGACGGTAGCGGTAAAGCGTATCGATGAGGACTTCTTCATCGAGGATTGAGGCAGGGGAAGTCCGGGGGCGTCCAATGGTGAAGATGTGGGTGGCGAACACGGACCCCGACTGGTTCGACTTCCTCGCCTCGCAGCCCGACATCGACGAAGTCAATTTCTGGCAGCCGAGCGGAGGCACCCAATTCGGGGCGATCCAGCCGGGCGAGCTGTTCCTGTTCAAGCTGAAGAGCCCGCGCAATGCCATCGGTGGCTTTGGCGTGCTCGACCGGGCTAACAACTATCCGCTGTCGCTGGCGTGGGAGGCGCTTGGCATCAAGAACGGTGCGCGGACGCTGCAGGAGATGCGCGAGCGGGTGGGCAAGTACCGGTCCGATGTTCGGTTGGGGCAGGACTACACCATTGGGTGTCGGATCGTGGTGCAGCCAGTGTTCTTGCCGGAGCACCTCTGGATACCGCAGCCTGAATCGTGGAGCCGGCAGATCGTCACTGGAAAGGCATACGACACCGCGGAGCGCGACGGCCAGACGCTCTGGGACGGTATAATGGAGGCCGCTCAAGTCGCCAGCGCCTCGGGGACCGTGAGCGAGAAGCGAGCCGTATTCGTCGGTCAGGGAGAGCGGTACGGCTCGCCGCAACTTGTGAAGCCGAGACGGGGACAAGGGGCGTTCAGGCTTGCCGTGACCGACGCTTACGACAGGCAATGCGCGATCTCCGGCGGCAAGGTGCTTCCCGCGCTGGAGGCTGCACACATCCGCTCGTACGCGGAAGGCGGCGAGCATGACGTTTGCAACGGACTGCTACTTCGGCGCGACATTCACAGTGTGTTCGATGCGGGATACATCACGTTTGACGACGATCTGCGGATGGTGGTGAGCGATACGGTGCGGACGGTATTCAACAACGGGAACGAATACCGGCGCCTGCACGGGCAGCAGCTCAACGCGCCTTTGGACCCGGCGCTGAAGCCGAAACTCGAGCATCTTCGCTGGCATCAAAGTGAGCGGTTTGAGCGCTTCGTGGCATGAACGAAGCATCGTCCGATGCCTGAGTTCAGTGACTACATCGTCTTCGCCGATGAGAGTGGCGATCACGGCCTGGCCTCGATCGATCCGCAGTTCCCGGTCTTCGCGCTGGTCTTCTGTGTGTTCGAGAAGGCAGCCTACGCTGAGCAGATCGAGCCGGTCTTTCGCCGCCTCAAGTTCAAATACTTCGGACATGATGCGGCTTCCTGCACGAGCGCGAGATACGTAAGCAGGAGCCGCCATTCGCCTTCTTGCGAGACGCGTCAGCGCGCGAAGCATTTATGGCGGACGTGAGCGCCATCATGGCTGACGCCCCGTTTCACGCCTACTGCTCGGTCATAGACAAGGTGAAGCACAAGGCGCGGTACGCCGATCCTTGGAACCCCTATGAGATCGCCATGCAATTCTGCATGGAGAAGCTGAGCAACCGCCTGGTTGCGGACGGACAACGCGGCAAACTGACGCACGTTCTGTTCGAAGGACGAGGGCGAGGAGGACAGGCAGCTTGAGCTGGAGTTCCGACGTATCGCTGCCAACGGCAAGCCGTGGGGATGGCGAGCGGTGGATTTTGCCCGCACGCCGATCGAGCCTGTCTTCGTTCCTAAAGCTGCCAATCTTGCCGGGCACCAGCTTAGCGACCTGATTGCTCGCCCATTAGCGCTCAAGGCGATCAGGCCGGATCAGGCCAATCGCGCGTTCGATATCGTCGCCAACCGGATATGGGACTTCAAGGTTTTTCCCTGATCCAGATGAACGAAAGGGCCCCGGTAACCCGAAGCCCTGACGTCGACCGGGAAAGCCCAATCCTTAGGTCTGCATATAGTGCACAACGGCAAAATTAGCAAGATTGCTAGGCGGAGCCGCTCGAGCGCAGCAGGCTCCTTGCTAATGCAAGTAACTCGCATTAGTGGCGCCCGAAAGGTTGAGGGAATCGAAGATGAAACTTGTCGTGTCGTTGTTGCTTGCGGGTTCCACGCTGATCGCCGTTCCCGCGCTGGGGGCGGACGAGGCGGAGGCGGACGATCAGGGCGGGGGCCGGGAAATCCTCGTTACCGCGGAAGCGCTCGGCGCGGGGAGCGCGACCAAGACCGACGTGCCGGCGATCGAGGTGCCGCAGCCGGTCACGGTGATCCCGAACGAGGTGTTCGAGGCGCAGGGCGCGGTGTCGATCGGCGACACGCTGAACTACGTCTCGGGCGTGCAGGCGAACCCCTATGGGCCCGACAGCCGCGTCGACGGCGCGTTCGTGCGCGGGATCAACGCGCTGCAGTTCCGCGACGGCATGCGCGACGTGTTCAGCTATTACGCCAGCATCCGCGCCGATCCTTACAACTTCGACAGCGTGCAGGTGCTGCGCGGGCCTTCCTCGGTGCTGTTCGGCGCGGGATCGCTCGGCGGGATCGTCAACCTCACTTCGAAGCTTCCGGAGTTCATGACCGGGGGCGAAGTCGCGGTGCGGTATGGCTCCTTCGACCGCAAGGAAGCGCTCCTCGACCTGACCGGGCCGCTCGGCGACACGGTCGCGGGGCGGGTGGTGGCGCGGGTGCGCGACGCGGACACGCAGACCGACTTCGTGCCCGACGACCGCGTGCTGTTCGCGCCGTCGCTGACCTGGCAGCCGACGATGGACACGAGCGTGACGCTGCTCGGGCTCTACCAGGAGGACGACGGGGGCTCGACCTCGCAGTTCCTGCCGCTGGTCGGGACGATCCTGCCGAACCCGAACGGCCGGTTGCCGAGCGACCTGTTCGTCGGCAAGCCGGGCTGGGACCGCTACGACGGACGGCTGCTGCAGGGCACCGCGCTGATCGAGCACCGGTTCTCGGAAGTGGCGAAAGTCAGCCTCAAGGCGCGCTATATCGACAGCGACCTGACGTACCTGACGCACTATCCGGACAGCTACACCAACCCGACCAATCCCTATCTCGATCCCGAGCAGCGGACGATCGGCCTCTATGCCGACGGAAGCGAGGCGCGGATGGAGATCTTCACCACCGACAACAACGTGCAGCTCAACTTCAACACCGGCGAGGCGGTGGAGCACGTGCTGCTCGCAGGCGTCGACTATAGCTGGAACCGCGTGCGCAAGGTCGGCGGGTTCGGCTATGAGTTCATCGACATCTACGACATCGACTACGACGCGATCAGCGACTGGGGCGGCGGGTTGCCGACGCCTTCGGCGCCGTCGGAGGACGTGACGCAGGAGCAGATCGGGTTCTACCTGCAGGACCAGATCCGGCTGTGGGATCGCGTCTCGATCGTGCTCGGCGCGCGGCACGACCACGCGAGCGCCGAGGATGCGCTGTTCGGCGGCAGCTACGACGCCGACGCGACGACTTTCCGCGCGGGAATCATCGGCGACGTGGTCGAGGGCGTCTCGCCGTTCTTCAGCTATACCGAGAGCTTCGAGCCGATCTCCGGTGTCGACAGCAGCGGTAACCCGTTCGTGCCCAAGGCCGGCCGGCAGTTCGAAGCGGGCATCAAGTTCCAGGCGAACGAGGCGAGCATGGTGACCGTGACCGCCTATCACATCAAGGAACGCAACCGGCCGGTCGACGACCCGAGCACGCCCGATCCGTTCGATCAGATGCAGGTGGGGTCGCTGACCTCGAAGGGTATCGAAGTCGAGGCGCGCACCCAGCTGCCGGGGCGGCTGCAGGTGATCGCGAACTACAGCTACAACGAGGCGGTGGACGACGAAACCGATCGCCAGCTCGACAACGTGCCGAAGCACAATGCCTCGATCTGGGCGCTGCGGCCGTTCGAGCTGCCGAACGCGATGACCCTGACGCTGGGCGGCGGCGTGCGGCATTCGGGCAAGAACCGCTCGTTCGGGTTCGCCTTCCCCGACGGGATCGTGACGCCGAGCTACACGCTGGTCGATGCCTTCGCCGAGCTGAGCTGGCAGAACTGGAGCTTCGCGCTCAACGCCACCAACCTGCTCGGCGAGGACTATTACTCCGCCTGCCTGGCGCGCGGCGACTGCTTCCAGGGCGCCGAGCGCAACGTGTTCGGCACCGTGAGCTATCGGTTCTGAGGGCGCGGGGCTGATGAACGCCGTCTCGCCCTTGCTGGTCCTGGCACTGGCGCTCGGTGCGGGCGGCGTGGCCGTGCTGCGATACGCCTGGGCGCTGCCGAAGCGGTCGGCGGGGTGGAACGCTGCCGGGTGGGCGCTCCTCGCGGCGGCCGTGGCGGCCGGATGGGCGAGCGACGGCGCCTGGGGCGTGGCGATGGCCTCGATCGCGGCGATGGCAGCGGCCTGCGTGGCGCTGGCACTAGCGGGCTTTCGCTCGCCTCCGGGCAAGGCACGGAGCTCGAACCGCCGCGCCGGGATGCTGCCTGAGGCGGGCGAGCCGCGCCGATTGGGACGGCGGTTCGGCACCTTCGCGATCGTGATCGTGGGCGGGCTGGTTGTGTCGATCGGGCTCGCGGTGGCCTTGCGCGGGCTCGGCGGGGCGCTCGGTTGGAACGAGGCCAACACGCTCGTGCTCGCGCTCTTTGCCGTGCCGCTGGTCTGGGCGGTGCTCGCCACCGTGCTGCTGATGCAGGAGCGGCGGCGCAGCCAGATCGCGACGCTCGTGCTATGCAGCCTGCCGCTGATTCCCGTGCTGGCGACCGGAGGTCTCCGATGAAGCTCGTACCCGAACCCGCCACGGTGAAATCGGCGCTCTCCGCGCACGCGGCGATCGGGCTGCTGGCAGGCGCGCTGCTCTACCTTGTCTGCCTGAGCGGCACGGTGCTCGTGCTCTACGAGGAGTGGCAGCGGTTCGAGCAGCCCAACGCGCCGGAAATGACCGCGATCGATCCCGATGCCGTGCAGCGCGGGATCGCCGCGGTGCTGGAGACCGAAGCGGGCAAGCCGACGACGACGCACCTCTACGTCCACATGCCGGTGGAAGAGCTGCCGCGCGCGACGATCACCACCGACACGCAGGCGTTCCACCTGAACGCCGACGGCTCGATCGCGGCGCCCGAGGAGAACCTTTGGTCGGAGTTCCTCTACGGACTGCACTACACGCTCAACATCCCATTCGCGCAGGGGCTGGTGGGCATCACCATCGTCGGCATCCTGGGCATGCTGATCGTGGCGCTGGCGATCAGCGGCGTGATTGCGCACCCGCGCATCTTCCGCGACGCCTTCCGCTTGCGCGCGCGCGACGGGGGCGGAGTGGGCCTGGCCGACTGGCACAACCGGCTGAGCGTGTGGACGCTGCCGTTCACGCTGGCGATCGCGGTAACCGGCGCGGTGATCGGGCTGGCGACGGTGACCGCCTATGCCGTGGCGGCGGTCTATTACGAAGGCGACGTCGAGGCGGTCTATGCGCCGATCTTCGGCGAGGAAGCGGCGCCCGATCCGGCGCCCGCGCCCCTGCCGAACGTCGCGGCGGCGCTCCGCTCCATGGAGGCGAACCACCCTGGCGTGAGGGTGACCTACGCGATCGTGCACGATCCGGCGACGGCCGGGCAGCACGTGCAGATCGTGGGCGAGCATCCGCGGCGGCTGATCTTCGGCGAATACTATGCGTTCGACGCGGCGGGCACCTTTCATGGCACGGCCGGACTGGCGGACGGTGCGCTCGGGCAGCAGGCCGCCGCCTCGAACTACAACCTGCACTTCGGCAACTACGGCGGGCTACCGGTCAAGATGGCCTATATCGTCTTCGGCCTCGGCCTGACGGCGGTCTGCGCGACGGGTGTGTTCATCTGGCTCGGCAAGCGCCGCCGGCGCGGCATCGAGGAGCCCCGCCTGCTCGCCGCATGGCATGCCGTCGTCTGGGGTGCGCCCGCGGCGCTTGCACTTACCCTTGCGGTGCGGCTGGTCGTCGGAAACGCGGCGCCCTTCGCCGCGATCTTCTGGGGAACGCTGCTTGTCCTGGTGATCGGCGCTGCGGCCGCCAAGCGACAGCCCAAAGTGCGAGCCCGCGTCCAACCCGCCTGATCGCCAGGACGGCGAGGGCTTGGGCGGGTGTGGCCGTCTAACCCGAGCGGGGCCCGAGCCCATTCACGCTCGCGCCAGGGGGCGCTCGGCTATAGTGCTGTGGGCGAAGGGAAAGCAGGTCATGATCAGCAACCGATTCGATCGTCTGTCGCGGAGGGCGTTCACCCTGGGCGGGCTGGCCGCGGTGACCTTGCCGGCGGTGGCCTGTTCGCAGGGCAAGCCGGCCGGGGCGCGCGACGACGCGGCGGCGGCTACGCCGATGGCGATGACCGTCTACCGCGATCCGAGTTGCGGATGCTGCGAGAGCTGGGCGGCGATTGCCCGGCAGGCCGGCTTCGCGGTGACGGTGATCGACGATGCCGACATGCCGGCGCGCAAGAAGGCGCTCGGCGTGCCGGCCGCGCTCGCCTCGTGCCACACGGCGCAGGTCGCGGGGCTGGTGATCGAGGGCCACGTTCCCCTGGCCCACGTCGAGCAGTTGATCGCGCGCGGCGAAGGCGATCTCGTGGGGCTGGCGGTGCCGGGGATGCCGCGCGGCTCGCCCGGCATGGAGATGCCCGACGGCTCGAAGGATCCGTTCGATGTGATCGGGTTCGACCGCAACGGCGCGACGCGCGTGTTCGCGCGGGGGTAGCGGAGCGGGAGCTCGCGGCGGGGAGCCGTCGCGGAACCGGTCGGCGGCGATGGCGAGATGACAAGGGCCGCCCTGTCCGGACGGCCCTTTCGTCTGCGTGGCGTCAGGCGTTCATGACCAGCCGGTAGCCGATGCGGTAGGCGCCGCCGTGGCCGCGGATGTCGTCGGTGTGGAGCTTTCCGCTGACGCCGTCGGCGCCGTATTCGTCCTCGCTGTCGAGACGCATCATGACCCCGTAGGGGACGAAGGCGTCTTCGGAGATGAATATGCCGATGAAGGCGCCGATGGTGTTGACCAGGGCGCCGGCGATGGCTCCGGCAGCGGGGGTGGCGACGGCGCTGACCGCGATCGTGGCGATGGCGGACAGCGCCTCGGTGAGGGCCTGCGCTACTTCGGCGTCATCGCTGTCGGATTCGACCAGCTGCAGGATGCAGTACATCGTCTTGGGATAGCCGTCGGTCGTGCGCAGGCTGAACTGGCCGAGCGGGAGGTTTCCGGTGGAGACGTAGGTTCCATCGTCGAAGTCGCCGATGACTTGCGCCGGGACGACCTTGGTGTTGCCGCTCGCGCCCACCAGGACGGCGCCGAGGACGATCTCGTCCGACCCACCGCCGCTCGTCTCGCGGCGGCAATGCACGGCGCGCAGCACGAAATCCATGCGCTTGTACTTGGCCGGGCGCGATACGACGACGGGCCGCGACGCCGTCGGCTCTTCCTCGACCGCGCCGACGGAGACGCGGACGAGCTTCTTCAGGCGCGCGGCGGGGCGGATGCGCTCGAGCTCGAGCGAGGGGCGCGTGAAATCGACCTTGCGGCCGAGCGGCGCCAGGACGCGCGCGAGACGAGCCTGGTCGCCGGCCAGCGCGCGGACCCGCGGCGCGATGCGGGCAAAGGTCCTGTCGTCGATCTTCGCGAGCGCGGCGACGGCGGCGGCCTCGGGGGAATCGGCGTCGCGAGGGAGCGGATAGGTTTCGGGCTCGGTGCGGTGGAGCAGGGCCTTGAGCACGAGGGCGCTGGCGGCGGCGGCGGCCTCCTCCGCCTCCGCGCGCTCGTCGGCGGGAAGCATGCCGGTGGAGAACGGGTGGACCACGGTGCTCGCGTCGAACTCGCGAAGCTCGGCGGCGGTCGGGGCCTTGGCGTGGGAGGAAGATTTCCGTGTCGGGGTCAGGATATCGTCGGGCATGATCGGACTCCTTGGTTGGGAGCCCGGACATCGCGCAATCACGCGGTGATGGCAGTCCTCATATGAGGATTGCGAATGGGTCAGGGATCGAGCGCGCCGAGCGATCCGGCGCTGCGCAGGAGAGCGACGAGCTCGTGCTGGCTGTGCGTCCCGGTCTTGCAGAAGATGCGCGCGAGATAAGTGCGCGCCGAGGACATGCTGAGCCCGAAGACGGCGGCGGCGGCGGCGAGCGATTGCCCCGAGGCGAGGTGGTGCGCGAGGCGCGCCTCCGCGGGGGTCAGGTCGAACAGCGCCTTCACCAGCGAGCCGGACGGCAGCCCGGCCGACATCTCGATCCGATTGACGACCAGGAGCAAGTCCGCGCCGGCGAAGATGTCGCGGGCGGAGCGGCGTAGCGGCACGATGTGAATGACGTGCGGGGGCTCGTCCTCGGCCGCGGCGCCGACCGGGATCGACATGACGAGCGGGGGCCTGTCGCGCCGGCCGCAATCGTCCATGGCCGCCTGGAACAGGGGGTTGGCCCGCCGGTCCGCAACCGAGATGCGGCCGAAGGCGCGCAGGACGAACAAGGCGTCGAGCACCGCGTCGAAACGGGGATTGGTGGCCAGGAGGGCGCCGTTCCTCACGACGGCTCCGGGCAGTCCCATCGCCTCGAGCGCGGAGACGGCCGCCCGAGCGCGATCGAACTGCAGCCGGCTGGAAATCAGCCCGGCGCGCGCGAGGTGCGGCCGCAACGTGTCGAGCCGCTCGATCTCCGCGCGCGTGTATCCCCCGTCGCGGGCCCATTTCTGGAACACGGAAGTCGCGATTTCGCCCGTCGGCAGCCCGATGGCCGCGCACAGGTGGGCGCCGATGCCGATTTCCCGCAGCATGATGCGCGCCGGATCGCGCTCTATCTCCTCCGGCGTGAGAAAGTCGTCGACATGCACGAAGCTGGCCGGCTGCAGCTCGCACATCCTGCGCATGCTGTCGCAGAAGGCCCACGCATCGCCCTTGATGAACTCGTCGAACAGAAGTCGCATGTTGGGGAGAGTCGTTCCGTTAGGTGGACCGAACTCGTTAACGAAGAATACCTGGGCGCTGGCCGAAGCCGAAATGTCGCTTGCCTGCTGGAGGACTTGTTCCCAGCAGTCGGGGACGAACGCCGCTTCGTAGATCAAGTCGACCAGATCGGGCATTTTCGCAAAACCCCTAACCCCTGTACGGTTTAGAGTGCGATCTTATTCGGTGAGCCAGCAGAATGCGGCGGGACGCGCAAGAAAGTCGCCTTCGCAGCGAGTTCGACCGCCACGTAACCAATATGGTGAAAAGTCTTGACATATGTGCGCTTATGTGGTACATATCGCGAACATCTGACCTAACGACGGGACTCCATCATGGCTTCCAGCAACTCCGCGGCCTCCGGGCGCGCGGCCGGGCGTATCGTGCGACCGGCCAAGAACGGCAAAACCCAAGTGATCCGCACGCGGCATTTCTGGTCGGAACAAGCGGAGGAGACATTTCTCGAGGAGCTGGCGGCCACGTGCAACGTGAAGGCCGCGGCGCAAGCGGCGGGGTTCTCGACGGTGGCGGTGTACCGGCGGCGGATGAAGCACGCGGGGTTCGCCGAGGCCTGGGCCCTGGCGATCGCGCAGGGCTACGCGCGGCTGGAGGCGATGCTCGTCGAGCGGGCGACCGCCAGCCTGAGCGCGCGGGCCGTCGAGGACGTCGTGGCCGAAGGGGCGGCGCGGCCGGTTCCGGCCGAGATGTCGGTGGGCGAGGCGATGAGCCTGCTGAAGCTGCACCGCGCCTCGGTGCGCGGCGGGCCGGAGCAGGCCTATGGGCACCGCGAGAAGGCGCCCGATGTCGAGGAAGTGCGCGCGAACATCCTGCGCAAGATCGAGGCGAGCGAGCGGGCGCGCGGGCTGCAGGACGACGGGGCCGAGCGGGATGCGGGCGCCGGAGCCCCTGACGGCGCGGACGACGGCGCGGACGGGGGCGCGGATGACGGCGCGGACGGGGGCCAGGCCGCGCCGGTTTCCTGAACTCGACGCACGCCTGGCGGGGCGCTCCCGCCGCCCGTCCGATCCCTCGCCGAGCGAGTCCGGGGAGGACCTTGGAGGTTTCGATGGTCACGCTGGTCGATCGCTATTTCGCGCTGGCGGCGGAGGAGCGGGCGGCGTTGCTGCGGGCGCTCGGGTGGCGCGACGGCAAGGGGTGGGAAGCTGCCTGGGCCGAGTGGGCGCATGCGGGCCAGCTCGAGCCCGAAGGCGCGTGGCGGGCCTGGGTGCTGATGGCAGGGCGCGGGTTCGGGAAAACGCGCGCGGGGGCGGAGTGGGTCGCGGGCGCGGTGCGGCGCGAGGGCGCGGTGAGCGTGGCGCTGGTGGCGGCGAGCGTGCGCGAGGCGCGGCAAGTCATGGTCGAAGGGCCGAGCGGGCTGCTGTCGCTGGCGTGGTTTCCCGGCGAGCGGCCGGTGTGGGAGCCGAGCGTGGGGCGGCTGCGCTGGCCGAACGGGGCCGAGGCGCGGGTCTATTCGGGCGCCAATCCCGAAAGCCTGCGCGGGCCGCAGCATCACCTGGCGTGGTGCGACGAGCTCGCCAAATGGCGGCATCCGGACGCGACGTGGGACATGCTGCAGCTCGGGCTGCGTTGCGGGGAGCGGCCGCGGGCGCTGGTGACGACGACGCCGCGCGGCGGGTGCGCGGCGCTGTCGCGGATCCTGGCGCTCAAGGAGACCAAGCTGACCGGCGGGACCTCGCGCGACAACCCGCACCTGCCGCGGGCTTTCCTCGAGGCGATCGTCGAGGCTTACGGCGGGACGCGGATGGGGCGCGAGGAGATCGAGGGCGAGCTGCTGACCGACGTCGCGGGTTCGCTGTGGCCGCGCGACCTGATCGAGCGATGCCGCGGCGCGGCTCCGGAGGCCGGGGAGTTGGTGCGGGTCGTGGTCGGGGTCGATCCGCCGGCGAGCGCCGAGGGAACATGCGGGATCGTGGCCTGCGGGCTCGACCGGGACGGCGTGGGGCACGTGCTGGCGGACCATTCCGCGGGCGGGCTCTCGCCCGACGGCTGGGCGCGCAAGGTGGCGGCGGCCGCCGAGGCGCACGGCGCCGACCGCATCGTCGCGGAGACCAACCAGGGCGGCGACATGGTGCTCTCGGTGCTGCGCGCGGCGGGGATCGCGCTGCCGGTGACCATGGCCTCGGCGACGCAGAGCAAGCCGGCGCGGGCCGAGCCGATCGCGGGGCTGTTCGAAGCGGGCAAGGCGCGCTTCGCGGGGCGCTTCGCCGAGCTCGAGGCGGAGCTGGCCGCGCTGGTGCCGCAGGGCTATGGCCGGCCGCGCCACTCGCCCGACCGGGCCGACGCGATGGTCTGGGCGCTGTGGGCGCTGCTGATCGCGCCGCGCGCCGAGCCGCGAGTGTGGAGGACGTGAGCGGCCGGATGCGCCTGACCCGGATGCGCCTGTCCCGGATGTGCTTGACCCGGATCCGCTTGACTTTGCGGCGCGCATCGGCTTTGGGCCGGCGCTTCTAGCGAGGGTGATGGCGGCGACCCTGACAGCCGCCTGGACCGGGCTACCTGATACGGGCCCCTTACGAACGGAGTACTGACATGAAGCACGGACACGGCGGCCGCAAGCTGCAGCGCAAGTCCGGCCACCGCGCCGCCCTGCTGCGCAACATGGCCGCGGCGCTGATCAAGCACGAGCAGATCAAGACCACCACGCCCAAGGCGAAGGAGCTGCGCCCCTACGTCGAGAAGCTGATCACGCTGGCCAAGCGTGGCGGCCTGTCGAACCGCCGTCTGGCGCATTCGCGGCTGCTCGACGAGGCGCAGGAGCGCAAGCTGTTCGAGGTGCTGGCCGAGCGTTACGCGGGCCGCGAGGGCGGCTACACCCGCATCATCAAGGCCGGCATCCGCGCTTCGGACGCCGCGCCGATCGCCTACATCGAGCTGGTCGACCGCGACGTCGACGCCAAGGGCCAGGACAGCGGCCCGGCGATGAACGAGGAGCTGGAGGAAGCGTAAGCTTCTTCGCTCGCGAACTGGATCAGGGAAGGGCCTCGCAGCGATGCGGGGCCTTTTTCGTTTCGATGCCGTGGACGATCCGTGGAGGCGCGGAGGCGCGGCTGTTCGCAGCGGCGGCTCGGCCAGCTGGTCGAGCGAAAGCGGACACATCTGCTCTCGACCCCGTTGCAAAGATCCAGCCACATTGCGCTCACCGCCAAATACATGTCCATTGCTACGACAGAGGTTTCACACTGCAAATCGAGATCAAGGCGATGCGCTCAATGACATGACCTCGGGGGGTGAATGGTCGGGAGGAACTGGATTCTTGGTAGTTCCCAGGTCTTGGCGCTGGCAGCTCTTTGCGCCGTCAGTGCAGAACTGCTGGCCGCATATTCTGATAGCACCGGCGATATCGGCGCCGTCCTGTTCAATTTGATCTTTTTCATGGCGCTTTACGGAGCGCCCGCCTTGCTAATACGCGAGCTTGCTCGGCGCTTGGGATGGGGCTGGCCGTCACTGTTGTTGCTCTGCGCCGCTCTGGGCATTCTCGAAGCCTGTATCATCGATCAGGCCATGTTTGCCGAGCAGTATCGCGGATATGCCGGCTGGGAAGAGAGTCGATCGGCGACCCATATCCCCGCTTTCGGTATCAGTGCCTATAATGCCTACAATTTCATCCTCGGCCACATCATCTTCAGCTTTGCCGGCCCAATCGCCATAGCGGAAGCATGGCGGCCAAAGCGTGCGGCAGCGTCCTGGCTGGGCCCCGTCGGAATGACTGTTGCAGCTGTCTGCTACTTGGGAGCAGCCGCAATGATAATGTTTGACCCGTCCTCTCAAAGTGCTTCGCAGAACCAACTTATCGTCTCATGGCTCCTCGTTGCCGCGTGCTTTTTGGCGGCAGCCCTGATTGGTCGCCGCAGTATGAGCCCCCGGTCAACGCCAAGCAGGCATTCGGGCCCTCTGGTGGTGCTTGCGGTCACGTTTGTCGTGGCAGTGCTTAGCAACTTCGCCGGAGAGAATTGGGTCGGCGTGGCAGTGGGGCTGAGTTCCACATTTCTGATCCTGGCCATGATCATCCGGATGAGGATGCGATTTATCTGGACAATCCAGCACTCGGCAGCCGTGGCACTCGGCTACCTGCTCAGCCGTGGCGTGCTGGCCTTCGCTTATTTTCCGCTTCTCGGTGACGTAGATCCCTTGCCCAAATACGTTCACAACGCAGCGATGCTGGCAGTTGTACTGGCCGCGGGCGCCCTCGCGTTGAAGGATAGAGGCACCAGGGACAAGGCAAATACTGGTGGTGACGAAGCGCATTGAACGCTCAAAAGAGAACAACAGCACCGGCTGTTTGCTCCGATTCGAGCCCGAGAGCGGACTGTCCGCCTCCCACCCCCTAGCGGACAATCGGGGCGTGCGACGTCGAGGCCAAGGGCCAGGGTTCGGGCCCCGCGATGAACGAGACCATCGAGGAGGGGCGCGAGGCCACTTCGCTCAGGTGAATTAGGAGAAGGCCTGGCAGCGATGCGGGGCCTTTTTCGTTTGTCACGCGGAGACGCGGAGACGCGGAGACGCGGAGGCGCGGAGACGCGGAGGTTTTTGGGTTCGCGCAGAGAACGCGGGGAGCGCAGAGGAGGGTTTGCGGGAACGTCGCCCTTTCTTCGCGCCGGCCCGCTTACGATCCGGACTGCGAGCGAAAGCCGCCGCCTGCGGCGGCAGAAGATCTCTGCGCTCGCTGGGTTCTCTGCGCGAAGGACGCTGGCTATTGGAGTTCGGTGGGCGCGGTGGCCGGGGGAGGTGAAGGTGCCCTTTTCACGGGGGGCGGGTTGACACGAAGCACGCGCACTTGCCGAAAATGGCGGAGCGCTTGGCCACAGGACCGCTCTGTGTCGCACCGGGCGAACAGGTTCAGCGCCAACCCCTGACACTCGTCGACACGCACATGCACGAAGACCCTGAACGGCTTAGGTTCGCCGGAGCGTTCGTTCGGCCCATGCCGATAGAGCCCAACCAGCGCGTCTCGTCCCGCAATCTGCTCGCTGCGTATTTTGCAGAATTCGTTTGTTTCGCTGCAGCTAGGCGGTGCGCTGTAATGACCGAAGTCGGTGCTGATGGTTGTGTCGGCCGAACGGAATTCTTCGACCTTGCTGTCGATGCCGCTGACGTCCTGCCGCAGGAACGCGGGCGGCAAGTCGAGCACATAATCATAAGTGATGGGGTGTTCGGTGCGGATCACTTCAGCATCGTCGCACGACGCCGTGAGCGCGATCAGGGCATAGACCCATGCGTGCGACATCGTCGGGCGCGCTCTCATGCACCCAGAACACTGCCGGAAAGACATTGCTCCCGCGACGCCCGACTTTCCAAGGCCCGCTTTCCAGCCCCGGCTGACTCGGGAAATGTGCGTTTCAGGTCTCGACGTGGGGGCGGACATTAACTCCTATATTTCTAAGGATCGGCACAGCGCTCATGCGACGCGCAGGGGCTTCGCGGAATCGAACTCGAGGGCACGGCGGTGGTAGATCTCTTCGTCATGGCGCTTTTGCAGCTTGCAGCAGATTCACCTGTACCCGTTGTTCGTGATCCGCCACCTGCCCTGCTTTTCATGGCTTACGAACAATGCCTCAGTCGGGAGATCGACCTTCGTTTGCCTGAGCCCACCTCGGCCGAAGACGTGTTCGACCAAAGCCAGCGAGAGTGTGCCTACTGGTTGGATGCGTACGTCGCCAAGATAACGTCCACCATCGTCGCGACCAACATAGACTATCAACAAGAGCAGGCACGCCTTGTGGCCAGTCTCAGGCAAGCGGCGGTCCCTCGCATAGTCAAGCGAAGATCTTCCGTGGCGCCGCCAGACAATTGATCACAGCTCGCGTCGGCTTTTCACCCCGGCCGAGCCGTTTCCGCGGCTGCGCCGCAATCCTATCACCGAAGAGACCGGTTTGACCTGCGGGTAATGCGTCGCCTCGGGCATCTTGGGCCATGGGCATTCATGTTCGCACACTCTGGGTGTTGAGTGCGCTTGTGTTGCCTGCCTCTTGTCAGGAGACCGCGGTGACGCGCAGAGGAGGGTTTGCGGGGTCGTCGCCCCTTTTTGGCGCTGGGCGGCTTTCGATCCGGCCTGTGAGCGAAAGCCGCCTGCGGCGGCAGAAGGTCCCTGCGCTCGCTGCGTTAACCCCCCTTTCCGTCCCTGCGCGTTTCCGCGTGGCGCATTGCAATGGCGCTCTCGATCGTTACATCTGTAACGGCCTTTGCATTCCCCGGAGCTCTCGATGCGTCTTTCCGTTCTCGCGGCGGCTGTCTATGTCGCGGCGCTTTCTTCCTCTGTTCAAGCCCAGACCATGACCGCTCCCGAATACCCCGAAACCCGCCGCGGCGAGGTCGTCGAGACGCTGTTCGGCGAAGAGATCGCCGATCCCTATCGCTGGCTCGAGGACGACGTCCGCAACAATCCGGTGGTCGCGGACTGGGGGGCGCGGCAGAACGCGGTGACCGACGCCTACCTGGCGAAGCTGCCGGCGCGCGACGGGTTCAAGCAGCGGATCGGCGAGCTCTACGACTACGAGCGGTTCTCGACGCCGGTGAAGCGCGGCAACCGCTATTTCTACCAGCACAATTCGGGGCTGCAGAACCAGAACCCGCTTTATGTGCGTGAGGGGCTGGACGGCGAGCCGCGGCTGCTGATCGATCCCAATGCCTGGGCCGACG
>JAEZCZ010000114.1 GCA_023433305.1 Pseudomonadota bacterium | reverse complement strand
CATCAGCACCGGCCCCCCGGTCTGAAGCACGACCACGGTATCCGGGTTGGCCGCTGCGACGGCATCGACCAGCGCGTCCTGCTCTCCGTCGAGCTTCAGTTCGACATCGATGCTTTCGCTCGCCCATTGCGTGCCAAAGACGAGGGCGATGTCGGCCGCGGCCGCGAGGCGCGCTGCCGCGGCGGGATCGCTGCCGTCGGCGTATTCGATCACGGCCTCGGGCAGCAGCTTGCGCAGCTCCTCGAGCGGTGAGGACGGGTAATAGACTACCGGTCCCGGCCAGCTGGTCGGCTCGAGCCCCGGCACCGCGTTGCCGCCATCGGGGTAGACCTGGCTCGACCCGCCGCCAGAGAGCACGCCCTTGTCGGCATGACCGCCGATCACGGCGATGCGCCGCGCGCTTGCCGCGAGTGGCAGGAGGTCGCGCTCGTTCTTGAGCAGCACCATGCCGGCTTCGGCCGCGCGCTGGCTGACGGCCCGGTTCGCGGGGAAATCGATTGGCTGTCCTTCCAGGACCGGATCGTCGATGAGTCCGTGCGCGAACATCGAGCGCAAGATCCGCGCCGCCATCAGGTCGATCTGGTCTTGGGTGATTTCGCTTGCCGCCAGCGCGGCTTTGAGCTTGTCGGCATTGAACCAGTCGGCGCGCTGCAAGCCGAAACCGGATTCCTGGTCGAGCCCTGCGTTCACCGAAGCAGCCGTCGAGTGAACCGCGCCCCAATCCGACAGTACATAGCCGGGAAAGTCCCACTCCTCGCGCAGTACCTGGTTCAACAGGAATGGGTTTTCGCAGGAATAGAGGCCGCCGACGCGGTTGTAGGCGCACATCACCGACCCCGGGTCTCCCTGCTCGATAGCGATCTGGAAGGCGAGCAGGTCACTCATGCGCAGCGCGCCTTCCTCGATCAGTGCATTGCCGTCGTTGCGGTCGGTCTCCTGGTCATTGACCGCGTAGTGCTTCACGGTGGAGACGATCCTGTTCGATTGGACACCGGCGATAGCGGCGCCCGCCATGGTACCGGCGAGAAGCGGGTCCTCCCCCGCATACTCGAAGTTCCGCCCGTTGCGCGGTTCGCGCATCAAGTTGACGCTGCCGCCGAGCAGCACGTTGAAGCCGTCCGCGCGTGCTTCAGAGCCGATCATCGCGCCCCCGGCAAAAGCAATCTCGGGGTCCCAGCTCGATGCGACGGCGAGCCCTGACGGAAGCGCGGTGCGAGCCCGCTTCTCGGCCGCGCCGCCCTGTGTGGCGACGCCGATCCCTGCATCTGCCTGCCACTGCGGCGGGATGCCGAGGCGCGGGATTCCGGGAACGTAGCCGGCCGAACCATACCGCGCGCCCGGGGGCGCTTCGAAGCGAGACGCCGCGAAGTCGGTCCCGAAATAGCCTTTCAGCAAGGTCAGCTTCTCGTCGAGCGTCATCAGAGTGACCATCGACGCGGCGCGTTCGTCGGCGGAACCTGTCGTCTGCGCTGCCAGCACCGGCGCGGGCTCCGATTGCGCCACGGCCGGCATCGCGCAGCCCAGAAGCAAGACGGCGGCTAATCCTGACAACCTGGCGGACATCGGCTTCCCTCCCTTGTGGTAGCGGTAACGTGACACAGAAAGGGGAATTGGGTCTAGGGACTCGCCGCTGCCCCCGTCGCTCAGGGCTACAATGCGTTGGCGGGACAGGGCGCGTGGCGGGTTCGCTTTCGCTGCCGGCCCCGTGTAAGAGTACACACATGCATTTTAGCGATCCCCGGGCGGCGGCGATTTTCGCCGAGTACGATACGCGCCACAAGGCCGAGCGAAACCTCATGCGCGACCTGCCCACCGGCCTGTTCGGCGAGCGTCGCGACGAGTTCCTGCTGCCGGTTGGCGCCGAGGTAGGCAACTTCCTGCGCGCACTGGCGATCGCGCGCGCGCCCGAGCGTATTCTCGAGCTCGGCACCAGCTATGGCTATTCGACATTGTTCCTGGCCGACGCGGCGCGTGCTTGCGGCGCAAAGGTCGTGACGGTCGACGTCGATGCCGCCAAGCAGAACTATGCGCACGGGATGCTGGAGCGGGCCGGCCTCGCTGACCATGTCGAGTTTCGCTGCGGCGACGCGCTGGACGTCCTGGCCGCCGACGAGGGCGAGTTCGGGCTCGTTCTGCTCGACATCTGGAAGAACCTCTACCTGCCCTGCTTCGAAGCGGTCTATCCGAAGCTGGCCGAGGAAGGCGTGATCGTGTCCGACAACATGATTACTCCGGAAAGCGCGCGCGAGGCGGTGCGCGCCTATCGCGAAGCGGTGCGCGCTAGGCCCGATTTGCAGACCGTGCTCCTGCCGCTCGGCAGCGGGATCGAGTTGACGATCAAATGGAGCGCCGGAAACTCAAAGCTGTAAACGCCATCCCAAGGGGGTCAGAGCGCCGCGACCGCCTCCAGCGCCGGCTGCGCGTATTCCTGCCGGCAGATCAGCAAGTCGGGCAGGTAGGTATCCTTTTGGTTATACACGAGCGGGCTACCGTCGATGCGCGAACAGTGCAGGCCGTGCGCCCGCGCGACCGCAACCGGGGCGCAGTTGTCCCATTCGAACTGCCCGCCCGAATGGAGATAGATCTCCGCCTGGCCCAGGACTACCGCCATGGCCTTGGCGCCGGCCGAGCCCATCGGAACGAGCTCGCAACCTAGCTTTTCGGCCACGGCCAGTGCTTCGGCCGCCGGGCGCGTGCGGCTAACCAGCATGCGGGGGGCGCCGTCGTGGGCTCCGGGAGGAGCTGCGCGGTCGGACCGCAGCACGAGGCCACCATCGATGCCAGGAAGGGCGACCGCGCCGACTTGGGCAATCCCGTCCACCGCCAGGCCGACGTGCACCGCCCAGTCGGGTCGCTCTTCGCCATACTCGCGCGTGCCGTCGAGCGGGTCGATGATCCACACGCGCGCCTTGAACATTCGTTCCAGCGTGTCGCGACTCTCTTCGGAGAGAATGCCGTCGTCGGGTCGCTCGGTGCGCAGCCGATCCATCAGATATCGATTGGCGGCCCGATCGCCTTCCTGGCCGAGCGCCTTGCCCTCGAACTCGCCTTTGGCTCGGAGCTCGAGGAGGATCTTTCCCGCCTCCTCCGCCAGCTCCGCCGCGAGCGCGGCGTCGCCGACCGTTCCGTGCAGCATCACAGGTCAGGAACCCAGGCGCCGAGCAGGCGTCCGACGATCAACTCGGCCGCGGCCTCGGGGCTCATGGCCGTGGTGTCGATTCGGATTTCGGCGTTCTCGGGCCGCTCGTAGGGGCTGTCGATGCCGGTGAAGTTCTTGAGCTCACCGCTGCGAGCCTTTTTGTAGAGTCCCTTCACGTCCCGGCTCTCGGCGACCTCGAGCGGGGTGTCGACGAAGACCTCGATGAACTCGCCTTCGGGCAGCATCGAGCGGACCAGCTCGCGCTCGGCGCGGAACGGGCTGATGAACGCGGTCAGCACGATCAGCCCGGCGTCGGCCATCAGCTTGGCTACTTCGCCCACGCGGCGGATGTTCTCGATCCGGTCCGCTTCGGTAAAGCCCAGGTCCTTGTTGAGACCGTGGCGCACGTTGTCGCCGTCGAGCAGGAAGGTGTGCTTGCCGGCGGCATGCAGCCTCTTCTCGACCATGTTGGCGATGGTCGACTTGCCCGAGCCGGACAGCCCGGTGAACCACAGCACCGCCGGCTTCTGGCCCTTGAGCGCGGCATGCGCCTCGCGGCTGATCTCCAGCGCCTGCCAATGGATGTTCTGCGCGCGGCGCAGGCTGAAATGGATCATGCCCGCCGCGACCGTGGCATTGGTCAGCTTGTCGACCAGGATGAACCCGCCGAGTTGCCTGCTCTCGTGATAAGGCTCGAACACGATCGGACGGTCGGTGGTGACTTCGCACACGCCGATCGAATTGAGGCTCAGCGTCTTCGCCGCGAGGTGCTCGAAGGAGTTTACGTCGACTTCGTGCTTGGGCTGCGCGACGGTGGCCGTGACGGTCTGCGTCGCCAGCTTCAGCCAGTAGCCGCGGCCGGGGATCAGCGCTTCGTCGCTCATCCACACGATCGTCGCTTCGAACTGGTCGGCGGCCTGCGGCGGCTGCTCGGCGCCAGCGATCACGTCGCCGCGGCTGCAGTCGATCTCGTCGGTGAGCGTGACCGTCACCGACTGGCCGGCGACCGCTTCGGGCAAGTCCCCGTCCATCGTCACGACCGACTTGACCGTGCTGGTCTTGCCCGACGGGATCACGCGCACCGCGTCGCCCGGCTTGACGATGCCGCTGGCGATCTGGCCGGCAAAGCCGCGGAAGTCGAGGTTGGGGCGATTGACCCACTGGACCGGCATGCGGAACTGACTGGCCTGCGCTGCCATGCCTTCGATCTCGACCGTCTCGAGATGGTCGATCAGGCTCGGGCCGGCGTACCATGGGGTCTGGGCTGAGGGCGCCGCGGTGATGTTGTCGCCTTTGAACCCACTGATCGGGATAGGCGTGAAGTCGGCGATACCGATGCTACCCGCAAACTCACGGTAATCCTCGACGATCCGCTCGAACACCTCCTGCGAGTAATCGACCAGGTCCATCTTGTTCACCGCCAGCACGAGGTGGCGGATGCCCAGGAGGTGCGCGAGGTACGAGTGGCGTCGGGTCTGCACCAGCATGCCCTTGCGCGCATCGACCAGGATGACCGCAAGGTCGGCCGTGCTCGCACCGGTGACCATGTTGCGGGTGTACTGGTCGTGCCCCGGCGTGTCGGCGACGATGAACTTGCGTTTCTCGGTCGCGAAGAAGCGATAGGCGACGTCGATCGTGATGCCCTGCTCGCGCTCAGCGGCGAGGCCGTCGACCAGCAGCGCGAAGTCGATCTCCTGCCCCTGCGTGCCAACCCGCTTGCTGTCGGCTTCGAGCGCGGCGAGCTGATCCTCGAAGATCATCTTGCTGTCGTAGAGCAGCCGCCCGATCAGCGTGGACTTGCCGTCGTCGACGCTGCCGCAGGTGATGAACCGGAGCAGCCCCTTGTTCTGGTGCAGGTCGAGATAGGCCTCGATGTCCTCGGCAATGAGGGCGTCGGTCTTGTAAATCGGCTCGGCGGAGAGGTCGGTCATCAGAAATACCCCTCCTGCTTCTTCTTCTCCATGCCCGCGCCGCCGGCATCCTTGTCGATTGCGCGGCCTTGGCGCTCGCTGGTGGTGGTGAGCAGCATCTCCTGCACGACTTCCGCCAGTGTCGCCGCCTCGCTCTCGATCGCGCCGGTCAGCGGATAGCAGCCGAGCGTGCGGAAGCGGATCGAGCGCATCACCGGCTCTTCGCCGGGCAACAGCGGAAAGCGCTCGTCATCGACCATCAGCAGCAGCCCGTCGCGCTCCACCGTCGGGCGCGGGGCGGACATGTAGAGCGGGACGATCTCGATCCCCTCCTTCATGATGTACTGCCAGATGTCGAGTTCGGTCCAATTCGAGATCGGGAATACCCGGAGGCTCTCGCCCTTGTTCTTGCGAGCGTTGTAGAGGTTCCACAGCTCGGGCCGCTGGTTCTTCGGATCCCAGGCGTGGGTGGCGGTGCGGAAGCTGAAGATGCGCTCCTTGGCGCGGCTCTTCTCCTCGTCCCGCCGCGCGCCGCCGAACGCAGCGTCGAACTTCCACTTGTCGAGCGCCTGCTTCAGTCCTTCGGTCTTCCACATGTCCGTGTGGAGCGGCCCGTGGTCGAACGGGTTGATGCCGCGCTCGATCGCCTCGGGGTTCTGATAGACCATCAGCTCCATTCCGGCCGCTTTCGCCGCTTTGTCACGCAGCGCGTACATGTCGCGGAACTTCCAGGTCGTATCGACATGCAGCAGCGGAAACGGCGGCGGCGAAGGATAGAACGCCTTGCGCGCCAGGTGCAGCATGACCGCGCTGTCCTTGCCCACCGAATAGAGCATCACCGGGTTGTCCGCCTCGGCGACAACCTCGCGCAGGATATGGATGCTCTCGGCCTCGAGGCGGTCGAGGTGCGTCAGACGTTGCATGGGCGGCAATTGCCGATTACCGCCGCCGTTCGCAAGGCACCGGCCGGGCAGAAATTCTTTTGACCCGCTAAGCGGGGAAGGGCCTCCACTCCTCGCCGGCTGGCAACGGCGCGAAGATTTCGTCGAGCATGGCGTCGGTTACGTCCTCGGCTCGTGCCGGGGCCCAATGCGGCGCGTTGTCCTTGTCCACGAGCACCGCGCGCACCCCTTCGGCGAAGTCAGGCCGCATGATCATCCGAGCGGCGAGGCGGTATTCGAGGGCCATTTCTTCGGCGAACTCGCGCTTTTTCGCGCTCTCGGCGCACTGCCGCAGCGCCACTTTGGCCGACGTCGGACATTTCGCCGCCACCGCCTTCCACTCCTTGCCCGCCCATTCGGAAGGATCGCTCTCCAGCGCGGCGAGGATGTCCTCCAGCCGATCGGCCGCAAACAGCCGCTCGATCCCCTCGGCATTCCGGGCAAGGCGTGCAGGTGGAGCCTCTACCGACAGCTCGCTCAGGACCGCCTCGGTCGCGTTCGGCTGTTCGGCCATGCGGCGCTTGGCCTCTGCCACACGCTCACTCGGCAGGTAATGCGTCGCCAGCCCCGCCCACAGGCACTCGGCCCCATCAAGCCTCGCGCCGGTGAGCGCCAGGAACACGCCGATACACCCCGGCAGTCGAGGCAGGTACCAGCCCGCACCGACGTCCGGAAACAGCCCGATCGCCCCCTCGGGCATGGCGAACAGCGTGTTCTCGGTCGCCACGCGATAGCGGCACGGCAGAGCCAGCCCCACGCCGCCGCCCATCGTCACCCCGTCCATGAATGCGACGACCGGTTTGGGATAAGTGAACAGCAGGTGGTTCATCCGGTACTCGGCATGGAAGAACGCGCGACCCGCTTTCCCGCCATCCTCGATCACCGATCGCCGCACCATCGCCACGTCGCCGCCGGCACAAAACCCGCGCCCTTCGGCATGGTCGAGCAGGATGAGCTCTACTCCATCGTCGGTCCGCCACTCCAATAAGGCCGCGCTTATCGCCTTGCACATAGCCGTGGTTAGCGCATGCAGCGCCTTGGGCCGGTTCAGCGAGATATAGCCGACCGCGCCTTCGCGGCGGACCAGGACATCTTCGGTCACTGTCGCAGCAAGTCCCGCCCGACGATCAGCCGCATGATCTGGTTGGTGCCTTCGAGGATCGAGTGCACGCGCAAGTCCCTCCAGAAGCGCTCGACCGGGTAGTCCATCAGATAACCGTAGCCGCCGTGGAGCTGCAACGCGCGGTCGGCGACGGCGCTGCCGGTATCCGAAGCAAGGCGCTTGGCCATCGCCGCGAAGCGGGTCTTGTCGGGCGCGTTCGCGGTCACCTTGGCCGCGGCGAGGTAGAGCAGCGCGCGCGCCGCTTCGAGCTCGGTCGCCATGTCGGAGAGCATGAACTGGGTGTTCTGGAACTCGGCGATCGGCTTGCCGAACTGCTGGCGCTCCTTGGTGTAGCTGAGCGCCTCGTCGAGGCATCGCTGCGCCCCGCCGAGCGAGCACGCACCGATGTTGATCCG
The DNA here is from genome assembly GCA_023433305.1 of Pseudomonadota bacterium. Lineage (GTDB taxonomy): Bacteria > Pseudomonadota > Alphaproteobacteria > Sphingomonadales > Sphingomonadaceae > Croceibacterium_A. The sequence goes on along the minus strand of JAEZCZ010000114.1, from coordinate 12,830 downwards.
CCCGCCGTCGAGCCCGGCCATGGCGATGCGGAAGCCTTCGCCCTCGCCGCCGACGAGGTTCTCCGCCGGCACGCGCACGTTGTCGAGGTTGAGCGCCGCGGTCGGCTGTGCGTGCCAGCCGAGCTTGCGCTCAGGGGCGCCGAACGACACGCCCGGCATATTCTTCTCGATCGCGAGGCAAGAGATGCCCTTCGGGCCATCCTCGCCCGTGCGGACCATCGTCAGGTAGAGGTCGTTGACGCCCGCGCCGCTGATGAACTGCTTGGTGCCGTTGACGACCCAGTCGCCGCCGTCGCGCACCGCCGTCGTCTTGAGCGCCGCCGCGTCCGAGCCCGAGCTCGGCTCGGTCAGGCAATAGCTCGCCATCCACTCCATGCCGACCAGCTTGGGCAGGTACTTGCCCTTGACCGCCGCCGAGCCGAACCGGTCGAGCATCCACGCGGCCATGTTGTGGTTCGAGACGAACGCGCTCGTCGCCGGGCAGCCGTAGGCCATCGCCTCCATGATCAGCGCTGCCTCCAGCCGGCCGAGGCCAATGCCGCCCGATTCCTCGGTGACGTAGATCGCCGCGAAACCGAGCTCGGCGGCGGCCCGTATGGTGTCCTTGGGAAAGACGTGTTTCTCGTCCCACTCCGCGGCGTATGGCGTGATCCGCTCGGCCGTGAAGCGCCGCGCCATGTCCTGAATGGCGAGTTGGTCCTCGGTAAGCTCGAACTGGCCGGTCACGGGTTTGCCGTCTCCATCGTCATTGCGAGGAGCGTAGCGACGAAGCAATCCAGGGGCAGCGCGGAACCGCCCTGGATTGCCGCGCTTCGCTCGCAATGACGAAGGGGGGGAGACCGATCACTGCCAACTGCCGATGATCGCATCCGCCTCGATCTCGACCTTCCAGCGTGGGTCGGCGAGGCCCGAAATCGCCACCAGCGTGCCGGTTGGCCGGGTCGCCTTGAGCGCGCGGCTGAACGCCGCGCTGACCGTCATCGCGTCGGCGATGTCGGTCACGAACATGCGGACCCGCACCACGTCGCCCATGTGTCCGCCGAGCTGCTCGATATGCTCGCGGATCAGCTGGAAGCAGCGGTCGGCCTGTTCTTCCGCGCTTTCCTTGACCGACCCGTCGGCTTCGACGCCGACGGTGCCCGAGACGGCGATCGTGTTGCCCACCCGGATCGCCCGGGTGAAGCCGATCTCTTCCTCGAAAGGCGAAAGCGCCGGGATGCGCTGGCGGCCGTCCTGCGGATCAGACATGGCGCCAGCTCCCGGCGCGGTTCGTCGTCGTTGGCATCATCATCCTCCCGGTTGTTGCTCTTTCGCTCAGCTTACCGGGTTCGCGTCGCTTCTCAACCGCACGCGACCTGGGTGATGGTCATGTCGTCGTCGTAGGAGACGGTGACGCGGCCCTCGCGGAAGTCCATCGTCAGCGCGGAGCGCGGCGGTGCCCAGCGCAGCATGTCCGACCCGGTCGCCTGGCGAATGGCGAGGCCGGCCGCAGCATCGGCTTTCTGCCCCACGAAGAGCTGCCCCGGCTCGGCGTTGCAGAACCCGTTGCGGGCGTGATCGGTGGTGGTGCAGGCGCTCAGCGCCAGCGCGCCCAGGCCGATGGCGCAGAGGTACAGTCTCATCGATAATCTCCCCTAGTTGCACTTGGTATAACGGAACGGATCGGGCGCAGCCTCAGCACCGAATTCGCTGCGCACCATGGTGGATCCGCCGTTTTCGAGCTCGAACGCCATGTCGCGCTCCCAGCTCATGCCTTCGCCGGTGAAGTCGAACGAGGCGAGGATACGATTGGGCGCAGCTTCCTCGACCTCGTCGAGCATGCCGACCGATTCATAGAATTCGAGCTTCTCGGCCGTGATCGTCAGTAGGCCCTTGGCATCGGAGCGGCCCGGCTCGCAGTCTGCCGCAACCAGGCCCCAGCGGCCCTGGAATGCCGGGGGAATTGTGTCGAGTTCGGTCGAGGCGTCCCTTGGAATGGGGGCAGGCAATTCAGCTACTTGGCCCTTTGGAGCAGAGGGGTTCTCAGCTTCCTCGGAGCCGCTATCGCACGCAGCGAGCGTGGTGATGGCGAGGAGTGATAGGGCAAGTGCGCGCATGGTTCGTCCTCGTGGCGTTCCCGTGCACAACGGACGGTTCGCCATTCCTTTCCCCGCGCCTTTGGGCGCGCTACAGCCCGCGGCGAGAGGAGCGTATGCCATGGCAGGATTGTGGTTCGAGCAGTTCGAAGTGGGCCAGGTCTTCGATCACCCTCTGCGCCGCACCGTCACCGAAACCGATAATCTGCTGATGAGCGCGCTGACCCACAATCCGGCCCCCCTGCATCTCGATGCCGAGTACATGAAAGGCACCGAATACGGGCGGGTTCTCGTCAATTCGTGCTTCACGCTCGGTTTGATGGTCGGGATCTCGGTGAACGACACGACGCAAGGCACTGCAGTCGCCAACCTGGGATGGGACGAAGTGCGCTTCCCCGCGCCGATCTTCGTGGGTGACACACTGCGGATCGAGACCGAAGTGCTCGCGGTGCGCGAGAGTAAATCGCGTCCCGATCAGGGCATCGTCACTTTCGCGCATCGGGCGTTCAATCAGGACGGTACCTTGGTCGCGCACTGCGAGCGCTCGTCCTTGCAGCGCAGGCGGCCTCCCGCTAATGCTTAGCTTGCTAATGAAGCTCGGGAGAGCGTGATGTCCTTGAAAGTCGAACCGATCCTGCCCCGTTTCGGAGCCGAGTGCTCGGGACTCGATCTGACACGCCCGCTCAGCGAGGACGAAGTGCGGCAGGTCACCGAAGCGATGGATACCTGGGGCGTTTGCGTCTTCCGGGACACCGGCATGAATGACGACCAGCACGTCGAATTCAGTCGAAATTTCGGATACCTAGAGCGCGTTCCGCGGCGCGAAGGCGTGCGGTTCCGGCTGCCTCATCGCGAGCTTTTCGACGCCTCGAACCTCAACGTCGACGGGGAGATCACGCGGGACGCGGCGGCGATACAGTATCGGAAGGGGGATCGGCTGTGGCATACCGACAGCGCCTTCATGGAGAAGCGCACCAGCTATTCGCTCCTGCTCGCGCACGAGGTGCCGCCCGAAGGCGGTGAGACCTCGTTCGCCGATACCCGCAGCGCCTATGAGGAGCTGCCGCGAGACATGCAGGAGTTCCTGGAAAACAAGATTGGAATCAACAGCTTGTGGTGGAGCCGCAAGCTCGCGGGGGCGGAGATTTCCGAGGAGGAGATCGCGCAGCGACCCAAGGCGCGGCATCCGCTCGTCCACACGCACGCCGGCTCGGGGCGCAAGAGCCTGTTCATCGCGGCGCACACGATGGACATCGAAGGGATGCCCAGCGACGAAGGACGCGCGTTAATCAAGCGCTTGATCGAGCATGTAACACAGCCGAAACACGTTTTCAGCGTTCGATGGAACGTGGGCGACCTGGTGATCTGGGACAACCTGTGCTCGATGCACCGCGGCGGCGACTACGATTACGCCAAGTACAAGCGCGACATGCGGCGGACCACCGTGCGCGAAGGCACCGAGCCGCACCAGCTCGAGACCGGCGACGATCCGTTCGCTGAACTGTTCGCCAAACCGCCCGAGACGGTCGACATCCAGGGGGCGCGCTACGCCGGGCGATAATCGAAAACGCCCGGCTCCGCGCGGGAGCCGGGCGTTTTGGACTTATCGGGGGTGATCCCGTCAGATCAGAACGGCGCTGAAGAGCACTCCGCTGATCGACATGGCGGCCACCGCCGAGAAGACAGCGTTCGCGAAATTGCGCATCGTGTTTCCCCTGCATGCCCGCTTCATCGCGGTGCAGGGCGCATATGGTGCGATGCACAATGTTACTCAATTGCGAAATATGTGACAACTGTTGCAAATCTTGCAACAGAAACGCCCGGCTTCTTGCGGAACCGGGCGCTTCGTGTCGGCTTTCCCAGAGCTTGGCTCAGAGAATGCGGTAGGCTGTCTCCGCCGGAGCGTCGAGCAGGGCTTCGAGCTCGTCGTCGAGGCGCAGGATGGTGAGCGAGGCGCCGGCCATCTCGAGGCTGGTGCAATATTCGCCGACGTAGTTGCGAACGACGGTGAAGCCGGCCTTCTCGGCGAGCTCGTGGGCCTTGGCATAGAGCACGTAGAGTTCGGTGATCGGCGTGCCGCCGAGACCGTTGACCATGATCGCCACGCGGTCGCCCGAGTTGAACGGAATGTCCTTGCTGACCGCCTCGAACAGCTCCTCGGCGATCTGGTCGGCGGGGTGGATCTTCTCGCGGCGGCGGCCCGGCTCGCCGTGGATGCCCACGCCGACTTCCATCTCGTCGTCGCCGATCTCGAAGATCGGGGTGCCCTTGGCCGGCGGGATGCAGCTGGTCAGCGCGACGCCCATCGTGCGGACGTTGTCGTTGACCTTCTTGGCGATGGCTTCGACCTCGTCGAGGCTCTTGCCCTGCTCGGCGGCGGCGCCGCAGGCCTTGATGACGAAGAAGTTGCCGGCCACGCCGCGGCGGCCGACGGTGTAGAGGCTGTCCTCCACGGCGACGTCGTCATTGATCCAGAACTGGCGGGCGTTGATGCCCTCGGCCGTGGCCATCTCGGTGGCCATGTCCCAGGCCATGCGGTCGCCCTGGTAGTTGTTGACCAGCACCAGCACGCCGGCGTCCGAAGCGCAGGCCTTGATCGTCTCGTAGCAGGCGTCGACCGGCGGGGCGGCGAACACCGCGCCCTGGCAGGCGCCGGTGAGCATGCCCGGCCCGACCGCCATGACGTGCGCCGGTTCGTGGCCCGAGCCCGAACCCTGGACGATCGAGACCTTGCCATTCTGCGGGCCACCCGTGCGGGTGATCATCTGGAACTCGGCATTGAAGTCGAGCAGGTCGGGGTTGGCGAGCGCGATGCCCTTCATGAACTCGGGCACGAAATTGGCGGGCTCGTTGACGAACTTCTTCATAGGGTCGGTCCTCTCCGTCGAAATGAAATCAGGCAGTGGCTTTGGCGACTTCGGACACGCTCGCGGTGCGCGCGATGCCGCAGTCCTTGCACCAGTCGTGCAGGATGGTCGCGATGGCGACGATGCCCGGATCGGGCGTGTTCGCGCTGCGCTCGCCGACCTGGCTGGCGCGGCCGCGGTGCGCGACGAGGTTGCGCGTGTCGTCGATCGCCTTCTCGGCGGCGTCGGCCGCATCGCACAGCGCGGTGCCGAGCTCGCTTCCGCTCGCGGCGTGCTCCTTGAGCTTCTCGTGCACCGGGATCAGCGCATCCAGCAGGGTCTTGTCGCCGAGCTTGGCGCCGCCGCGGGCCTGGATGCCCTCGATGGCCGAGCCGAGCATGTCGGCGAGTTCCTGCAGCGTGATCGAGGTCTTGCCCCGGGTCAGCATCGCCGCCTTCATGAAGCCGGTGCCCCAGATCGGGCCCGAGCTGCCGCCGACGTGCTTGGAGACCAGCATCGAGATCTTGAGCAGCATCGCGCCGATATCGGTCTTCGGGATCTCGTCCCATTCCTTGTCGATGACGCGGAATCCGGTCGCCAGCGAGGTGCCGAAGTCGCCGTCGCCGGCGAGGCCGTCGAGGTCCGAGAAGTAGTGCTCGTTCTTGAGCACCGTCGCGCACGTCGTCTTGATCGCGCGCTCGATCTGCTCCTGGGTAATGTCTGCCATTCTATCCTCCCTCAGGCCGCCGTCGCGGCGGCCAGCTCGCCCAGATCGGCGAGCGTGACGTTGACATTGGGCTCGTCGCCCAGCTCCGGCACCACCTTGACCGCGCCGGTGAAATCCTCGTCCACCGTGTAAGTGCTGGTGGTGACCAGCGTGGGCAGCCCGGCACCGCGCGCGGCGAGCAGGCCGTTGCGGCTGTCCTCGATCACCATGCACTCGTGCGGCGGCAGGCCGAGCGTCTCGAGCGCGAGCAGGTAGATGTCGGGCGCGGGCTTCTTCTTCGCCACTACGTCGCCGGCGTGGACAAATTCGAACCTGGCTTTCCGGTCCGGCCCGAACAGATCGAGCACGGCATCGATGAACTTCGGGTTCGAGGTGGTGCACACGCCGAGCCGGACGCCCGCCGCGATCGCCTCGTCGACGATGCGGCCAATGCCCGGCCGCAGCGGCAATCCGCCCTCGGCGACGAGGCCGGCGGTGATCTCGGTCTTGAGCTTGTGCAGCTTGACGATCAGCTCGTCACGGGCCTCGGCGCTGTCGGCGCCTTCGGGCCAGCCGTATTCATCGAAGTAGGCGCGCATCCGTTCCTTGCCGCCGGCGACGAGCAGGAGCTTGCCGTAGAGCGCGACGTCCCATTCGGCGTCGATGCCCATCTGCGCGAACGCGCGATTGAAGCCGACGCGGTGGCCGTCACGCTCGGTGTCGACGAGCACTCCGTCGCAATCGAAAATCAGCGCCTTGATCATCCCTCCCGAGCCCCTCACGCGGCCTTAGCGAGATAGGGCTGGGCGCGGTCCTTGCCGCCGAACTTCTCGATGAAGCCGGCGAACATCGCCTTGCACGCCTGGTACTGCGCGTCGATCAGCCGCAGCGGCTCGTAATCGTTCGGCTTGGCTTCGTGATACTTCACGAAGCTTTCGACGAAGACGTGCTTCAGGTTTGTCGAGATGTTCACCTTGGCCGCGCCGCGCGCGATCGCCTTGGCGAACGTCTCGTCCGAGAGGCCAGTGCCGCCGTGTAGCGCCATCGGCGTGCGGGTCAGCGCGTTGATCCGCTCGATGCGGTCGAAATCAACCTTGGGCTCACCCTTGTAATAGCCGTGCGCGGTGCCGACGGCGCAGGCGAAAGCGCTGAGGTCGAGCGCGTCGCAGAACTTCTTCGCGTCTTCCGGGTCGGTGAGGATCGAGTCCTCCTCGGCCACGTGCATGTCGTCCTCGACGCCCATGATCTGGCCCAACTCGGCTTCCATGCCGACGCCGTACTTCTCCGCGATCTCGCGCACGCGCTTGGACATTTCGAGGTTCTCCTCGAACGGAAGCGCGGAGGCGTCGATCATGATCGAGGTCCAGCCCGCCTTGGCGCAGGCTTCGATCATCTCGAGGTCCTTGCAGTGATCGAGGTGCAGCACGACCGGCACCGGCGAATCCTCGGCCACGGTACGGACCCAGGACACGATCTCCTTGTGGCTCCAGTACTGGATGGTCTTGGCGCTGGTCTGGCAGATCACCGGCGCGTTCAGCTCCTCGGCCGCCTGCACCATCGCCTTGGTGGTACCGTAGTCGACCAGGTTGAAAGCGGCGACCGCGTAGCCGTTGTCCATCGCGTCGCGGAGCAACGGCTTCATGTTCACCAGCGGCATTCGAATGGCTCCTTCAAACAATCGTCGCGCGCGGGGCGCGCATGGGGGATTCGCCGCGCCCGAGGCCCGGCATTTGCCGAATCCCATAGCCACGACAGGGGCTCGCGGCCAACAGATATTGTCAACGAACGCGCCGGCGCGCCGCCATTGACCGGACCGGACGAAATCGCCAAATAGCGGCCTCGGCGGGCGGGTGTAGCTCAATGGTAGAGCAGAAGCTTCCCAAGCTTCCAAGAACCGCAGAAATCTGCGAAAATTCGAGCAAAACATTCGCTCAAACTGTCGTTTCAGATCAATAAGATAGGAAGCGAGGGCAAAACACCGTCGCGCAGTTATCGGCTTCAGTTTTCTGCCTCAATTTGACTGCCGGTTGAGCCAATACGAAACGTACCGACCGCCTAAGCAAGCTCCCTATCTGGGTAGGTAATATCCGGCGGTCGTTTCGTCACGACGAGCTGCGCCGGTTGAGACAAGTGTCTCCAACACCTGCTCGACGCGCTGGCGCCGCTTGGGGGTGTTGCGGCCGGCGAAGGCCGCGGCCAACGCGGGGACGGCGAGCGGGGCGGCGGCGCGCGCGAGCACGTCGCGGACCGAGCGGATCTGGTCGAGGCCGTCGGCGGGCCACTTGATGTCCTCGGTGACGGCGGCCTCGCCGAGGTCGGCCTCGATCTGCGTCTCGCCCTTGACCTTCGCGGCGAGGCGCGGGCGCTGGAACTCGGGGCGCAGCCAGTGGACCGTGCCGGCCTTCTCCTCGGCGGCGCGCTGCTGGTTGAGCGCGACGAGGCGGACGAGCAGCTCCTCCTCGGCGGCTTCCTGGTCGGCGCTCTTGTGCGGGCTCGGCGTGGTGCCGCCGGGCTTGCCGACCAGCCGCTCGGCGAGGTCGCTCCAGCCGTAGGCGGCGAAAGTCTCGCGGTCGATCGCGTCGTGCAGCTCCTTGAGGATGGCGATCTGGCCGGTGTCGTAGACGTCGCGTTCGGCCGGGGTCAGCGGCGCGCCGATGCCGGCGTCGAGTTCGCGCAGGCGCTCGAGCGCGTTGTAAAGGCCGGTCATGGTCAGGAAGTCGTGCGCCGCCAGCCGCTCCTTGCGGAAGGCGTCGAGGCGTTCGCCGAGTTCGGCGAGGCGGGGGGAGGTGGCGAGGGGGAAGGGGAAGGGGTCGAAGGTTCTGGTCTTGACGTAAACAGGATCGTTTCCGACGCCGAGCCAGCCTCCGAGGCTGATGGCCCACCATACGTGCAGGCGCGAAGAAATCACTGCGAGCTGCTCAGGCCTCTGTAGGCCGATCGCTACCAGTTTGTTGTCCGGCCTGATGTTTACGTTCAGAAATTGGAACAGGCGATGTTTGGAAGTCTCCGCTGTCACGAGGTAGCGATCGAGGCCAGAAGTGTATTCTCGAAGCTCTGGCCGTACCCGCCCGAATTGCCACCATCGCGACTTGATATCCTTATCGCGATTCTCGTCACGTTCCGGTTTCACGTGTTCGATTATCCGCTGGTAAACAGCAGGGAAGCGATCTCGCACCTCTTCTGCCGTAAGCCCGTACAGGTCGATTACCATCACGCCGCGCGGGCGCTGAGCGAGATCACGCCCATGGCGGTAAGGCAGGATGTGGCGCTCCAAGCCCGGTACGCTACCAAGGCCGATCGCTGACGCTTCTTGCGGAGTAACAATGAAACCGGCGCCGAACAGCATAACTCCCCGGCTCGAAAGGTCTTGGTTCGAGAGGAGTGGTTCTGCCATCGACACGTCCGCGCCAATCCGTAGCTGCGAGGTCACCTTCCCCTCGCGCCGCTCCAGCTCCACCTTCGGCGTATCGCTGTTCAGCTCCGCCTCGCCGACCACCTCGGCCAGCACGCCCTCGTGGTTGCCCGCCTGCGCCACGGTCATCGCGATGCGTACCGCCGCCTTGTCGGCCGATTTCATCCACGGGTGATCGGGCACGGCGTAGACCAGGCTCAGCGGCTCCTTCGCGCTCATCCAGCGCTCGACGACGCGGCGGCTGAAGGTCTGGGTGATCGAGTTGGTGGTGATGAAGCCGAAGCGGCGGAGCGGGTTGGGCTCGCCTTTCTTCGCCGGCTTCGCGGTCAGCCGGCGGGCGGCCTCGTCCCAGAAGTGCATGACGAAGTCGGCGCCGCCGGGGACCTCGGGCCGCACGTGCCAGCAGGCTTCGGCGTAGCCGTCGCCGAGCTCGGCGCGCATGTCCTTGCCGCCGATGAAGGGCGGGTTGCCGACGATGAACTCGGCCTGCGGCCAGTCGGCGCGGCGTGGCTTGAGGTAGCGGTAGGTCTCCAGCCTCGCGTTCTCGTCGGGCACCTCCTCGCCGGTGATCGGGTGGAGCTTGCGGGTGACGCCGTCCCAGATCGTGACCAGGTTGCCTTGCGCGTCGCGCGCCAGCTCCTTGCTGTCGTAGGCGAGCAAGGCGTCCTGGTGGCGGATCGTGCCGTAGGCGTTGAGGATCGGCTCGGGGATGTCCTTCGCGTCGACGGTCTTGAGCTGCCACTTGAGGAAGCCGATCCACAGCACGAGATCGGCGATCGGCACCGCGCGTTCGTTGAGCTCGAGGCCGAAGAACTGGCGCGGGCCGACCGTCTCGCCGTCGAGCAGCAGCTTGGATTCGTTCTCGCCGAGCGCGTCGAGCGCGTCGAGGACCTCGCCCTCGAGGCGCTTCATCAGCTCCATGGCGACATAGAGGAAGTTGCCGGTGCCGCAGGCGGGATCGAGCACGCGCACGGTGCAAAGCTTGTGGTGGAAGTCGCGCACGGCCTGGAGCGCGGTGTCGTGCGCACCCTGCCGGCGAAGATCCTCGACACGCGCCTTCACCTCTTCCCAATCCGCGCGCAGCGGCTCCATGATCGTCGGGATGACCAGCCGCTCGACATAAGGGCGCGGGGTGTAGTGGGCGCCGAGCTGCGAGCGTTCGGCGGGGTCGAGCGCGTTTTCGAGCAGGGTGCCGAAGATCGCCGGCTCGACCTCGCCCCAAGTGCGCTTGGCGGCGTTGTGCAGCTCGATGATGTCGTCCTGGTCGAGCGGCAACGCCCGGGTCTTCTTGAACAGCGAGCCGTTGAACTTCTTGATCGTGGCGTTGAGGTGCGGGGCATAGCCGCCGCTGTCCATCACCCGCCACAGGCTCTCGAGCGCCGGCGCGAAATTCGCCGGCGTGTCGATCATCTGGTGGAGCAGGTTCTCGAAGCCCTTGTTCGGAATCAGCCGCTCGGCCTCGTTCTCGCCGCCGACATCCTCGGCGAACATCGTGAACAGGCAGCGCATGAGGAACTCGGCGATCTCGACCGGCGCGTAGCGCTTCTCCAGCCGCTTGGCGATCTTGGCCAGTCGCGCTGCGATGTCGCGAGTGACCTCGGCCGACTTGCGCGTCGGGTTGAGCGATTGCGGATCGTTCCAGATCGCCGCCAGGCGCTGCTGGACGTCCTCGCGCAGCAGGTCGTCCATCGACAGGCGGTAGCCGTGGCGGTCGGGGAAATGGTCGTAGTTCTTCCCGAGCCCCGAGAAGTCGGCATAGACCTCGATGACGTTGCCGACGTCGACGATCAGCAGGAACGGTGGATAGCCGTGGTCGACGGGCAAGGCACGGGCATAGTCCTCGGCCTGCCGCCGTGCGGCGATCATCACCTTGTCCCAACTCTTGGTGCCGCGCTTGGCATGGCCCAGCTTCTGCGCCGTCTCCAAGCCGGCGAGCGAGAGCTGCTCTGCATCGAGTGCTTGCCGACGTTTGGCAGACTGCTTTGCTTCGAGGATGAAGCAGCCGCGCTTGTAGCAGTCGATCCGGCCGGTCGAGCTGGTGCCGTTCGGATGGCGAAACGTGACGTTTCGCTCGAACACATAGTCGTTGAAGCGTGTTTCCTCGCGCGCGAACTCGGGCTGCGGAAGACCCAGCGCGCCGGTCAGCCGCTCGACGAATAGTTGGTAGTTCGACATCTCGGAGCCGCCGGACGATTTGAGGTCCGTAACCAGCCCCGCCAGTCGCTCGATGCTGCCGTCCCCCAAACCCATGCGATGATGCTAGTCAGCCATGTAGGTACTGACCAGCCCCGGAATGATTGGATGGGCCCAGCGCTTCCAAAAGCACGCACTCAAGTGAGGTCCTGAAGTCGAGGGCGCCGAATCGCTATCTCGATCGATCACATCAGGCGGCTCCTACTCAAACAAGGAGACCGTATGATGACCGACGAAGTTGCGCCAAACCTTGGCATTCGCGAGGACGAGCATTTCTCTAATGACGGGGGGCACGATCAAGAGCAGCGCCGCGTTCAGTGGAAGCTCCTGGCTCGATCGGGACCGTTCGATGCCAATCCCGCCGATTGCCAGATATGGAATGGCAACACCCGCGACGTTCCGGGTCTCGCCGCTAGCGATCTGTCTGAGCTGATAGCCTCGATTGTCTCGGTTGGTCAGCAGGTTCCCGTGATCGCACGCATCTTGCCGAGCGATGCATCTCGGCTCGAGATCATTGCAGGAGCGTCCCGCTTCACCGCTATCAACCTCATCAATGAGCAGCGGCGGCCGGAAGACCGGATGCTCATCAAGGTGGACCTGCGAAAGCTCGACGACGAGACCGCATTCAAGATCGTCGATGCCGAAAACCGTGGCCGGGCCGATTTTTCACCTTTGGAACGTGCGCGCTTGTTCGAACGGGCCATCAACACCGTCTACCATACCGAGGCGGCTCTCGCGGATGCCTTTGGGGTGAACAAAAGCACGGTGAACCGGCTCATGGCGATCACTAAGCTACCTCGCGAAGTGATGAACCTGATCCTGGATCCTCATCAAATCTCGGCACGACAAGCGAGCGAGTTCATGAGCGACTGGACCAGCCCGGTGCGCGAGACGCTCGAAGAGACGATTGCCGATCTGGACGCGAAGGGTCCTGCCCATGCCGCGGCGATTTTCAAGGCGCTCAAGGTGGCCGTCGCCCCCACCGACATCGCTGTGGAAAGTCTTGTCGTTCACGGCGAGGCCCGCTTGGGCGTAGCTCGCAGCGGCAAGCACGGCAGCGTCAGGATCGATCTTGACGCGACTGCCGGCGAGATCCCTCTCAAAGCACTAGTCATTGCCGTGGGCAACGCACTGAAGCAGCTGAGCGCCGAGCGTCGATAGCAACCCAGCGTGGTTGCGACCGCGCAACCGTAAGATGAAGCCACGACGATCTAGATAAAGAGAGAGGGCCCGAAAGGGCCCCCTCTTGGTCGAGAGTAAGGTAAGAGTTGTGGGCGCGCGATAACGTATTCACCCAGATCGGCGAATGTTGCAGCCCACAACTCTTTCGACAAAAGATGAGTAAATGGCCAAGGTCGAATGGATACTTGATGGCCGGAAAGCGAGCGAGCTCACGATCGCTCGTACCCTTGCCGACGCGCGGGCCGCGCGGCTGCGCCGGGGGGATCAAATTCGGGAGCGCTTGCGCGAGGAACTCGGTTGCGAGATCGACAGCCGCGAGTTGGCAACGCGAACGCGCCGCAAGCTGCGCGAGGAGGACGCCGAGCGGCGCCAACTTGAGCGAGACCTTCGCAAGCTTGGAACCGCAATCCGGCGGG
>JAEZCZ010000067.1 GCA_023433305.1 Pseudomonadota bacterium | reverse complement strand
CTTCGGCGAGGGCGATGTCGGTGGGGCCCTTGGTGGCGAGGACGAACGGGGTGCCGACCTTGGTCATGTCGACGCCCTTGTCGCGGAAGCACTTGAGCGAGACTCCGTAGCGGACGAAGTTCTCGTTTTGCGGGAGTGTCACGCCGACGAGCTGCGCCGAAGAACCCTCGTGCGCCATGGCGAAGGCAGCCTGTTCGGGGGCACGCAAGACCTTGGCAGTCACGAGCAGCATGACGTCGCCGTTGGTCTCACGGTTGATGTCGATCGGCTCGAAGGTGCTGAGCGAGAGGACCGCGTCGCCGCCATCGATCTGGAATCGACGTGCGCCTTCCTGGACTAGGCCTTCGGCGACGCTCATCCGCGCGCGGCCGCCGAGCGCTTCGGCGGGGTAGGTCGTGAGGCGGGTCTGGCTGCCGGATTCGCTTGGATCGGCGATGTGCAGCGACCAGCTCGAGGCGGGAACGCCCGCGGCGAAGAAGGTGCGCGCGTCTCCGGCCGCGGCGACACCGGCGTCTTCGGGAAGCGGTGTCCAGGCTGAGGCCGGGGTCGCGTAGCTGAGGCCGTGGCCGAACGGGTAGAGCTCGCCGTCGGTGATGTCGGCGGTACGCGGCCAGGCGGTGGGGAGCTTGCCGGTAAAATCGAAGCGCGGCTTGCCCTCGGCATCGCCGACAATCACGTCCGCCAGACCTGCGCCTTCGGAGCCCGGCAGCCAGGCGACGACGAACGCATCGGCGGCGTTGAGCGCGGGGTTTACGTAGAGCGGGCGGCCGGTGATCATCACTGCGACGACCGGGATGCCCTGCTCCTTGAGCTTGCGCATCGTCTCGTAAGGCGCGGCGAGTTCCGGATCGAGCTGAAGCGAGGCGCGGTCGCCCTGGAACTCGGCGTACGGCTTTTCGCCGAAAATCACCACGGCGGCGTCGGGCTTGGCGGTGAAGCTGCCGTCGGGCGACAGTTCGGCGAGGCCGCCGGCGCTGGTGACCGCTTCCTGCAAGCCGCCCCACAACGAGGTCGCGCCGGGGAAGTGGCTGTTGTCGACCCCGGTGCCTTGCCAGGTGAGCGTCCAGCCACCCGACTGGCGCGCGATGTCATCGGCGCCGTCGCCGGCGACGAGCAGGCGGCCGCCCGGCTTCAGCGGCAGCACGCCCTGGTTCTTGAGCAGGACGAGCGACTTGCGCACCGCTTCTCGGGCCAGCTCGCGGTGTTCTGGCGAGCCGAGCAGCCCCCATTCGCCCGACATTGCGCGTTCCGACGGCTTGCCGGCTTCGAACAGGCCGAGGCGCAGCTTGACGCGCAGGATGCGGGCGACGGCGTCGTCGATGCGGGCCATCGGCAGCTCGCCCGCCTTGGTGCGGGCTAGTAGGTCTTCGTAGATCGGCTTCCAGGTGTCGGGCGCCATGTACATGTCGAGCCCCGCGAGCAGCGCCTGCGGGCAGGATTCGTTGGTGCAGCCTTCGACCTGGCCGTGCGCGTTCCAGTCGGAGACGAGGAAACCACCGAAATCCATCCGCTCCTTGAGCACGCCAGTGAGCAGGCTCTCGTTGGCGGTCATCTTCACGCCCTGCCAGCTCGAGAAGCTGGCCATGACCGTGGCGACGCCTTCTTCCATCGCCGGGCCGTAAGGCGCGCCGTGGATGTCGCGCAGTTCCTCTTCGGAGATCTTGGCGTCGCCCTGGTCGACGCCGTTTTCAGTGCCGCCGTCGGCGAGATAGTGTTTGGTCGAGGCGATGACCTTGCCGCGCTGGAGAATGCGCTGGTCGTCGGGCGGACCTTGGAGGCCGCGCACCATCGCGCCGACATAAGAGGCAACGAGCTGCGGGTCGGACGAGTAGCCTTCGTAGGCGCGGCCCCAGCGGAAGTCTTGCGGCACCGCGACGGTGGGCGCGAAGGTCCATTCCTGGCCGGTGACGCGGATTTCCTTCGCCGTCGCCGCGCCGATCTTTTCGATCAGCTCGGGGTCGTGCATCGCACCCAGACCGATGTTGTGTGGGAAGAGCGTGGCGCCGATGATGTTCGAGTGGCCGTGAACCGCATCGGTGCCCCAGACGACCGGGATGCCGACGCCGCCGTCCGACGTGTCGACCGAAGCGGCGTAGAACTCGTCGGCCAGCTTGAGCCAGTCGGACGCTGGGGCAAGGTCCTGGCCGTAGGGGCCGCTGTTGCCTCCGTTGAGCACAGAGCCGAGGTTGTAGCGCTTCACGTCTTCGGGCGTGACGCAGCACAAGTCGCCTTGCACCAGTTGGCCGATCTTCTCCTCGATCGTCATGCGCGAGATAAGGTCGGCAATCTTCGCTTCGTCTGCCGCGATCTGCGGCACCGGATATTCGTATTGCGGCCAGATCGAGGGATTGGCGACGCCGTCCTGGGCGAGCGCGGGAGCTACGGATGCAGCCGCGAGAGCGATGACGGCGACGGTGAAACGTAGGCGATTCGGCATGACCTCTCCTCTGACTGCAGCCTGTCCCGGCTACTCGTCCATGCCCTTTGGTAACGCTATCATAGGAGAAGGGAAAGAGTGCGATTGGCCTTCCCTGTCTTCTTCCCCGAAAGCGCTGGCCACATCCCGGACAAAGTCATAGAAACTCGGAAAAACGGGTTGAGAGAGGGAGATTTCATGAGACATCCAAGTTTCGCGTCGCGGATCACCACCGCGGCTTCGGCGATCGCCTGCGCCGCCGCGCTCGCCTTCGGGGCGAGCAGCGTTGCCGCGCAACAACGACCCGCAGATCCCACTGTACTGCCGCCGGTGCCAACCGATTACCAACCGCCCAAGACCGCCTGGGGCGATCCGGACATCAGCAACAGCTACCAGATCGAATATCTCAACAACACGCGCATCCTGTTCCAGCGGCCGACTGAATATGGCGACCGTTTTTGGCAGACCGAGGAAGAGCACGCGCGCCGGATCGCGGCGGCCGAACGGTCCGATGGCAACTTCGCGGCAGCCTCCGACCGCGGCATCGGCACCTCGGGGACACAAGGTCTAGCCGACTGGGTGAAGACCTCGCCGTTCGCTTGGCGGACGTCGATGCTGGTCAGCCCGGCCGACGGGCAACTTCCGGCGTTTACCCCGCAAGGAAAAGCCCTGCACGAAGCGGGCCGCTCTGGTTGGGTGCCGGGCATCGAGTACGACTGGGTATCCGACTTCGACTCCTGGGATCGGTGCGTTAGCCGTGGCTTCCCCGCCTCGATGTACCCGTTTCGCTACAACAACGGAATTCGGGTGTTCCAGGCGCCCGGATACGTGGTGATCCACCTCGAGATGCTCGGCAACCGGGTCATCCCGTTGAGGGGGGCGTCCGGCCTCAACCACTGGCCCGCCCCGGTCGAAGCCTGGCTCGGAAACAGTATCGGTTGGTGGGAAGGCAACACGCTCGTCATCGAGACCACGAACATCAAGAGCGGCGACAGCGTGTCGGACAACCACTACGCGCGGAATGGGTCGGTGCTAAATATTGCCACCCAGGCTGTGCCGCCGTTCAACACAATCCCGACCAGCACTCAGGCGAAGACAGTCGAGCGGCTGACGATGACAGGACCGAACAGCCTGATGCATGAGTTGACCTACACCGATCCCGAGGTCTTTACCGCACCGTGGACCACGCGCGTCGAGTGGATTCGCGACAACGACTACGAATTCTTCGAATACGCTTGCCACGAAGGCAACCGAATGCCGCGCGACTATATCACCGCATCGCGCGCCAAGCGCCGTGACATTGCCGCGGGCTTGGTAGACCCGAACGCGCCCGACGACCGTGCGCAATGGGCGCGCATCTTCGACCGGGATCCAGCCGTGGCTCCACCTCCGGGCGCACCTGATGGCGCTCCACAAGGCGCCCCGCCGACGCGAAGCGGCAACTAAAGCTCTTGCGTGACGGCGCTTCGACCGCGAGGCGCCGTCACGACACCGCCTGGACCTTTAGCAGGCGACTCTCGTCGGTCGGGTGGGAGTTTTCGAGACGATGCCGAAGGAACTCGAGCAGGGCGTTGACGCTCGGCTTGGCTGCCTTTTGCGTGGAAACCTGCGCCTTGATCCACATCGGCGGCGGGCGGAACGATCCGAGGACTGTGGTGATCGCGCCCGCTGCGAGGCCGTCCTCCACAAGGAACGACGGCAGAACCGCGATGCCTAGGCCCTGCCGCACCGCCTCGCGCAGGACGATCGTGTCGTTGACCGCGAGCCGCGGCTTTACGGTCACCGCGAAATCGCCTTCATCGCCGTAGAAGTGCCAGGTCTTGCCGTGGAGCAATGAGACCAGGCTGCGGTGCGCGACGAGGTCGCGCGGATGTGCCGGATTGCCGTGCCGCTCGACGTAGGCGGTGCTGGCATAGGCGGCGCAGGGGTAGGGCATCAGCGGGTAGTCGCGGATGTCCTCATAGGTCGAGGGGCGCGTCCCGATCGTGAGGTCGCAGCTCCGTCCGAGAGGGTTGTCGAGTCGATCGGTCAGCCGCAGATCGAGTTCGATGGCCGGGTTTTCGGCGAGGAACTCACAGAATATCGGGCCGAGGATCATCGCCGTCACCGAACCTGGCGCATCGACGCGCAGCAGCCCACTGATCTGCTCGTGCGATGCGACATCGCGCATTTCGTCGTAGCCCGAGATCAGCTTCATGCACCGGGGCAGCAGTCGGTTACCGTCCTCGGTCAGCCGCAAATCGCGCGTCGAGCGGCGGAACAGGGTGACTCGGAACTCGTGCTCGAGCTGGTTGATCCGTTTGGAGACGACCGAGGGCGAAACCGACAACGAACGCGCGGCGGCCGCGAAGCTGCCGAGGCGAGCGGCAGCCAGAAACGTGCGGACGTTCAGTAAGTTATCCATCGTTCTCGATTCGAGAATACTGGCATCGCATTAAGCTACATTCTCGACATATGGCGATTGGCCTACCCTGCCAAGCGAGATCGAAAATAAGACGATCCGTGGGGAGAGCAGGTCATGAAGACCCATACTTATACGCGTGTATCGATCTGGGCGCTGGCCGCCGCGAGCTGTGCGACGAGCTTCGGCACGGCGAGTGCGCAAGACGCAAGCACAGGAGCGCAGGCCGAGGATGTTGCCGCTGGAGCGGCAGACAGCCGGGGTGACGAGACAATCGTGGTCACGGGATCGCGCATCCGTTCGGAATTCGACCGTCCCACTCCGGTTTCCATTCTCGGTGCCGAGCGCCTTGAGGAACGCGGCGCAAGCAACCTCGGCGATGCGCTCAACGAGTTGCCGGTTTTCCGTCCCACCCAGACCCCCGCAACCGGTGGGCTCATTCCCGAGGCCGGCTATGTCGGCGGCCGCATCCTCGACTTGCGAGGGCTCGGCGCGGTCCGCACGCTCACCCTTGTGGACGGGAAGCGTTTCGTCCCCTCGACCACGCAAAGCACGGTCGACACCAACATGATCCCCTCGATCCTGCTGTCTCGGGCCGAGGTCGTCACCGGCGGTGCCTCGGCGGTGTACGGGTCCGACGCGGTCTCGGGCGTGGCAAACCTGCTGATCGACAAGACCTTGACCGGCTACAAGGTCAACGCGCAGGCGGGCATCTCGAACGAGGGCGACAACTTCACCCGCCAGGTCGGCCTCGCCGGCGGCTGGGACGTAGGCTCCAATGTCCACCTGATCCTCGGCGGTGAATGGGAAAAGAGCGACGGAATCTCGGGCTGCGAAGAGCGCGACTGGTGCCGTGACGGCCTCATCAACGTCGGCCGCAACCCGCTGCGGCCCGGGCAGGTACCGACGATCCCCGCGACCAGCATCGTGCCGGATGCCTACACGTGGAGCGCGTCGTTCAACGGTGTGACCACCCCGCCGCGCAGTGCCTATACTGGCGTCGACGTGCCGGTGCTCCGTCCCATCGACGGCATTACCTTCGATGCCGACGGAACGCCGCGCCGCTACCAGTTTGGCTACCTTGTCAATCCGATCTGGCAGGCGGGCGGCGAGAGGGACTCGCCGCGCGGCAAGAACATCTACTTCGATTTCCCGATCGTCTCGCCGACCGAACGCTGGGCCACGATGGGCTACCTGACGTGGGATGCGACCAGCGACCTCACGCTCGAACTCGGCGTCACTTACGGTCACGGCGAGGGCCGGCACCGCAGCCCCGGCCATCGCGACACCGCGATCGTGATCAGGGATGACAATCCGTTTCTGCCGCGCTCGGCCGATCCGACGCTCGACATCCCGACGATCCTGGCCACGAGTGGCCTGACCAGCTTCACGCTGGGCAAGGGCTTCGACGACATCGGTCCCGGCCTGGTTGTTGTCGAGAACGACGTTGTGCGCGTGGTCGGTTCAGCTACGTATGACATCGACAGCAACTGGCAGGTCGATGCCTATTATCAGTTCGGACGGAACGACTTCCATTCGGACTTCACCAACAAGATCATTAGCCGCAACGCCGCCAACGCGCTCGACGCGACGTCGGTGGGCGGCGTGCCTGTCTGCCGCATCAATGCCGATGCGAGCACTACCAACGACGATCCGTCGTGCGTGCCGCTCAACCCGTTCGGCTACGCCAACGGACCGAACTTCGTCGAAGCCAAGGAATACATCACCGGCTCAGGCTTCCAGACCAACGTGACCACGCAGCACGTGGTTGCAGCCAACCTGACGGGCGACTTGTTCGAGCTGCCGGCGGGCCCGGTCGGCGTCGCGGTCGGCGGTGAGTTCCGCAGCGACAAGGTTTCGGGCGACACCGATCCCCTGTCGCAGGCCAACGCCTTCAGCAACCAGAACGGCTCGCTGATTTCGGGCAAGATCGACGTGCGCGAGTTTTACGGCGAAGTGACCGTGCCGCTCCTGGCCGATCAGCCGTTTGCCCGCGAGCTGGGCGTCGATGGCGCGGTGCGGCAGACGCATTACAGCCGCTCGAGCGAGTTCTTCCCGAGCAGCAGCGTCGACGTCACGACCTGGAAGGTCGGAGCTGTATGGTCTCCGATCGACGCGGTCCGTTTCCGCGTGTCGCGCTCGCGCGACATTCGCGCTCCCAATGTCGCCGAGCTGTTCGGCCCGGTAACGACGCGTACCGGTATTCTCACGGACACCGGCAACGGTGGTCAACAGGTGATCGTCGAGATCATCAGCGGTTCGAACCCGAACCTGGCCCCAGAGAAGGCCGACACTTTCACGGTAGGTGTGGTGCTGCAGCCGACAGGCGGCTTCTTCGGTCGGTTCCGGGCCTCGGCCGACTACTACGACATCAGCATAGACGACGCGATCAGCACGCTGGGCCAGCAGAACATCGTCAACCGCTGCGTCGACGGCGATGCGCTAAGCTGCTCGTTGATCGTGCGCGACGGGGCGAACAACGTCGTCAGCGTGACCGACACGGTGCAGAACGTGAACCAGCTTATCGCGCGCGGCATCGACTTCCAGCTCGACTACCGTCAGCCGCTCGGCGGCGTGAACACGCTCAGCCTCAACGTCCTCGCAAGCTACGTGAACGACCTGATCACGGTCGACTCGGTCGGTCCGACCGAGCGGGCCGGTCAGACCGGCCTGCGGGGTGGCACCCCTCCGGGGATTCCCGACTGGACCGTCGACGCCACGGCGCGTTTCGACTTCGCGGAACGCTACGCCTTCAGCACACACGTGCGCTGGATCAACAAGGGGTTCTTCTTCCCCACCTTCATCGAGCCGGGTGATCCGGGCTTCTCCCTGGAGGACCCGAACAGCGTGAACACCAACACACTCCCTTCGCGGTTCTACGTGGACATCCTCGGATCGGCCAAGCTGCCGTTCGGCGGCGCGCGCGAGATCGAGGTGTTCGCTGGCATCGACAATCTGCTCAACCAGGATCCGCCGCGTTTTCCGGGCGCGAACGGCAGCGGCAACAACGTGCTGTTCAACCCTGTCGGGCGAATGTTCAAGGGAGGTATCCGCGCCACCTTCTAGCTTTGTTTCCCCCCGCCGGGAGAGATTCCAGTCCGGTCTCTCCCGGCCCCTCGGGCCCGCCCCATTGCCGCGTCCCGCGTTGTGGGTTTAGCTGCATTTCCCCCTGACGGCGGGCCCACCTCTCGATCGCGAACATAATCCCGAAGAAAGGTCTCTCGATGTCACTTCGCAGCTTAAGCGCCAATTCGCCGAGCCGCCGCGCTAACTGGAAGGCGCTCGGCCTCAGCGCGGAGGACATGGAGAAGCCGAAGATCGCCGTGGTGAACTCCTCCTCCGAACTGGCGATCTGCTACGCGCATCTCGACGGCATCGCCAAAATTGTGAAGGACGAGATCCGCGCCGCGGGAGGCGTGCCGTTCGAAGTTCGCACCGCGGCGCCGAGCGACTTCATCACCGGCGCGGCCAAATCAGGCAGCTACATCCTGGCCGGGCGCGACATTATCGCCAACGACATCGAGGTCCAGGTCGAGGCTGCGCTGCTCGACGGGATGATCTGCCTGACGAGCTGCGACAAGACTCCGCCCGGGCACCTGATGGCGGCGGCGCGGCTCAACATCCCGACCATTCTCGTGATTGGCGGCTATCAGCCGGCGGGGGAGATCGATGGCGAGCCGGTCGACGTCGAGGACTTGTGGGGCGGCTCGATCGGTGAGCGCTTCGGCAAGGCACCCAAGTTCCCGGTCGCCGACATGGCCGAAAACGCGATCCGCGGTCCGGGTGTTTGCGCCGGCATGGCAACCGCGAACACGATGCATTCGGTGGTCGAGGCGCTCGGCATGGCGCTGCCTGGTCACGCGCCGGTCCGTGCCAACAGTCCGAAAATGCAGGACAATGCCCGCGCGGCCGCGCGACGGATTGTTGAAATGGTGCGCGAGGACCTGAAGCCGCGCCAAATCCTGACTGAAGGCGCGTTCCGCAATGCCATCGCCACGGTCCTGGCCGTCTCGGGCTCGATCAACGCGATCAAACACCTCCAGGCGACCGCGATCGAGGCCGAGAACGGGCTCGACGTCTTCGCCCTGTGGGAAGAGATGGCCGACGTGCCGGTTCTCTCGGCGGTTCGGCCCACCGGCGACGTGCGGATCGAGCAGTTCGAGGATGCAGGCGGCGCACGCGCGGTGCTCAAGCGGCTGGAGGGCCGGATCGACACCTCGGCGCTGACCTGCACCGGCAAGACTCTCGGCGAGAACCTCGCCGACTACGAGATTCCCGGTCCCGACGTGATCCGGCCGGTCGAAGACCCGATCGGTCCCGGCCCGGCGATCGCGATCCTCAAGGGCAGCTTCGCGGACACCGCGGTGGTGCGGCTCGGCATTCGCGACGGTTCTCGCCCCGAGGAGTTCAGCGGTCCGGCGCGCGTGTTCGAAGATACTGTGGAATGCATGCAGGCGATCGAGGACCGCGTGGTGCAGCCGGGCGACGTGATCGTCAGCCGCAACCAGGGCCTCAAGGGCGGCCCCGCGATGGGCGGCGGCGCCTCGCTGGTGCTGTTTGCGCTTGACGCGGCGGGGCTCGCCAAGTCGACCGCGTTCGTCACCGACGGGCAGCTTTCGGGTCTGTGCCTCAAGGGCCTCACGGTGGCCGAAGTCTCCCCCGAGGCGGCGACTGGCGGGCCGATCGGCAAAGTGCGCGACGGGGACATTGTCCGCATCAGCGTCGCCAACCGCAGCATTGACCTCGACGTCCCGGCCGCGGAGCTGGCGGCGCGCGAAGGGGTCGGTTACCGTGTCCCCGCGAGCGGCTATCTCGACACGTTCCGCCACGACGTGCGCGACATGAGCACGGGCGGCGCCCTCGTGCCGGCGAAGGAATGAGGCTCGGCCATGCGACTGAGCGATGAAGAAAAGGCGATGCGTGACGGCGAGCAGGGGCCGGCGGTCGCCAAGGCGATGGACCTGCTGATCCGTTACGGCGAAGCGCTCGGCGCCGAGGACTTCGTCCATACCGACAACATCGCCGGGGTGCCGGGCTCGTCGCCGCAATGGGTCAAGGATTACTATGCGGCTGACGGCGGTGATTATCGCGCGGTGTTCTCGCGCTTCGACCTCGACTCCGACGAAGTGGTCGACGTGCCGCGCATCACCGGGTTCAGTTGCCACTTGCAGGGCGGGATGGATCCCGAGCTGTGGCGAGAGCAGGGCATGACCCCGGAAGCCTTCGAGAACTTCCAGGCCGACG
>JAEZCZ010000061.1 GCA_023433305.1 Pseudomonadota bacterium | reverse complement strand
TGCTCGTGCTGCTGGTGACGATGGTCTACGGCCCGATCGCCGCGCTGCTGGTCGAGCTGTTCCCGAGCCGGATCCGCTACACCGCGATGAGCCTGCCGTACCACATCGGCAACGGCTGGTTCGGCGGCTTCCTGCCGACGATCGCCTTCGCCATGGTCGCGGCTACCGGCGATATCTACGCCGGGCTGTGGTACCCGATCGGGGTGGCGGTGCTGACGCTCGTCGTCGGCCTGCTATGGCTGCCGGAGACCTTCCGCCGCCGGATCGATCACGGGAGCTGACTCCCCCTCCCGCATGCGGGAGGGGTTAGGGGTGGGCACGAGCGGCCGACTGGCCCATCCCCCCGGTCCCTCCCGCAAGCGGGAGGGAGGTCACGCTAGTCCACCTGCGGCACGCCCGGCGAACCGGGCTTGTTGAGCCGGCGGAACAGCCTGCCGTGCTCGCTGAACAGCACCAGCGCGAGCGCGCTCACGCTGCCGATCAGGAGCGCGAGGGCAAACGGGCGCGCCGTGCCGTCGTAGGCCTGGCCGATGACCAGCCCGACCACCGCCGCGCCGAACATGCGGAAGAAGCTCTGCACGCTCGCGGCGGCACCGGCGATGTGCGAGAACGGCTGCATCGCGATTGAGCCGAAGTTCGCGCCGAGGAAGCCGAGCAACATCAGGTTGAGGCTCATCAGCGGCAGGAACCACATCAGGTCGCCGTCGCGATTGAAGGCCGCCCAGACCTGCACCGCGCTCACCGCGATGAAGATCAGCACTCCGGCATGCGATACCCGCCGCGCGCCGAACCGCTCCACGATCTGCGAATTGACGAGGTTGGAGACGACCATCATCGCCGCCGTCCCGCCGAACACGACCGGGAACCAGTCGCCGGCGCGGAAGTGCTCGCCGATCAGCTGCTGCGCGCTGTTCACGTAGCCGAACACCGATCCGATCAGCAGCGAGGTGCCGAGCACGTAGCCGACGGCAGCGCGGTGGAAGAAGGCGACGCGCATGTTGTGCAGGATCGTCGGGACATGGATGTCCTGGCGGTATTCGGGATGCAGGCTCTCGGGCAACCTCGCCCAGGTCCACAGCACCGCCAGGCCGCCAAGCCCGGCGAGGATGATGAAGATCCAGCGCCAGCCGGCGAACAGCAGGATCGCCTGCCCCAGGCTCGGCGCGAACACCGGGACGGTGATGAACACCGCGCTGATCAGCGAGAACAGCCGCGCCATTTGGTCGCCCTCGAACTTGTCGCGCACGATCGCGCTCGGGACGACGAACAGACCCGCCGCGAGCAGGCCCTGGATGCCGCGCAACACCAGCAGCAAGGTGAAATCGTGCACGAAGGCGATGGCCAGCGACAGGACCGAATAGGCCGCGATCGACGACAGCAGCACCGGACGCCGGCCGAAGCGGTCCGCCAGTGCCCCCGGAATGAGCGTGCCGAGCCCGCCGGCGAGGAGATAGGCCGCCACGACGAGCTGGCGGCGATTCCCCTCGCCCGCCCCGAGCTCGCGCGCCATCTCGTCGAGCGCCGGCAGCATCCCGTCGATCGCCAGCGCCTGCAGGCTCATCAAGAGCGCAAGCATCACCACCAGCTCGCGCTGGCTTATGTTCCGTTGGTCGGTGGAAGAAGTCGTCGTACTCATGGGACCGCGCGCCTTGCCCCCTGTTGCGGCGCGGCACAACGTCTAGATTGAAACCATGACGACTCCGGCGGCCCTGTTCGACGAGAATGAGGAAGCCGCGCTGGGCCTGCGCAAGATCATTCACGTCGACATGGACGCCTTCTTTGCCAGCGTGGAGCAGCGCGACAATCCGGACTTGCGCGGCAAGCCGGTGGCGGTCGGCGGATCGAGCGGGCGCGGCGTGGTGGCGGCGGCGAGCTACGAGGCGCGCAAGTTCGGGGTGCGGTCGGCGATGCCCTCGCTCACCGCCAAGCGGCTCTGCCCCGATCTGATCTTCTGCAAGGGCCGGTTCGACGCCTATCGCGAGGTCAGCCAGCAGATCCGCGCGATCTTTCTCCATTACACGCCGCACGTCGAGCCGCTGAGCCTCGACGAGGCCTATCTCGACGTGACCGACGACTTGCGCGGGATCGGCTCGGCCACGCGCATCGCCGAGGTGATCCGCGCGCGCATCCGCGAGGAGACGCGCCTCACCGCCAGCGCGGGCGTCAGCTACAACAAGTTCCTGGCCAAGCTGGCGAGCGATCAGAACAAGCCCGACGGCCTCTGCGTGATCCGCCCGGGTGAAGGAGCGGCGTTCGTATCGGCGCTGCCGGTGCGGCGGTTCCATGGGGTCGGACCGCGTGGCGCCGAGAAGATGGCTCGGCTAGGTATCGAGACCGGAGCCGACCTCGCCGCGAAGGACATCGTTTTCCTCCGCCAACACTTCGGCAGCTTCGCCGATTATCTCTACCGCGCTGCTCGCGGCATCGACCTCAGGCCCGTTCGCGCCAACCGCATCCGCAAGTCGCTCGGCAGCGAGCGCACCTTCTTCGAGGATCTGTCGAGCGGCACCGCCTTGCGCGAGGCGCTCGACAACATCGTCGACATCGTCTGGGCGCAGATCGCGGAGCGGCAGTTGCGCGGCCGAACGGTGACGTTGAAGATGAAGTACACCGATTTCCGGATCACCACGCGCGCCCGCTCGTTGCCGCATGCCGTCACGGACAAAGTGGAATTCGCCCGCACGGCGCGCGCGCTGCTCGACGAGCAGCTCCCGCTGCCGCTTCCGATCCGGCTGATGGGCCTGACGCTGAGCTCGCTCGAAGGCGAGAAAGACGACCGTCCGCGCGACGAGGCGCAGCTATCGCTTCTGTAGTTGTTCGGCCGCCTGCTTGACCCAGCGGCGGGCCCGCCGATCCGCGGGACTCGGCAGCGCGTCGGGTGCGAAGAACTCCGCCGCCACGGTCTCGCGCTGGTCGGCCTTGGGCGTCCCCGCCACGCGAGCGACGAACACGTGCAGCGAATCCATCGATCCCGAATCGGGCTCGGTCACGTGGCTCATCTCGCGCACCTCGGACAGCGGACAGCCCAGCTCCTCGCCGAACTCGCGCACTGCCGCGTCGGCCGGATCTTCGCCTCGATCGATGCCGCCTCCCGGTAGTGCCCAGACGGGCGGCCCGTAGGAATGCCGCACCAGCAGGACGCGCCCTGCTGCGTCGAAGGCGATCACCAGCACGCTGTTGCGGATTGGCCGGCGAACTTTCCACCATTGGCGGCGCAGCCGGTCGGCGATGCGGTAGAGCAGCCGGTGCAGCGGCGCCGGTATCAGGTGAAGCATGTGACCGGCTGCCGCGCCGCGCCCAGCAGGCGGGCGATCGGCAGGTCGTTCTCGCCGCGCGACGCCGCCTCGAACAGCGCGCGTTTCTCGGCGCCGCGGACGACGAACAGCAGCTCGTCGGAATCGAGCAGCGCCGGAAGTGTCAGGGTGATGCGGTCGAACGGCGCCTCGGGTGGCAGCGGATCGGGCGTCAGCCGGCGAATCCGACGCTCATCATCGAGCCGGGGGTCCGTGTTCGGAAACAGCGAGGCGACATGTCCGTCACCCCCCATTCCCAGCCAGGCCAACGCAAAGTGCGGTGCCTGCTCCATCGTCGTCAGCGTGACGACTTCCGCGCCCACGGGCGAGAGCAGCGCGCGGATCCGCCCGGTGTTGCTGGCCGGGTGGTCCTCGGGCACCAGCCGGTCGTCGCCCGGCCATACGGTCACGCGCGACCAGTCGAGTGGATAATCGGCTAGCGCGGCCAGGATCGGAAACGGCGTCGAGCCGCCCGGCACCGTAATGGCGACCGGCGCTTCTCCACGCAGCGCATCGCGAAGACGGGCGTGGAGCCATGCGGCGATGTCGCGATCGCTGGCTCCGTCGATGATCTCAAGGTCTGCCATGGCGCCGTTCCTGCGCCATCGCGCCGCGCCGGTCACGTGGAAATGGGACTACTTCAACGTCGCGGACAGGAACCACACGCGCTGCTCCGCCATGTCGATCCAATCGTCGACAAGCCCGTTGGTGGCGTTGTCGCCCGCCTCTTCCGACGTTTCCTTCACTTCGCGGAGGCGATCGAGAAGCTTGCGGTTATCGTCGCGCAGTTCCTTGATCATCGCGTCGGCGTCGAGCTTGCCGTCTTGGTCGGCGATGTTGCTGGTCGCGCTGATCGAGCCGATAGACGTGAGCGTGGGCGCATCGTTCTTGCGCACCCGCTCTGCGATCACGTCCACCAGGCCGACGATCTCCGTGGCCTGCTCGTCGAACAGCAGGTGCAGGTCGCGGAAGCGCGGTCCCGACACGTGCCAGTGGAAATTCTTGGTCTTCATGTAAAGCGCCAGGTGATCGGCGAGCGCGCCATTGAGCGCGGCGATCAGCGCCTTCTTCGAATTGTCCCCCTTGTCCGCCATGTCACGGCTCCTTTTCTCATCGAATGGTTCACACCATCAACGGACACGGGAAGCGTCGGTTTCGTTGGGATCGTCGGTCGCGGTAATCGACTTAACCGATTACCCGAGCAGTCCCCGTGCAGAAAGTCCGACCGTGAGGGCGGCACCGACAAGAAGCGCGGCCGTGCCGAGCCGCAGCGCCTTGAGCGGCAGTCGCCGCTCCCACTCCTGCCCCGTCGACCAGGCCGCCGAAAGCACCGCGCCGCTCCCGATCGCGCCGCCGGCAGCGACGAGCCATGGTGTCGCCATCGCGCCGGCGAGCGCCAGGACCAGGAATCCCGCCGCCGAGGTTAGCTGCGCCGCCGCCAGCACAAGCACGATGGCGCCGAACGATCGCGTCGGCTCGACCGGAGCCCGCGCGGGCCGCAACACCGCCAGCTCGGCCCCGGCGAGCAGGAGCGCGATCGCCACGAGCATGCGCTTGGCGTCGGGCGCGAGTTGCGCCGCAAGCCCCGACCCGAGCCAGGCCGACAGCGCGCAGCCCGCGACGCACGCTGCCCAGCACGCCGTCAGCAGCGCCTTGCCCGGCCCGAGCGCCGCGGACAGGCGCGCCACCCGCACCGCTTCGCGCCCGCCGAGCATGGCGGCCGCGCTGGCGATCAAGGCAAGAAAGAACGAAGGCAAAGTTGGCCCTGGCCGCTGGCAACGCGCATTCCCCTGCGTATCGCCCGGCGACCTTCGCGGCAACTCGAACGCCGCCGAATCAGTCCGACGACGATTCCTCGAGCCAGGCCAGGATGTCCGCTCGGTCGCCATCGAGCTGCGGCGCCCTTGCCGGGACGCTCGAACCGCTCGGAGACAGGCGGAAGCCGGCATTGGGGATCCCCGGGCTGCCTCCGCCGGTGGCCGACCCGAGGGCAATCCGCTCCAGCCCTCCTTCCCCCATCAGCTCCGCCGCTTCGCCGACGCGGCGGACCATCCCGCAAGGAATTCCGCGTTCGCTCATCTCTTTTTCGAGCCGCGCGGCATCCTGCTTGCCGAGCTCCACGGCCAGTTCGTCATGCAGTGCCTGGAAATGGGCCCGCTGCGCCTCGGCGGTGACATAGCGCGGATCCGCCAGCCAATCCTCGCGCCCGAGATACTGCGCGAGCGCCGCGAACTGCTTGGGCAGCACGACCCCGAGCGAGATCTGCCGCCCATCGCGCGTGGTGAACAGCGCCGAGGTGGGCAACCCGCTGTAGCCGGTGTTGCCCATGCGCGGCAGCTCCTCGCCGGCGAGAAGGTACGGCGTCAGCGCGGACGTCATGAAAGCTAGGCTCGCGTTCAGCATCGACACGTCGATGTAGGATCCCCCGCCGCCACGCTCTCGGCGCAGCAGGGCGGAAAGAATGGCGATCGCGGCGGTCTGGCCGGTCAAGGTGTCGACGATCGGGAAGCCGACGCGCACCGGCGGGTCGCCCTCGGCGCCGCCCAGCATCATCATCCCGCTCGTCGCCTGGACGATGTTGTCGATCGCCGGCCAGTCCCGATAGGGCCCTTCCTGGCCGTAGCCCGAGATCGAGCAGAACACGATGTCCGGATTGTAGGCGCGGACATCGTCGTAGCTCAGACCGAGCCGACCGATCACGCCGGGGCGGAAGTTCTCGATCAGCACGTCGGACCGTTCGATGATCGCCCGGGCAATAGCCAGGTCCTCGTCGTCCTTGAGGTTGAGCGCGATCGATTTCTTGCCGGCGTTCGCGGCGACGAACGCCGCGCTCATCCCGTCGAAACGGCGATCGCCGCGATAGGCACGAAAGGCGTCCCCGGCCGGCGGCGCGATCTTGATGACCTCCGCGCCCATCAGGCACAGCAGGTGGGTCGCGTAAGGTCCTGCCATGACGTGGCTGAAATCGGCCACGCGGTATCCGGCAAGCGGCTTTGTCATGGAAACTCCGGAAAATTCTTGCGTTCGACGGTCCACCCGAAAGTGGTGCAAAGCCTGCAATCGGCGCCGACGAACCATTTGGCGGCCTGACGATCGCCCTTCAGCTGCCAATCGAGCCAGGCGGTGCCGAGCCGTGCCCAATCGCCGCCGTTGACCAGTTGAAAGGTGCCGCCATGGCCGACCGGCAAATTGGCCAGCATGGCCGGGACGTGGTCGATTTGGGCAAAGTCGTCCGATCCGTTCGGGAAGGCGATGTCTTCCGGTCCGCCCAGCACGTAGGCAACCGGGCCATGGAGGCGCGCGAGGTCCTCTTTCGCGATCCCGACACCGCTCAGCCCCGAGCGGGGCCGGATGTAGACGCCGCTCGCGAAAGCGACGACGGTGTCGACCCGCGGGTCGGCACCCGCCGCCAGGGCCTGGAGGCCCCCGCAACTGTGCCCCATCGCGGCAACCCGATCGGGATCGACGTGGCCGGACAGGGGCCCTCCATCCGCATTGGCGCGCTGGGCCCAGTCGATGGCACCCAGGTACTGCGCCACGCTGGTTTCGTCCGCCACGCGCGTCGGCGGCGGTGGGGGCGGCGTGCCGGGTTCCGGCGGCGGCTCGAGCGACTGGCGCGGCGGCCGTTCCTCGCGCGCCGTGCCGTTGGCGATGACGAGATAACCATGGCTGGCGATCTCGCGCAGGAAATGGCTGGCGCTCAGTCCGTTGTCGCGGCAACCGCCATTGCCCCACACGACGACGGGCAGAGGCTCGGCGGGTAGCTCGGCAGGCCGATAGACGGTGTAGCCCGGCGCACTGGCGGGGGATTCGGCGATCGCCGGATAAGGACCGCTGCCGGCGGGTTCGCCGATCTGCCTGGCCTGTGCGTCATGGGAATGAACCATGGCTGCCGCCGCACCGAGTGCCAGCGCGAGAGCGGAGGTGAACGTGGTCATGCGGCCTCCCTGCATACGATCTTGTCCCGCGCGGGAACGCTGTCACGCGCCAGGCGGAACGTCGCGAGGCCATCGATGCCGAAGCGCTCCAGCGCCCGCGCGTTGCTGCGGGCATCTTCGAGATAGAGCCTGTCGAAGCGGTCCTGTTCTGCCGAGGCGATCTCAGCGAACCGGACGCCCTCCTCTCGCGCCATGGCAATGCCTCGTTCGCCCGCCGCGCGGTTTTCGTCGGCGAGCGCCGCTTCCCAGACTGCGACACCCCTTTCGAGCACGGCCTGTTGCTCACCGCTGAGGGCATTCCATGTCTCGAGGTTCATCGCCCGCGCCGGATAGGCGCCGCGCGGCACGGCGAGCGAGGCATAGTGACGGGCGATTTCGGCGAAATGGAGCGAGGCGAACGTGTCGGGGGGCGCCACGACGCCGTCGATCACGCCCTTGGCCATCGCCGAATAGACTTCGCCCATCGGCATGTTCACCGGGTCGGCCCCCATCCGCTCGAGCACGCGCAAGAGCTCGGTCGGGGCGCGCAAACGCAATCCCCGGATGTCGTCGAGCGTCCGGATCGGCTTGTCGCGGGTGACGATACCGGGGATCAGCCCGCCCTGGACCGCGAGGACCTTCAGGCCGTGCAATTCCTCGACGATCTGCGGGACGTTGCGTTCGAGGCAGCGATAGAGCGCGACTTGGGATTCGATGCTGTCGACGCCGCTGTAGAAGCCCGATTGCATGCGGATCAGATGCGTACCGCCCCGCACGTAAATCGGGGTGATGAGCCCGATGTCGGCGACGGCGTGGCGCAGTTCCTCCATCGACATTTCGGACGACAACAGGCCGCCCGACCAGACCGGGCGGATGCGCAGCGTTCCGCCACTCTGCTCCTCGACGTAATCCATCCAGCGGATGTCGGCCCGGCTGAAGGGGTGCGACGGGCTGTAAGGGCTGGCGTAGACGAGCTCGGTCACCCCTTGCGGGAGCGGCCGTGCACAGGCGGCCAGGAACAGGGCCAGGAGGACGGCCAGCTGCTTCATGCAAGGCCCCGCTGGTGAAGGAAATCGGCCACGAGGCCTACCATGCGGTCATGGTCCCAGTTGCGCGCATCGACCATGTCGGCGTCGATCGTCAGCACCGGCACGCCCGCCGCCTCCAGCGAAAGGCCCGTCAACCTGGTGCCCGATTGCGAAAGGCGGTTGTCGGGCGGCAGCAGTTGGACCGCGGCATCGATGCCGCAGCGAGCCGCCTCGCTGACCATCCATTCGTTCATCCACGGCGGCAGGTGAAGCACCTCGTTCATCGAGCAGATACGGCTGGCGAGCGCATCCATCGGGTCGCCGTCGGGCTCGCGGATGTATTGGGCGCCTGAGAAGGGGAGGTACATCGACCAGGTGAATACCGCGCCGAGCCGTTCCTCGAGTGCCTGGTAGAAGCCTGGATCGTGCCAGACGCCGGCTCCGATCCACATCAGCCGGATGCGCTCGTGGCTCGAGGCGCCGAGACCCTGCTCGATGCGCTCCAGCACCTCGTCGCGGAACCGCTTCGCGTGCGCCACCGCCCAGTCGGAGCCGCGGTGCCATTGCGGGATCATCGTATTCGGCATCTGCTCGGCGATCGAGACAGGGCACGGCCGGGTGCGGCCAATCGCCTGCGCCGCCTCCCAGAGATAGCTCTCCTGTTCGTTCACCCGTTCCATCAGATGATGGAACTTTGCTTCGTCGAAGCGCCGCCCCGTGCGGTTCTCGAGCAGGGTGATCAGGTCTTGCATCTCGGCGACGAGAAGCGCGATCCGGTCGGGATCGTAGACCTGGCGCCAGTCGGTTCGCGAATGGAGGAACCAGCTCGGATCCTTCTTGGGCCAGGCCGGCGCTTCCAGCGGGAAGAACTCGCTGCCGAGCGCGTCGGCCCACTGGCCGAAGACGTGCTGGATGCAGTCGCAGGTCAGGCGCGCGACTAGCACGGTCGGCTTTGGCAAGCCGCCCCAGGGAGCCGTCGCCGGATCGTTTGCCAGGGTGCAGGCCAGACCGAGCGAGCAGTACTTGCAGCCGTTGCCGGGATAGCCCTGCTCGGCAAGCACCTCGAAATAGCGGCCGGAAAGCTGCTTCGCGGAAATATAGGCGGACCACCACTGGTTCGTGATGATCGGGATGTCCATCGCGTGGAATATCTCGTGCGGGGTGTCTGCCTGCACGATCGCGAACGGCTCGCCATCGTCGACGACGCGGCGGCGCAAGTCGGCGACGTACTGCTTCTGGTAAGCGGTCGCCTCGCCGGTGCTCGCAAGCGTCTTGCGGCTGCGATGCCCGGTCGGGGTAGCGCGAACGGCATCGGGGGCGGCGGTCATTGGAACACTCCTGCGATCTCGAATTCGGCGATCCGCTCGGGGGTCATTCCGCAGAGCGTTCGAGCAATCTCGTCGACATGCTCGCCCATTCGCGGCGCACGGAACGGCTGGAACGCATCGCGAGAGAAGCGGAGCGGCGTCGCGATGTGCCCGAACGGCCCGAGCAGCGGATGGTCGAGCGTGACCAGGGCCTGCCGGGCGGCGAGTTGCGGATCGCGCTCGAGCATGTCTTCGGCGTCCTGCACGACGCCGGCGGCGATGCCTGCCGCCTGCAATTCGGCGACGATGGCATGGTCCTCGCGGGTCGAGGTCCAACCCGCGGGGTCGTCGCCGGCGACAGCGGCGAACTTAGCCCTGTCGGCGTCATCGAAGAGCGATACGGCGACCCACCGGTCTTCGCCCGCGGCCGGAAGGACATCCTGCCACGCGACCTTGGCATCCGCGTTGCCCGTCCTCTGCGGCCGCTCCCCGCGTCGTGCGGCCGCCAGGTATTCGCGCATCTGCTGGACGCAAATCTCGTACATCGAAGCATCGACGTGGCACCCCCGCCCGGTCTCGCGCCGATACTGCAGCGCCGCGGCGACATGGGCGGCCATGACGTAGGGCACGATCACGTCGCCATAGGGCACGGCGCCGGGGATCACGGGATTGCCGTCGGCGTAACCGGTGAGATAGGTCCGGCCCGACAAAGCGCCGCCGGTGCCGTCGACGCCCCATTCCTGTGCCAGCGGGCCGGTCTGCCCGAACACGCTGCCCGAAACCATGACGATGCCGGGATTGCGCGCGGCGAGCGCATCGTAATCGAGCCCGAGCTTCTTCATGGTGCCGGGGGAGAAATTTTCGACCACGACGTCCGCCCAGTCGATGAGCGGATCGAGCACCTCGCGCGAGCGCGCATCCTTCATATTGAGCGACAAGCTGCGCTTCGACGTGTTCATGTGCGCGAACCACGGCTTGTCGTCGAAATTGCCGGGCTGCGAGGCGGAGACTTGCACATCGAGCCGCGCGAGATCGGGGCGTGTGCGGCTCTCGACCTTGACGATATCGGCGCCGAGGTCGCCAAGCGTCTTGGTGGTGATCGAGCCGACGAGCGCCCAGGCGAAGTCCAGCACCTTCACACCCGAAAGCGGCCCGGGCCGCACACCGGCATGGATGGCCGGCGCGGCCGCGGGCGCTCCTTCGCGGATCGCGGCGAAGCGCTCAGGCAGGCCCGAGGGGGTGGCGAGGAAGCCGCGCGCCTCCAGGTGCGGGTCGGCGAGCACGTCCGCGGGTTCGTTGACGACGCAGGCGTTGATGCCGCGGCGGCGGCCTTCGACCGCAATCTCGGCTTTGGTCCGGGAAGCGAAGAACGCCGCGATCGCGCTTTCCCATTCGGCGCGGGTTTCGGCGGGCAGGGTCGAACGGTTGTAGCTCAACCAGTCCGTGTTACGCATCGGATTGGCCATGCCGGTCTCGTCCATCCAGTCGGACAGCGCCTGGTTCGCGGGCGCGCCCAAGCGGCCGGTCATCAGCGAATGGAAGCACCATCCGTCGGCGAGTTGCCAGATGGCGCGCACCGTGGCCTTACCATAGGCGAGCGCGCCGCCCGCGCGCTTGAGCTTGCGCCGGTCGAACTGCCAGACGAGCACGCCGTTGTAGTTGCGGCTGAGCGCGACCTGCTGGATCGAGACGTCGACGTGCTGGCCCTTGCCGTGAGTGCCGCGGGCGTAGTGCGCGCTCAAGGCCCCCGTGGCGGCGACCATGTCTGCGTGGAAGGTGCAGGCGTCACCCGCCTCCTTGACCGGTGGCCGGGCAGGCTCACCGGTCACGCGCAACGCCCCGCCCATCGCCGAGGCGACGAATTCGCCGCCGCGCCAGCCGCTGCGCGGCCCGCCCGAACCGAACGTGGTGACCGAGACGTGGATCGTATCCTCGGCCAATCGCAGATCGGTCAGGCCTTCGAGGCCGATGTCGTCGATGACGAAGGACGCGCCCTCCACCTCGCCGCCGATCTCGGCGCCCAGCGAAGCGAGAAACCGGGCGAGCGGGCGGTCCGCCATCCCGCCAAGCGTCGCGACGCGATGTCCGGCGAGCGGTTTCACGAACTCAGTCCTTGCAGGAATGCCTGGATCTCGCCGGGAGCACCGTCGCTTCCGCGCTCGTCGCGCCGGGTCATCACAAGTGTCGGCACGCCCGCCTCGGCCAACGCGGCGCGGATGTGCGGAAGCTGCCAGATCCCGGCCTCGTCCTCTTCGGTGTACCAGAGGATCGCCGCAGCCGCGTGCACGGCGGCCGCAAGCTCCACGGTCTGCCGCGCGGCATCGCCGAAACCGCGCCACTCGTTACGCCGAGCGTGAACCTGCCGGCCGATCGCCGTCGCAGCGTCGCCTTCGGCATCGACTACCGGTCCGGGGTCGGCCCAGCTCTCGGACAGCGTGTGCCCGATCGGGGTGAACCCGGCGTCCTGGACGGCCTGGTGCAACAGCCCTTGCGGTGGCGGGGTTCCCGGCAGGAGACAGGTCGGTGCCTCCGGGGCGGCCACTGCCTGCAGGCGCCGTTCGTTGGTCGCCGCGATACCTTGCGCCAGCGCGGTCTCGTCGAGGCCTAGCTCGGCGGCGAGCGAGCGGACCGCGGCGATCGTATGGGCTTCGCTCGTGTCGCGCGGGATCTTGGCCACGTCGAAGATGACTGCGCGTGGCCCTCCGACGATTCCGCGTCGCTGCAACTCGCAGATGTAGTAGTAGAGCCGTTGCGCGACGTCCTCACCGCGGCTGAAGACCACGGCGTCGTGGTCGTCGTAGCGGCCGTCCGCCCAGTCCTCCAGGATCGATCGTGCCCAGCGAGGGAAGCGGCTTTCGAGCCACGTGTCGGCGCGCGGCGTCGGCCGGTCGAGCCGCCACGCGAGGGGCCCGGCAAAGTGGCCGGAAGCGGCGAGGAGGTCGACAGGAAGGCAGGGACCGACGGTCGCAATCATCATCAATGTCCAAGGAGTTCAGGCAGCCAGAGGACCAGCGCCGGGAAAAGCAGGAGCAGCAGCAAGTGGACGAAGTCGCTCGCCAGGAACGGCAGCACACCTTTGAAGATGCGCTGGATCGACACGTCCTTGGCCACGCCTTGGATAACATAAAGGTTCATCCCCAGGGGAGGATGCACAAAACCAATCTCCATGGCGCGCGTGATGAAAATGCCGAACCAAATCGCCGTCATGCCGGCCTCGGTGACGATGGGGAGCAGGATCGGCGTGGTCAGCAACATCAGGGCAAGGCCATCGAGAACGGAACCGAGCACCAGCAGGAAGACAGCTATCAGCAGCAACGTGCCGAAAGGTCCAAGGCCGAAGCCGGATATCAGGTCTCCCACGGCGCCTGCCAATCCGGTCACGCTGACGAAGACCGAGAATATCAACGCGCCGATGATGACCAGGAAGATCAGGCCGCTTGTCTCGAGTGTCCGGGCAAAGGCTTCCTTGAGCATGGCAAAACCAAGCCGGCGGCGGATCGCGGCGATCGCCAGCGCGCCTGCGGCGCCCACTGCCGCCGCTTCGGAGGGGCTGATCCAGCCGAACGCGATTCCGCCGATGACGACGACGATCAGGAGCAGCATGTCCCAGATCCGGGCGAGCGAACGCCACCGCTCGGGCCAGCTTGCGCGCTCGCTGGTCGGCCCGAGATCAGGGCGCCAGCGGACGAGCAGCCAGATCACCAGGATGTAGAAGAGCATCTGCGTGAGGCCAGGAATGATCGCTGCCGTGAACAGTGTGCCAATCGATTGCTCGGCGATGATGCCATAGACGATCAGTGCGCCCGAAGGCGGGATCATTTGGCCGAGCGTCCCGCCGGCAGCGACCGAGCCGGTCGCAAGCGTGTCGGCATAGCCACGTTTGCGCATTTCGGGGAGCGCCACCATCCCGACGGTCGCGGCCGTGGCGAGGCTCGATCCGTTGATCGCTCCGAAACCACCGCATCCGCCGACCGCGGCGTAAGCCAGACCCCCGCGACGGTGACCTACGAAGCGCGCGGCGGCGTCGAATAGGTCCCGGCTCGCATCGGCGGCGAAGAAAATTTGCGCCATGAGCAGGAACAGCGGAAGGGTCCCGAGTTCATAGCGAGTGAGGGTTTCTATGATGACTACCCCGCCCTTGATGACCGCGGCCTCGGGGCCGAGAACGATCGCCAGGCCGGCCAGGCCGACGAGACCGAGCGCAACGCCGATGCGGACGCCGGCCAGCAGGAGAGCGAGCAGGATGACGACGCCCACGAGGCCTGTCATGGGGGTCGCCATCATCGGCCGCGTCCCCGCACCAGATCGCGAAGAAGGATCGCTATCATCGCCAGCAGGGCGAGGTTGGCGAACAGCCGTAGCCAGCGCCACGGCACGCCCGCGATCTCGCTCACTTCATGGCTGTTCCAGAGATCGGCGGAGAGCCACGCCGATCCGACCAGCAGGGCAGCCAAAAACACGACCGAGAGCGCGTCGCCGATCCGTTCGGTCCAAGGCCTGGCGCTCCCGAGCCGCTCGACCAGAATGCGCACGCGCGCGTGACTGTTCGCGACGGTTGCGGCGATCAGCGCGATCGCGCCGGCGACCAGCACGGCCGCCTGGATGAGCTCGATCGCGCCATGCACCGAATATCCGACCTGGCGGCCGATCACGGAGATCGTGTCCACCGCGGTAGCCGCCAACAAGGCGGCACCGCCCGTCCAGATCATGACGCTATGCAGCCGGCTCATGCTTCCCTGACCCAACCCTGCTCGTCGATCCGAATGGCTGGGAGCCCGCCCGCGACCGTGATGCGCTCGACATAGCGACAGATTTCGTGCCGGCGTTCGCCCTCCGCGAGCACTGGGCGCCCGGGCGGCTCGACGTGGACGGGCTGGATGCCCGCGCGAAGCTCCCCGTCCTGCCAGACCACGCGGCCGATGAAGGCGTTTACCGCCTCGGGGTGAAAAGGCGCCAAGCGATATTCCTGATCGGGCTCGAAACCGAAAAGGCGCTTGCGCTTCTCTGCCCACGCGGCGCGCGCGGGGTGATCCTGATCGGGACTCAAAGCGGAGGTGACCACGCAAGCGTTACCGAGGCCGTGAAAGATCGGACGGCCGCGATGAAATTCTATCCCCTTCGCGATATGCGCGTGATGCCCGAGCACCGCATCGGCGCCCGCCTCGATGGCCGCATGGGCAAGCGGCCGCTCGTAGGGTGCAAGCAGTGCCGGCACGTGGACCATTCCTTTGTGCATCGCGACCAGCACCACGTCGGCGCGCTCGCGAACCGCCGCAATATCCTCGGCGAGAACGGCGAACGCTTCATCTTCGGCCGAAACCAGGGGGGCGGCAGGAGCGACAGGCGAGCCATCCGAGGTGGCGACCCGCAGATAGGCGACCCCGGCCCGGCCCGGCGCCGCCCAACCGGCCTCCGGCCCGCCGCAGTTGTAGCTCAGCAAGGCGACACGAGCCGATCCTGCCTGAAACCATGCAGCCGCACGCGCGGAGGCCAGGTCGGGTCCGGCGCCAGCATGCGCCAATCCGAGCGCATCGAGGCCCTCTATGGTGTCCGCGATACCCTCCGGCCCGCAATCAGACATGTGATTGCCGGCAAGGCTCAGCATACCGAAACCGGCATCGGCCAGCGCGGCGAGGTTTTCAGGTGGGGCACCCGGCGCGGGCACGTCGCCGGCGAGCTCCTGGCCGCGCCGCGTGTGCGGCACCTCGAGATGTCCGACGGCAATGTCCGCCTGCTTCAGGGCCGGCGCGATCCCCGACAACCAATGGCCGGCGTCGGGCTCATCGAGCACCAGATCGCCGGCCACGGCAATATCGAGAACCTCGGCGCGACCCATTGAAGCGTTCAGATCTTCACGCGCAGGCTGGCGGCGAACATTCTGCCGACGGGGCTGGCTGCCGTCGCGTCATAGCCGCCGCTGCCGTTACCGCTCGGCGCGATGTTCACGTACGGCGGATCTGTGTCGAACAGGTTTCTCACCTCGGCCCCCAGCGTGACTTCAGAACCGAACGGGCTCCAAGAACCGTCCCGCCCGAACGTCCAGCTTACCGAGAGATCGACCGGAGTATAGCTGGCGACTTGTTCGCTCGGCCTAATGGCATCGTTGACATACCCGCCGACGTGCGTCGCCATGAGCCGCGCCGAAAGTGGCCCTTGCAGCCAGCTGACGCTGGCGCGCGCCTTGAACTTGAGCGGCTGGAAGATGTGGTTCCGGCGGTGCAGCAATGGCGCCGTCGGGGTGACCGCAACGCGGTAGTCGGTGATGTAGGTTCCGCTGGCATTGAAGGCGAGGATGCCCTCGCCGAGCGGGAGCTCGTAATCGGCCGTGAAGTCCACACCGCGCGTGATCGACACGCCGAGGTTCTGGCTGCGTCCGTCAACGAACAGCTGGATCGGCTGCGCTGGCGCGCCGACGAAGCCGACCCCAGCAGCATTCAATTCCGCGACGCGCGCCGCGGCAGCTGCCCCACGCAGGATGATGTTGGTTCCGGCATACTGCGCTTCTTGGTTGAGGATGGCGAGGTTGGACAGATTGGCGAGCACCTGGTTCTCGTACTGAACGTCCCAGTAGGTTACGCCGACGCGCACACCATCGATCGGGCCGAAATCCACGCCGACCGACCAGGTCGTGGCAGTTTCGGGCTTGAGGTCGAGATTGGGGCCGGAGAGAGCCACTCCCTGAAGAGGCGCTCCGCCCGCGGGGTTCTGGTAGTTCTGCACGAACAGGTTGTTCGAGTTGCCGTAGATCTCGGGAATCGTCGGTGCACGGAAGCTGGTGCCATAGCTTCCGCGGAAGCGGATCTCGCGGATCGGCGACCAGTTGATGCCGAACTTCGGATTGGTGGTCTTTCCGACGTCGCTGTAAGCATCGTGGCGGACCGCGGCGTTGAGCTCCAGCTTGTATAGGCCGGGAATGTCGTTCTCCGGGCCCAGCAATGGGGCGAACAACTCGGCATAGACGGAATCGACGCTCCGGCCAAAGTTGCGAAACACGATCGGCGTGGTTGGCGCACCGCGCGCAGAACCGAGGTCCACTTCGAATTCCTGGCGCTCATAGCCGACGGCCAGCTTCGCTTCGCCGCCCGGCAGATCGAACAGCCCGCCATTGGCCCGCGCTTCGTAGGCGGTCAGCTTGCCGTCGGTCGGTGCCAGGAATATCTGGTTCGCGATGCCGTCGAGCACGGCCTGGCTCGTCCGACCGAGACCGTAGGGATCGAAGGCGAGCGCCGGGTCGCTGCTCGCCAATGCTGCATTGAGAGCGCCATTTCCGATGCCCGTATAGGCGCCCGAGAAGTCGTGGGTCTCGCCGTGACCGACGAGAGCTTCCAGCTGCCAACCGAAGGGCAAAGTCACCCGGACGCCCGGCGTGATTTGCCAGCTCTCCGCGGAGCCTTCGGTGTCGCCAGCGGGCATGTCGTCGCGGAAACTGTAGTCGATATTGTAGCTCGTGCCGGTGAAGCCCGCGGGCCGCACGAAGAACGCGTTGGTCTCGGGGACGGTCAGGCTCGTGCCCGGGAAGGGCCCGCGACGATAGAACTTGCGCTTGGAATAAAATCCGTCTGCGAAGAAGGACAACCAGTCGGTCAGCTCGAAAGTGCCGGTGCCGTTGACCGAATCGTAGCTCTGCTCGGGAAACAGGTCCTGTCCCACGAGATCGTCGCACAGGTTGCGAGTGCCCGCCACGAGTGAGCCCGCGGTGGCCTGGGTAACACCGCCTTCGGGAATGGCGTACGTCACACCGCCGGCGCGGATAGTGCCCGGGGAGCAACGCGTCGTGCGGTAATCGTTGCCCCCGAACGCGGTTTGATCGCTGACGAAGAAGTCGCGGTCGTCGCCGCTGAGGTTGGAGCGTTCAACATGTTCGTAAGCGAGCATGACCTGGCCGCGTCCGAACACCTTGCCGATCGCGGCGCCGAGCGCCCATTCGTGGAAATCGCCGTGCTCGGCGATGCCGCCGCGGGCGAATGCTTCGACCCCGTCGAGCGTGCGCCGCGGGACGATGTTGACGACGCCGGCCACGGCGTCCGAGCCGTAAACGGCCGAAGCGCCGTCGGCGACGACCTCGACACGCTCGACGCCCAGTGTCGGAATGATCGACGGATCGGTCGAGCGGCTATTGTTCACCACCCGGTGACCGTCCACCAACACGAGCGTCGCGTAAGGGCCGATGCCCCTGAGGTTGACCGAGTTTCCGTAAGTGATGTTGCCCGAGCCGCCCGATTGGGCGCGCGAGTTTTCGGAAACGCCGAGATCGAAGTTCTGGGGGATTTCCTTGATCAGCCGGTCGGTCGTGACCGCGGCCGAGTTCTCGATGGTGTCGCGACCCAGTGAGATGACGGTCGAGCCGACGGGGGCGGCACCGCGCACGCGGCTGCCAGTAACCACGATCTCGCCGCCTTGGGTGGCGTTGGCTGCATCGTCCTGTTGAACCGGCTCGGGCGCGGCTTGGGCAAGGCCCACTTGTGGAACCACGGCGACCAGCGCCGAGGCGCTCGCCAACAACAGAACACGGCATCTACCGGAATTC
Source organism: Pseudomonadota bacterium (assembly GCA_023433305.1). Taxonomy (GTDB): domain Bacteria; phylum Pseudomonadota; class Alphaproteobacteria; order Sphingomonadales; family Sphingomonadaceae; genus Croceibacterium_A. Next base: position 25,049 of record JAEZCZ010000061.1, on the reverse strand, counting down.
GCTTTCATCACTCTTCTCCCCTTCGCGGCCGGCTTCCCGCCAGCCGCCCTCTTACGTGTTACGGAGCCAACGGAAGCTCGATGCGCGATGGGTCGCGCCCACCGCGCAGCACCGCGATCTCTGGCGGCGGCGTCAGCCGAATTTCTTGGAGGTTGCGCTGGCGCGGGTCGGCCCCCGCGACCGTGAAGCGTAGGCGCGCGCCTTGCGGGATCGTGCGCGACAGCGGCGTCATCGCGATCGAGACCGGGGCCTCTTCGCCGGGAGCGAGATCCAGGGCGTCTGACGACCGGCCGGAGTGCCAAGGCAGCCCGAGGGTATCGTATGGAGCCTGCGCCAACTGCCGATGCGAAAGCTTCAGCCGGCCGAACGAGATGACCTCAGCGCTTCCGTCAGACTGGATCAGGTCGAGATAGACGAAAAGATCGGCTTCCGGATGGCTCGAGGTGACCGTCAGATGCGTGACCGGGAAGCCGATCAGCGTCATTGGCCGGGCTAGCGGTGCGCTGGTGTAGCTGAGGCCGTGCTCGTCCATGGGCCCGGGCCAGAAGGCGAAATATTCGGGAGGAGGCAGGTCGTAATTGACCCTGAAGCTGTCGCGGCCCTGCTCTCCGGGAGCCGCCCCAAGCCCGCCTGTCTTGTTCGAAACCGGCCCCGAAAGAAACCATGGCAGAGGCCGAGACTGGATGCCGGGAAGCTCGTCAGACCTCGCGTATCGACCACCCTCGACGTTCTCGACGAAGTAGGTCGCGCGCGGCTCGCGATCGATCCCGTTGTCGGTGCCCTTCAAGTGGTGGTCGAAATAGCGCACGACTTCGCCGGCGAAGTCGAACCCGGCCGGTGGAACACAATGATCGCCGGGCCCCGCGAGGAACTTGCTACCGAGGTTGGCCGCGCCGAGGATGACCTGGCCAGTCGGCTCGTCGCGCCAATTGCCCCAGAAGTAGGTCGCTATCCCGGCGTCGCGGATCGCATCGAGGTGGTTGTAGACCGCCACCTCTTCCCAAAATGCATTGCCCGTGAGCGGGGAAACGCTGTCGCGGAAAGGCATCCCGTACCACAACGGTCCCATGGGCGTATTGGCGGCGTGCTCGGCAACGGCCTGCTTCAGAAGCTCCCCGTTCGGATCGGCATCGACGGGGATGCTGGCGAGATCCACTTCGGCCGGTTCGTCGGGCCTGGTGTTGAACTGCGCGGTGATCCCGCCGTTGCGGACGAACGCATATTTGTCGAGATCGGTGGCGCCGATGAAAACGGCCTTGAGCGCCGGCGGCGTGGCGCTGGCGGTATGGAATGTCGTGCCGCCAAGATAGGAGCACCCGATCATGCCGACTTTCCCGGTCGAGAACGGCTGACGTGCGAGCCATTCGACCAGGTCGTGTCCATCGTGGGCTTCGGTGCGATCCTGGAAGCCGCGGCGCGTTCCGAAGGATGCGCCTTTGCCGCGAATATCCGCGACCGCCACGACATACCCGGCGCGAAGCAGCGAGCGTAGCGCGAGCCGATCGTCGAGCGCGGCCTCTGTTACATCGCCATCTTCATCCCTGAAGCGGGCGCGATACGGGGTGAAGGCGAAAATGACCGGAAGAGGATGAGCAATCGCTTCGCCAGCTTGCGCGGGACGGTAGATGTTGACCGCAAGCCGCGTGCCGTCGTGCACCGAAACGTATCGGGATTCGCGCACATGGTCCGTAGCTGCACGCTCCTCCGCCGCGGCGGGATGGCCGAGCAGCAACAGCGCAAGCAGGGCTGCGAACCTAGCGAACAACCGACCTCTCCGTCTTATATTTGTGGGAGTGTGTGTGATCGCCACAGGCCCGCCAGATCAAACAAAAAATCACTGACGACTTTGTTGACAATCTGGCGTACGGTCGTTTTCCTGTTTCGGGGAGATCGCCATGTCACTGCAGTTCCACGCCGGTCCCGCACCGACGAGCGTCGAGCTCGCGGATTGGATTCGCGACCGGATCCGCCGCGGCCAATTCGCGCCGGAACAGCGGCTGGTGGAGGTCGACATCATCCGCAAAACGGGTGGAAGTCGACTCAAAGTCCGCGAAGCCTTCCAGAGACTGGCCGCCGAAGGTCTGGTAGAGATCGAGCCGTTCAAGGGCGCCTCCGTCCGCAGCACCAGCCTGGAGGAAGTGCGTCAAATCTACCGCGCGCGGGCAGCCCTAGAGGGTGTCACAGCGGCCGATTTCGCGATCGCGGCGACCGACGAACAGCGCGAACGGCTGCAGCAAATCCAGGATGAGCTCGAACTCTGCGTCGAGAACCGCGCCCCCGAGCGTTTCGGGCGTCTCAACGCCGAATGGCATCAGCTACTGGTCGACGGATCGGGCAGCATTCTCATCGGCGAGCTGCTGCAAAGGCTCAACGTCCCGATCCACCGGCTGCTGTTCGACAGTTTCTACGATGCCGAACGGCTGCGTACAGCGAACGAAGATCACCGCCGAATTCTCAAGGCGGTCATGGATCGGGATGCCGCGGCCGCCGAAGAGGCGATGCGCGCGCACGTGCAGGCGGGCTTCGAGATGCTTTCGGCCATCGAAACGGCCTATCAGATCTGACGACGCGCGCGGCCGCGCTAGAAGCCCTTGCGCTGCAGCGTCCAGTCGGTCCCGGTGCAAAGGCGGCAATTCTCGCCAAGGAATGTTCTCGCCGCGACTGCGTCACCCTTCAGATGCCATTCGAGCCAGTCGACCGCGACATGCGCCACGGCTCCACCCATCGGCTCCCCGAACGTCCCGCCATGGCCGACGGGCAGGTCCGCCAGCGCGACGGGAACGCGCTCGACGCGGTTGTAATCGTCGACGCCGTTCGCGTAGGCGATGTCGTCTGACCCACCCAGTATATAGATCACCGGGGTATGGAAGTTGCCCAGCATGTCCTTCGACACGGACATGCCAGGAATGGGACTGCCGCCTTCGTTGAAGATGCCCGAATTATGCACGAGCACGGTCTTGATCCGTGGATCGCTAGCCAGCTGGATCGCCTGCAGCCCGCCGCACGAATGTCCGGCCACCGCGAGCGCGGCGCGGTCGATCTTGCCTTGATAGGGGCTACCCGGCCGCGCGGCTTCGGCCAGGGCCCAATCCAGGCCAGCCTTCACATCCTCTGCGGTCGTCGCGGCCGGGGGCAGGCCGCCGCCCGACGGGGCACGCCGGGGCGCGGGGCCGTCTGTCGCCCCCGGTCCGCTCCGCCAATGGCCCGCTGCGACAACGAGGTAGCCGTACGAGGCGATCTGCGCGAGGTGGAACCGGTGCGCGGTGCCGTCGTCCGCGCAGCCGCCGTTACCCCACGCCAAGACCGGCAGCTTGCCTCCACCGAAGGGCGTCAAGTCGGCGGGCCGGTAGATCACATGGCCCGGGATGCCGGGATCGGTTTCGATGACGGCGGGATAGGGCCCGTCGCCCGGTGTGTTGGGGACACGATCCTGCGCTTCCCGGGCGAGGCGCGCTTCCTCCGGTGAGGGCTGCTGCGCCTGCGCTCCGACCAGTGCGGAACCGAGCGCAGCTAGCGCCAGTACGGACGAACACAATGACTTCCGCAACCTCATCGCGGCCTCCCCCTCAACCGTAGCTAGCCAGCAGGGACCGTGGCGAACTTGTCGTTCGGCTTCGATCCCCATAGCGCGTAGTAGATGATGTAAGCTTCGCAGGCGACCGTCAGCCAAAAACTGTTCTGCAATCCGTACCGGTCGGCCAGCCAGCCCTGCACAATCACGAGCGCGCCGCCAGCGATGGCCGTTATCAGGAGGCCTGACGCCTCCTCGGTAAGTGGTCCGAGCCCCTTGATCGCCATGGCGAAGATTGCCGGGAACATGATGGAATGGCCGAGGCCCACCAGGATCAGGCACCACATGGCGACAGGGCCGTGCAAAGTCGCCGCGCCGATCATCACCACCAGCGCGAAGACCGCGAAGGCGGTCAGGATCACGTCGGCACGAAAGCGGCTCATGAGGTACGCGCCGGCGAAGCGTCCGACCATCATTCCGCCCCACAACAACACGAGATAATTGGCTGCCTCGGCCGGGGTGATCCCCGCGATGTCAGGGAGGATCGCGAAGTTGATGAAGAGGTTGGCGACGCCAATCTCGGCGATCAGGTAGATGAAGATCGCCGGCACTCCGAGCACGAGATTGCGATGCTCCCACAGCGAGTGCTGGCGCCGTTCCTCGCGCGATACGCGGCTCGTGGAGGAACCAAGCGCCGGCAGTCGCGAGCGCCAGATGATCACCGCGATGACCGCCAGCACGATCGCGACGAGGATATAGGGAAGCTGCGTCGCCTGCGCGTCGGCGATGCGTTCCGCCTGGGTCAGCTGCGTCCCCTCGAGCGAAGTGCCCCCGGTTGTCCGGCTGAGGATCAGGTAGCCGCCGAAGTACGGCGCGAAGAAGGTACCCATCGAGTTGAACGCCTGCACCAGCGTCAGCCGCGATTCGGAGCTCTCGGGCGGGCCGATCACCGCCACGTAAGGGTTGGCCGCTACCTGCAGCAGCGTGATACCGCTCGCCACCACGAATAACGCGAACAGCGTCACCCCGTACGACGGGATGCGCGCGGCCGGCACCATCATCAGCGCCCCCGCCGCCATGACCGCCAGGCCGATGATGATCGCGTTCTTGTAGCCCGTCCGCTCGATGAGGAAGGCCGAGGGCATGCCCATGACCGCATAGGCGATGAACCACACGCTCTCGATCAGCGTGGTCTGCGTATAGTTCAGCTCAAACACGCTGCGCAGGTGCGGCAGCAGCGTGTTGTTGATGACCGTAATGAAGCCCCACATGAAGAACAGGCTGGCCAGCAAGGCGAGGGCGGGGCGATAGCTCGCGCGTCCGTTGGTCGCCAAAGGCACCGCCGTTCCGGTTGGTCCCACCGCCATACCCACTCCCCTAATTTTCGCTCTGGCCGGACCAGCGCTTGCGTTGTGCTTTCTTGTCGGAGTATTGGACTGCATCCGCAGCGTCAATGGGGGCGTCGGCAAGGGGCACGACTATGGTGGGAGCCGACGCTCCGGGAAGATCAGACACCGCGAACATGGCGACCGAGGGTTTCGCTCGATGAGCGACGACGCCCGCGGTCGCGGGCCGCTTCGCAGCCGCGCCTGGTTCGATAACCCTGCCAACGTCGACATGACGGCGCTCTACCTGGAGCGCTATCTCAACTTCGGCCTGTCGCTTGCCGAATTGCGTAGTGGCAAGCCGATCATCGGCATCGCGCAGACCGGGAGCGACCTTTCGCCCTGCAACCGCCACCACCTCGTCCTGGCGGAGCGCATCCGCGAGGGTATTCGCGAAGCGGGCGGAATCGCCCTCGAGTTCCCGGTGCATCCGATCCAGGAGACCGGCAAACGCCCGACGGCGGGCCTCGACCGCAACCTCGCCTATCTCGCGCTGGTCGAGCTGCTCTACGGCTATCCCATCGACGGCGTCGTCCTGACCACTGGCTGCGACAAGACTACGCCCGCCTGCCTGATGGCGGCCGCCACGGTGAATATTCCTGCTATCGCCCTATCGGTGGGGCCGATGCTCAACGGCTGGCACAAGGGGCAGCGCACCGGATCAGGTACGATCGTCTGGCAGGCGCGCGAGATGCTCGCCCAGGGACAGATCGACGACGAGGGATTCATCAAACTGGTCGCCAGCTCGGCCCCGTCGACCGGTTTCTGCAATACCATGGGGACTGCCACGACGATGAACAGCCTCGCCGAAGCGCTCGGCATGATGCTGCCCGGCACCGCGACGATCCCCGCGCCCTACCGTGACCGCCAGGAAGCGGCCTATCTGACCGGAAAGCGCATCGTCGAGCTGGTCACTGATGACCTCAAGCCGTCGGATATCATGACGCGCGACAGCTTCCTGAACGCCATTGCGGTCAATTCCGCCATCGGCGGCTCAACCAATGCGCCGATCCACCTGATCGCCCTCGCCCGCCACCTTGGCGTCGAGCTGACCCTCGACGACTGGCAGGATCATGGCCACCGGGTGCCGTTGCTCGTGAACCTGCAGCCCGCAGGCGAATACCTCGGCGAAGATTTCTATCGCGCCGGCGGCGTCCCGGCCGTCGTGGCACAGCTGATCGATGCCGGCTTGATCGCCGAAAGCGCCCTGACGGTGAACGGCAGGACAATCGGCGAGAATTGTCGCGACACGCCGATCGAGGACGAGGACGTTATTCGCCCGATCGAGCGCCCGCTGATCGAGGATGCCGGCTTCATCGTGCTGCGCGGCAACCTGTTCGACGCGGCAATCATGAAGACCAGCGTAATCGGCGCGGAGTTCCGCACGCGCTATCTCTCCGACCCCGACGATCCCGAGGCATTCGAAGGTCCGGTGGCGGTATTCGACGGTCCCGAAGACTATCACGCGCGCATCGACGATCCCGCGCTAGGCATTACCGATCGGACGATCCTGATCATGCGCGGGGCCGGCCCCGTCGGCTATCCCGGCGCGGCGGAAGTCGTGAACATGCGCCCTCCGGCCTACCTGCTCAAGCAGGGGGTGTATTCGCTGCCGTGTATCGGCGATGGCCGCCAGTCGGGCACCTCGGCCAGCCCCTCCATCCTCAACGCGTCACCCGAAGCGGCCGCAGGCGGGGCGCTGGCTCTGGTGCGCACCGGCGACCGGCTGCGCCTCGACCTCCGCAAGCGCGAAGTCCTGCTGCGCGTCAGCGACGATGAACTCGCCAAACGCCGGGCCGAGATCGAAGCGGCTGGCGGCTATGCGTTCCCGGCCTCGCAGACGCCGTGGCAACAAATCCAGCGCGCACTCATCGGACAGATGGACAGCGGCGCGATCCTCGAAGGCTCGGAAACCTTCCAGCGGATCGCGCAGACGCAGGGGCTGCCGCGCGACAACCACTAAACGGCGGGAGAGATGCCATGAAAGCGAAGTTCTTTGCGGGCCTGGCGGCAGCGACCCTGCTGGGAGCGGGGGGGACGATCGCGTCAGCGCAGGTCGCGACCGAGCGTCCGCCGGTCGTCGCCAATGCGGCGAAAGTTCGGGTGGATGCGATTACCGTCCACTCGCCTTCCGTCGCCGGCAACCTCGAAGGCAACCCTGCCGATCGGGAGGTCTACGTCGTACTACCCCCAAGCTACGACAAGGAATCCACACGCCGTTACCCGGTCGTTTATGCGCTGCACGGTTACTTCATCGGCGCGAAGCAGTGGATGGGGGAAGTCCACATGCCGCAGACAGCCGAAGGCGCGTTCGCCAAGGGCACCCCCGAAATGATCGTGGTGTTTCCCGACAGCAAGACCCGCCATCTCGGCTCACTCTACGCGAGCGGGGTGACCGTGGGAGACTTCGAGAGGTTCATCGCCGAGGACCTGATCGCCCACATAGACGCGAACTACCGCACCATCGCTCGCCCTTCGAGCCGCGGTCTCGTCGGCCATTCGATGGGCGGCTACGGCGCAACGCGGATCGGCATCAAGCACGCCGAGAAGTTCGGCGCGCTTTACGTGATGAGCCCGGGCGGGCTGACTCCGGGCGGTTTCGGCGGCGCTCCCAATCCCGAGGCGATGGCGCGGCTCGAAGCGATCAAGACGCTGGAGGATCTCGACAAGGTCGAAGGGATTCAGCGCGGACCGCTGGCCGTTGCCGCCGCCTTCTCACCCAATCCCAACAAGCCCCCGCTCTTCCTAGATTTGCCGTACGAGCAAGGCGAGCTGCGGCCGGACGTCCTGGCGAAATGGCACGCCAATGCCCCGCTCGCCTTCCTCGATCAGTACGTTGCCGGGCTTCGTGGGTATCGCGCGATTGCGATAGAGATCGGCGACAAGGATGGTCCGGGCACGGACCCCAAGGCGCTCCACGAGGCGCTGAACACCTATGGGATCGAGAACACCTTCACGATCTACGACGGGGACCACACCAACCGGCTCGGCTTCCGGATGCAGGACCATGTCCTGCCGTTCTTCGGGCGCAACTTGTCCTTCGCAGGGGGTGACTGACCGAATCTATTCAGCCATCGCCGCGGTCGTGTCCTCGTGGGCGAGGTCGACGAGCGCCTGCATCGCCTGCGCCGCCTTGTCCGCGTCCCCTTCGACGATCGCATCGAACACGCGGACGTGATCGGGCACGGGATCGCGCGGCAGGGCGCGCGAGCGCTGCTTGTAGATGGTCGTCCAGTTCACCGCGGAGCTGATGCTGGCCGCGAGCGACATCATGACCTCGTTGTGAGCGGCTCGGAGCAGCGCATCGTGGAACTCCCGGTCCGCCGCCCGCCCGGCCTCGGTCGCCAGCGTGTGGCGCCGCATTTCCGCCAGCGCTTTCTTCATTTGCTTGATGTCGTCCTTGTCCCGCCGTTCCGCCGCCAGGCGCGCGACGGCCGGCTCGACCAGCGCGCGCAGCTCGAACAGGTCGCGCACGAATTGCGGATCCGGCTCACCCGCGAAGGCCCAGGCCAGGACCATCGGATCGAGCAGGTTCCAGTTGCTCCGCGGCAGAACCCGGGTGCCGTCCTTCGGCTTACTCGCCACCAGTCCCTTTGCGGTGAGGACCTGCACCGCCTCACGATAGGCGCTGCGCGAGACATTGAGCGCTTCGGCGTTCTCGACCTCGCCGGTCAGGCGGGCACCAGGCGCGATCCGGCCCGAGACGATGGCGGTGCCGAGGTAATGGGCGATGGCGCCGCGCAACCGTCTGCCCGATCCGCGGCCCGTGGGTGCGGACGGCGCCAGAACGTCCTCGACGCTTTCGGGCGCAGACTTGACAGCTCTGGACATCTTGCTCCCTCGTGAGTGGGCCCTGACAACCTTCGCGATAGAGCGTTTGTCGCCGGATGGTAAGGCCGCGCAGGATCGGCGTCCGCGGCGCAACTGGGTCACGCCGTTTGACTGGCACTTTTGTCGGAGTAATATGGCAGATCACTGCCAGGGGAATCTTCCGACCATGCGTCACTTCATGCTTGCCGCCTGCCTCGTTGGCTTGGCCGGCGCGGCTGCCCCGGTGCAGGCGCAAGAGACCTTCGAGTATCGCGGGAATCCGCTCATTCGCGACCGCTTCACCGCGGATCCGGCACCGCTGGTGGTCGGCGACACGCTCTATCTTTACGTCGGGCATGACGAGGCGCGCGGCGAAGAGATGTTCAACATCACACGCTGGCTTGCCTATTCGACCAAGGACATGCGCACCTGGACTGCGCACGGCGAGATCATGAAACCCACGGATTTCAGCTGGGTGCAGAAGGATGCCTGGGCGAGCCAGGTGCACCAGAAGAACGGACGCTACTGGTTCTACACGGCGGTGGAGCACGATCCGGCCACTTCTCATGGCAAGGCGATCGGCGTTGCCGTGGCCGACAACCCGCTCGGCCCGTTCCGGGATGCCAAGGGCAGCGCGCTCGTACGCAACGAGGATACCAAGGGACCGCATCACTGGGACGACATCGACCCGACCGTCTGGACCGAACCCGATGGCACGAGCTGGCTGATCTGGGGGAACGCCAACTGCTACATGGCAAAGCTGAGCGACGACATGGTGAGCTTCGACGGGCCGATCAGGACCATCGACCTTCCGGACTTTGTCGAAGGACCGTGGATCTTCAAGCGCGGCGATCTCTACTATCTCGCCTACGCCTCGATGGATCGAGAGCTCGGTCCCGACGAGCGCATTTCATACGCGACGGCGCCGAGCATCGAAGGTCCGTGGACCCGTAGGGGCGAGATAACCGGCTCGGCCGCAAACAGTTTCACGATCCATCCTGGGATCGCCGAGTTCAAAGGCGACTGGTACCTCTTCTATCATGTCGGCACGCTGACGGTGGGTGACCAGCAAGGCGGCCTCGGCCGCCGCGCGGTCGCGGTCGAGCGCATGTCCTTCAATCCAGACGGTACGATCCGAACCGTCGAGCAAACGTCCGAAGGGATTCTGCTTCCATCGGCCGAATAGCGATCGGGCGAAAGGCGATTGGCCCGTTCGACAATCGCGAACGATCCCCCAATATTCAGGGAGTTGTGAAGTGAGATTGCTCCAACGCCGGGCGGAGGACGGAACCCGTCAGGTCGCCGCGTGGCTCGACGATGCCTGGCGGATCGTCGATGGCTGCCACAGTACCCGCGAGCTCGCCCTCGCAGCGATCGAAGCGAAGCGGTCCCTCGCGGACCAAGCCCGCGCCAGCGGCGGGCGCGATACGATCGACATCGAGGCCGACTTGGCAGCCGGACGCCTGCTCGCACCGATCGATCATCCCGATCCTGCGCATCTCTGGCTTACCGGCACGGGCCTGACACACTTGGGCAGCGCCGAGGGGCGCGACCGGATGCATAAGGCGGCCGCGTCGGGCGAAAATCTCACCGATAGCATGCGCATGTTCCTCGAAGGGATGGACGGTGGAAAGCCTGCGGACGGCGCTGCGGGCCAGCAGCCCGAATGGTTCTACAAAGGCAACGGCGACCACCTTGTCGGGCCTGAGCAGCCGCTCTTGCGGCCCGCTTTCGCTCGCGACGGAGGCGAAGAGCCGGAGCTGGCCGGGATTTACGTGATCGGCCCCGACGGCACGCCGTTCCGGTTGGGATTCTGCCTCGCCAACGAGTTCTCCGACCACGTCACCGAACGGCACAATTATCTGTGGCTCGCCCACTCCAAGCTCCGGCAGGCGTCGCTCGGTGCCGAACTCCTCGTGGGTGAGTTGCCGCAGGACGTTCGCGGCACGAGCCGCATTCGCCGCAGTGGCACCGTCGCCTGGGAAAAGCCGTTCCTGACCGGCGAGGACAACATGTCCCACACGATCGCCAACCTCGAGCATCATCACTTCAAGTATGGCCTGTTCCGCCGGCCGGGCGATGTCCACGTACACTTCTTCGGCACCGCGACCGCCAGCTTCGCCGACGGCTTCGAGACGCAAGCCGGCGACGTCTTCGAGATCGAGGCTGCCCCGTTCACGCTTCCGCTGCGCAATCCGCTCGTCGCGGCCGCCGAGCAACCGCTGGCGCGAGTAGTGCCACTGTGAAGGAAATGAGCGGGGACGAAAGGCCCATCCGCGTCGTGCTGGTTGGCCTGGGCAAGATCGCCTGCGACCAGCACATATCCGCGCTCGCTCAGAGCCGCGCCTTCGAGCTCGTGGCTTCCGTCGATCCGGCAACGGAGGGTCGCGACGGCCTTCCGCATTTCGCTTCGCTCGACGCTCTGTTCCAAAGCGATCTCGCGTTCGATGCCGCGGCTGTCTGCACTCCGCCGCAAGTACGTTCGGCCATCGCGCTGCGGCTACTCGAGGCAGGCAAGCACGTGCTTCTGGAAAAGCCGCCGGCCGCCACCGTCGGTGAGATTTCCCACCTCGAAGAGCGCGCCGCAGCCTCAGGCGTGACGCTGTTCACCGCCTGGCACTCACGCTATGCGGCCGGCGTCAGACCCGCGCGCGACTGGCTCGCCGGGAAGCGGATCCGGAGCGTCGCGATCGTCTGGCGCGAGGACGTCCACATCTGGCATCCCGGGCAACACTGGATATGGCGCCCCGGCGGTTTCGGCGTGTTCGACCCGGGCATCAACGCGCTCTCGATCGCCACCGAGATTCTGCCGCACCCGCTGCGCGTGACGCACTCCGCGCTCCAGTATCCGGCCAACTGCGAGGCCCCTGTCGCGGCCCAGGTGCAGCTCGAGGATTCAGGCGGTCTCGAGGTCAGCCTAGACCTCGATTTCCGCCAGAAGGGGCCGCAGACCTGGACAATCACCGTCGACACCGACGAGGGGACGCTGGAGCTGTCGCAAGGCGGCAGCGCGCTGAGCACTCCCGATGGCGTCCAGGCGAGCGAGGACGAAGAATACCCCGCGCTCTACGACCATTTTGGCCGGCTCGTGCGCGAAGAACGCTCGCATGTCGACGTGGCGCCGCTCCGCCTCGCAAACGACGCCCTGCTCCTCGGCTCGATCGAACGAGTCGAGGAGCTGAACGTCTAGGATCGCTACTCCAGCGCGAGGACTGCCACGGACTTCGCCGGCAGGTCGACCGTCACCCGACCATTGCTGACCCTGCCCTGGATCGCCCGCGGCAAGACCGTCTGGGGCGCGTCGAACGTGTTGATCGAATTGACGTTCGGCCCGGTCAGGACCTGTCCCTGTGCTCGCGACACGCGCGCGCCGGACAGGGTCACAGCCACATCTTTAGCCTTTGCCGGATCCAGGTTCACAAGCGAGAGCCATAGCTTCCCTGCCGTATCGCGGAACGCCACCGCGTCTACTCCAGGAAGCGCGATGCCGTCGTGGTAATACCAACCGCTGTCGAACTCGACCGGCACGAACGTCGCGTCCTGCATCGGCAAATACATCTTGTGGATGTGGTAAGTCGGGGTCAGCAACATCTTCGGTCCGTCGGTCAGGATCATCGCCTGAAGCACATTGACCATTTGGGCTATGTTAGCGCCCCTCACCCGATCCGCGTTCCGCGCAAAGATGTTGAAGTTGAGCGCCGCGACAATCGCATCGCGCAGCGAATTCTGCTGCTGGAGGAAGCCTTTAGGTGTGCCCGGATCCTCCGCAAGCCAGACACCCCATTCATCGACGATGATCGGCACCTGCTTTTCCGGGTCATACTTGTCCATGATCGCCGAATGGGTCCGCAGGAGATCGTTCATCTTCAGCGTTGTCTGCAGCATCAGGGCGTAATCGCCTTCGTCGAAGCCCACGCTCGGACGCGCTGGGGGCCACTCGGGCACTGTGTAGTTGTGCAGCGAGAGCCCCTCGATCGACCAGGTCCAATCGCGCCCGGCCCAGGCTTTCATAACGGTTTCGGTATATGCGGTCTTCGCCCCGTCTGGACCGACCGCGACACGACGCATCTCCTTGCCGCTGCCTTCGGCCTGCGCGGGATTGTAATTGCGATCGAAGCGCGCGTGGCGCTTCATCAGGTCGACATAATGCTCCGGCGTCATGTTGCCGCCGCAACCCCAGTTCTCGTTTCCTAGGCCGAGAAAGGCGATCTCGTACGGTTGCTGGTGACCGTTGGCGGCCCGCTCCTGCCCAGCCGAGCTGCGCGTATCGGCCGTCATGTAGGCGACCCAATCCGCTGCTTCCTGGACTGTACCGGAGCCTACATTGACCGAGATGAACGCCTCCGAATCGATCATGTCGATGAAGTCGAAGAACTCGTCGGTGCCGAAAGTGTTGGGCTCGATCGCCCCGCCCCAATTCGCGTTCACGGTCGAGCGCCGATTGGGCCCAACCCCGTCGCGCCAGTGGTACTCGTCGGCAAAGCAACCGCCGGGGTAGCGGACGTTCGGCACCTTGATCGCCCGTAGCGCCTCGACCACGTCCGTCCGAATGCCGCGCACGTTCGGTATCTCGGAGTCCTCGCCGACCCAAACGCCGCCATAGATTCCCGTACCGAGATGCTCCGCGAACTGGCCGAAGATGTGGCGGTTGATCTGCGGGCCCGCCGCGCCGGCATCCACGGCAACGCTCACATCCTGCGCGGCGACCGGCGCGTGCAGAGTGGCAAGGCTAGCCGCTGCGGCCAGCATGGCGAGACGCATCATTCATTCACCTCCTGTGGGGGCATCGTGTGCACGCGGTAGATCATGGCGTGTCGATAAGGTTTGCCCGGCACCACGAGCGCCGAGCCGAACTTGGGCTGATTGGGCGTGTCGGGAAATTTCTGCGGCTCGAGCGCGATACCGTCGCCCATGCGATAGACCTTGCCGCCCTTCCCGGTGACGGTGCCGTCGAGGAAATTGCCGCTGTAGAACTGGATTCCGGGCTCGGTCGTCAGCACGTCGAGCACTCGCCCCGATTCGGGGTGGGCCAGCCGCGCCGCGAGTTGCGGCTCCGGCGTGCTGCCTTTGTCTAGCACCCAGTTGTGATCGTAACCGCGACCTATGCGTATTTGCGGATCGCTCCCATCGCGCAATCCCTCCTCGACTAGACGCGGGGCGCGAAAATCGAACACCGTGGCTGCCACCGGGCGCAGTTCGCCGGTCGGGATTAGCTTGTCATCGACGGGCGTGTAGCGGCTTGCCGGGATGAGCAGCCAATGGCGCATCGCATCTTCGGTCGCGTGCGTACCGGCCAGGTTGAACAGGGCGTGATTGGTCATGTTGACGACGGTGGGAGCGTCGCTCACCGCCTCGAACACTATGCCGAGGTCACCCGCGTCGTCGAGCGTGTAGGTGACTTTGACGTCCAATTTGCCCGGATAACCCTGATCGCCATCCGGGCTCGTTAACACCAGCACCAGCCTGGCGACCGGCCCGCGCTCGACCGCCTCGACTTTCCAGTTCCGTTTGTCGAAGCCTTGCGTGCCGCCATGCAACGAGTTGGTCCCGTCGTTCTGCGCGAGCTGGTAACGCTTCCCGTCGAGGGTGAAGCCCGCGCCAGCGATGCGGTTCGCATAGCGTCCTACCGTCACGCCGAAATAGTTCGGCCTTTGCTCGTAGCTCTCCAAGTCGTCGTAGCCGATCGTGATGTCGGCCGGCACACCGTTGCGGTCCGGCGCCACAAGCGACTGCAGCGTAGCGCCATAGGTCAAGATCCGCGCTGAGACACCGCTCGCGTTCGATAGGGTTATGGCCTCGACAGCAGTGCCGTCCGCTAGCTGCCCAGCAGCCTCGCGGTGGGCTTCCGCGGCGCAAGCGGGACTCCCGGCGATTCCCGCGGCCATCAACACTCCGAGCAGGTGCCCCCTCATATCCTCGCTCCCCTTTTATCTCGTGACGTTTTTGTCAGACATTTTGAGCTTTGCAACCCCATAGACACGCCGTCCATCCCACTTCCAACTGTCCTTGCGCAGCGACGCGGCAGGCCCCTCACGCTCGCTCTCGGTCCGTGAACCGGAAACCGCTGTGCACCTCGGGCGGCAACTTTGGCGTCGGGCACACCAACCAACATGCACCTATTTACTCTGACATATACTTTCGAAGCTCATTCGTTCACGATGGTGCGAGTCCAAAGAGGATGGAGCGATTGCCGGACCACCGCGAGCTTTCACGACCGGAACCCGGTGGAACCCGTGTTTCTCGCCGCACTTTCCTGGCGGGTACTGCAGCGGTAGCCGCCGTCGACCTGGTGCATCCTCCCGCCAGCCGCGCCCTTCCATCTGAAAGATCTCCGACCACTCTGCTCTGGTACGAGCGCCCCGCCACGGCCTGGGAAGAGGCACTGCCGGTGGGAAATGGACGGATTGGCGCGATGGTGTTCGGCGGCGTGGATGAGGAACGCCTTCAGTTAAACGAAGACACCTTGTGGGGCGGCCGCCCTTACGACCCGGTCAACCCGCAAGCCCGTGCAGCGCTGCCTGAAATTCGTCGAATGATCGAACAAGGGCAGTTCGCCGGCGCTCAAACACTGGCCGATGAGCGTGCCATGGCCATGCCTATCAGCCAGATGCCCTATCAGATCCTCGGCAACCTTACTCTCGCGATGCATGACATGGGAGATGCGGCGCCCGAGAGCTATCGGCGGGAGCTCGACATCGACGCGGCCGTCGCCTCGACCACGTTCCACGCGGGCGGGATACAATTCCGGCGCGAAGTCATTGCATCGCCCGACCAGGTTGTCGGTGTGCGGCTGACCGCAGATCGTGCCGGGAGCATTTCTTGTACCATCGCGCTGACGACGCCGCACGCGGCCAGTCTGCAAACGGCGGAAAACGAATTGCTGCTTGTCGGACGGAATGGCAGCGCACATGGCGTGCCCGGCGCGCTGACCTTCGCCGCGCGTGCTCGCATCATTTCGCTGGGCGGCACGACAACCGCGGAATCGGATCGGCTACACCTAACAGGCGCGGACGAGCTGATCATCCTCATCGCGATGGCCACGAGCTATCGCCGGTTTGACGATGTCTCGGGCGATCCCATTGCCATCACCCTGCGTCAAATCGAGGGGGCAGTGCCCTTGGGATTCGAAAGGCTTCGCCTCCGCACGACCGACTCCCATCGCCGCCTCTTTCGCCGGGTGGATCTCGACCTCGGATCCGGTGCTTATCCCTCGCTCCCCACCGACGAACGGATCCAGGCCAACCAAGTTTCGCCAGACCCTTCGTTGGCAGCGCTCTATTTCAACTACGGGCGTTACCTGCTGATCGCGTCCTCGCGTCCGGGCAGTCAACCGGCCAACCTGCAAGGCATCTGGAACGAGCACACCGAACCGCCGTGGGGTTCGAAATACACGATCAATATCAACACCGAGATGAACTATTGGCCGGCGCATGTGACGGCGCTGTCCGAGTGCGCCGAACCTCTGGTACAGATGATCCGCGACCTGGCGATAACGGGCGCGCGCACGGCGCGAGAGATGTACGGTGCGCGCGGCTGGGTGGCGCATCACAACACCGATCTCTGGCGGGCAACCGCGCCAATCGACGGCGCCCAATGGGGCTTGTGGCCGACCGGCGGGGCGTGGCTCTGCACGCACCTGTGGGAGTTCTACGACTACACGCGCGACCTCGATTTCCTGCGGTCCGTCTATCCGCTAATGCGCGGCGCGAGCCTTTTCTTCCTCGACACGTTGCAAACCGATCCGGCGACTGGCCACCTGGTCACCAGCCCTTCGATCTCACCTGAGAACCCTCATCCGAAGGGAGCATCGCTCTGCGCCGGCCCGGCCGCCGATCAGCAAATCTTGCGCGATCTCTTCGCGCAGACGGCTCACGCGGCCAGCCTATTGGGCATTGACGCGGAGTTCGCGGAGCAGGTCCTCACGACGCGAGCCCGTCTCGCGCCTGACCGGATCGGCGCGCAAGGGCAATTGCAGGAATGGCAGCAAGATTGGGACGCGCTCGCCCCCGAGCCCGATCACCGTCACGTGTCCCACCTTTATGCCCTATTCCCAAGCCACCAAATCAACCTCGACGACACTCCCGCCCTCGCCCAGGCTGCCCGTCGGTCTCTGGAAATGCGCGGCGACGAATCGACCGGCTGGGCAACCGCTTGGCGGATCGCCTTGTGGGCCCGTCTCCAGGATGGCGATCACGCCCATCGCATTCTGCAATTCCTGCTCGGACCGGGTCGAACCTATCCGAACATGTTCGACGCGCATCCTCCCTTTCAGATCGACGGCAATTTCGGAGGTACGGCGGCGATTGCCGAAATGCTTGTGCAAAGCCGTGGCGAGGACATCCTGTTGCTGCCGGCGCTGCCTCGTGCCTGGCCGGCGGGCCGAGTTAGGGGCCTCATGGTTCGCGGCGCCTGCCAAGTCGATCTCGCCTGGGACGAAGGCATCCTCCAACACGCGACCCTGACCGCGAGCATTCCGGGCGAACGCCGGGTGAGGCTGGGCGATCGAAGCAGGACCGTACGCTTGGAACCCAAACAGCCCATTCAACTCAGCGGACCGGATCTCTGGGTTTTAGCGCGGTAACTCGACCGTTCGCGCGACTTCGAAAGTGCCGTTGGACACGGGTGCACCCGTCTCGGGTTGGCCGGAACCGACATACACCGTGTACGCACCGGCCATCACCATGCGCACGCCTTCAGGATTCACGGCGCTGAGATCACGAGGTGAGAGATCGAAGCTCAACCGCTTGCTCTCGCCCGGCGCGAGCCGAACCCGCTGGAACCCGCGAAGCGCGATGTTCGGCACACCCGGCCGGTCCGGGAACGTGAGATAAAGCTGCGCGACTTCGTCGCCAGGTCGATCGCCGGTATTTCGCAAGCTCGCTTCGACGCGGATGCCGCCTTCGGCACCGGCAGAGGCTGGAGTGACGGTGACCGGTCCGTAAGCGAACGCGGTGTAACTGAGCCCGTGGCCGAAGGGGTAGACGGTTTCGCCCTCGTAATAGCGATACGTTCGTCCTTCCATGCGGTAATCGTCGAACGGAGGAAGTTGGTCGACACCGCGATAGAAGGTCAGCGGCAGCCTGCCTGAGGGATTGACCTTGCCCGACAGGACATTGGCGATCGCCAGACCGCCTGCTTGGCCGGGATACCACGCCTCCACAATGGCGTCGGCGTGTTCCTTGGCCCAGGCGAGGTTGATCGGGCTGCCATTCATGGCGACTAGGATGAGCGGCTTGTTCATCGCCTCTGCCACCTCGAGCAGCGCCTGCTGATCGGCCGGAATGTCGAGCGTGGTCTTGTCGCCCCCCGCGAAGCCCGGAATCTCGACCGGGGATTCCTCGGCCTCGAGATCGGAAGTCAAACCGACCACTGCCACCAGGACATCGGCGTCGGCGGCCATTTCGCGAAGCGCGGAAACCGGGTCCGCGCTGACTCGCTTCCACGCCAATCCAATGCCCGCACCCCCCGTTTCCGAAACTCCCACGATTTCAATCGGATAGAGTCGCCCTTTTTCTAGGTTAACGGTCTTGAGTGTGGGCAAACTTCCCCAAGGTACGCCGTCGAGATCGACGAAGGGTTGCCCCTCAAAAGTCATGCTGCCGGTCTGGAAACCCGAAAGACCGAGCCGGTAGAGACCCGACTCCGGTGGAACCAGATAGCCGGACCACACGACGCGGTGGTGGTCGGTCACTTCAGCGAGATCGAGACTGCGTCCGTCGACGCTCCGTTCACGCCGACTGACTGTGGGTTGTTCCTCGTATCGGACCTGCGCCCTGAACGTCTCGAGCTCGCCCGGACCGAACAACCGCGGGGGCTCGCCGACGGCATTGTAATAGCGCGCCATGAGGCCCGGCTGCCCGTCCTCAGTCTGAAGCGCGGATTCGGGCACCGGATCGCCATCGGTGAAGCTCTCGCCAAAAGGCACGTAGGTCACCGTCGCGCCGGGCATTGCCCTCCGCAATCCTTCCACCACCGAAACCGGTGGAGCCGATATCGTGCCCGAGTAGTTGCCGCGCAGTACGCGTGTCGCATCGCCGAATGGACCGATCACGGCAACCCTCAGATCCCCTGCCGACAGCGGGAGAATTCCGTTATTCTTCAGCAGGACCAGGCTTTCCTCGGCCGCATGCAACGCGGTCGCCCCATGCTCGTCCGTGCCGACATCGGCCGGCGATGCGCTTGCGGTGCTGAGCGGGCGGATGACGGGCAAATCTCCCGTACGGAGGCGCGCGGAGAACAACCGCACGAGCGCCCGGTCAACGTCGGCCTCGGTGATCAGCCCGCGCTCCAATGCTTCCCGGTAACGGTCCTCCAGGCCTGCAGTGTCGGACAGCGTCGCCGTGTGGCATTCGAGGTCCACCCCCGATCGCAGCGCCGCAGCCACCGCCGTCGCCGGATCGGGCGCATAATGGTGGTTGGTGTGGATGTCGCGCACCGCGTCGCAGTCGGACACGACGTACCCGTCGAACCCCCACGCGTCGCGCAAAACGTCCTCGAGCAGATCATCGCTCGCACAGGCCGGTTGCCCGTCCACCCTGTTGTAAGCACACATCACGGATCCAGCGCGGCCATCGACGATGGCGGCGCGGAAGGCGGGAAGATAGGTGTCCTCCAGGTCGTGAATGGAGACGTACACATTGGCATGATGACGGGTCGATTCCGGACCGCTGTGCACGGCAAAGTGCTTGGGAGTCGCGACCACGTCCGGGAGTGCCGGATTATCGCCTTGCATGCCCTCGACAAAAGCCACTCCGAGTTGCGCTGTGAGGTATGGATCTTCGCCATAGGTTTCCTGGCCCCGGCCCCAGCGTGGATCGCGGAAGATGTTGAGGTTGGGTGACCATGTATCGAGACCAGTGCCGATACGCCCCATGCGCCCGGTTTGCCTGGCCAAGGCGTGAAGCCCGCGCACTTCCTTGCTGATCGCGCTTGCGACGTCCTTTACGAGCGGGGCATCGAATGTCGCGGCAAGGCCGATAGGTTCCGGGAAGTTCGTGGTGGCGAGCGGGCCCATCGCGCCATGAAGGGACTCCGTCCACCAGTTATAGGCAGGGATATCGAGGCGCGGAATCGCCGGCGCCGTGTTCAGCAACTGCGGCAGCTTTTCTTCGAGTGTCAGTCGGGAAACGATCTCCGCTGCTCGTTCGTCGGCTTGTTGGCGCATTGCCGGCTCTGTGCCGGCCGGCTGCGCGTGGAGCGGCTCTCCCGACCAGGCAGCGCCGGCCAAGACAAAGCTGGAGAGCAACATGAGGACCGTGCAGCCCGAACGCAGTCGGCCCTTTTGCATTCGCTCTTCCTCTTTCTGCGATGAGACGATGGGAGCCCGCCCAGTCGTCCACGATTTCCAATGCGCGGTCCCCGTACTCAGATCGGCTGCAAACCGTGCTCGCGGATCTTGTCGAGCAAGTCGCGATGACGCGGAAGGCCGTTGCAGAGACGTTCGGTCTGGGCACGGTTTTCCCGCATGGCGCGTTCGGCGAGCGAAGCCTCGGCAGTCAGCGCCTGAGGTTCCACCTCGGTTCGGAAGCCCATGCCGTAGAGCACGTATTGGTAGCTCGCCGGGGGAAAGACTTCCTCCACGCGATCGAACTCATCGTGGAACCAAGGCGGTTGGTATTTCCAGAGCAGCAGAAGCTCCTGCAACCGGTCCGGAATGGACTCCGCCCGCCGGTTGTCGCGCCAGAAATCAGTGTCCGTCCGCTTGCTGGCAACGTAGTGCAGCTTGAGGAAATCGACGATACGTCCCCAGCGATAGTCGGTCGTCGCGTTGTAGCGCTTGGCGACGACGTCCATCACTTCGCGGCATGCCGGCATCTGTTCGGCGATGAATTTGGCGGAAAGCTCTATCAGGACGATCGCCGAGGATTCGAGCGGTTCAAGGAAACCGGCGGCCAATCCGACACCGACGCAATTGCGTTTCCAGAACGTTTGGCGGCGTCCGGCCCGGATCGGAATCTTGCGCAGAGGCAAGTCGGCGCCTGCCGGGCCGAGGTACGCACGAAGCTCGCGTTCGGCCTGCTCCTCGGAAATGTGATTGCTCGAGTAGACGTGCCCGATTCCGCGCCGTGACGGGAGACCGATCTCCCAGATCCAACCGGCCGATTGCGCGGTGGAAATGGTGTGCGAAGCGATAGGGCTGTTCTCGCGCTCGTGAGGCACCTGGACGGCCAGCGCGGTGTCGCAGAACAGAACGTCGGTGCATTCCTGGAACGGCACTTCGAGCGCGCCGCCGAGCAGAAGCGAACGGAAGCCGGTGCAGTCGATGAACAAGTCGCCTTCGATGGGCCCTGCCTGCTCGGTCAGAACGGCAGCGATGTCGCCGTCGTCGGTCAATTCCACTGAGCGAACGTCGGCGAGCACATGACGAACGCCGAGTTCCTTGGTGCAGTGCCGCTGCAGGAAGCCGGCGAACTTTCCGGCATCGAGATGGTAGGCATAGTTCGCGAGGCCGTCGAACTCCGGTGTCGTTATCGTCTTGGGAGCTAGCCCCTTGTCGCATATCCGGCCTTGCGGGCTGACGGCATCGCAGAAGCTCTCCCCGTTCGCGCGCGCAAGCCAATGGGGAACCATGTTCAGGCGCGAAAAGGCCTGGGGCAGCATTAGCGGGTGATAATACCCGTCGTCGGGCTCGCCGGTCGTCCACCGGGCGAAATAGGCACCTTGCTTGAAGGCGCTGCCGCATTCGCGGAAGAATTCGGTTTCGGAGACGCCGATCTTTGCCAGCGTCGTGCGCAAGGTGGGCCAAGTCCCTTCGCCCACTCCGATGATGGGAACGTTGGGGGACTCGACCAGGGTGACCGTGAAGCCGCTTTTGGCGCGACCGCGGTGCTTTGCGGCGATCACTCCTGCCGTGAGCCAGCCGGCAGTGCCGCCCCCGACGATCACGATCGACTTCACCGGAGTCATTTCAAACCTCGAAAACGTCCGGGGTTGTCACGAAGACAACCCCGGCAGTGGTGGGAGGACTCAGAAACGATACCGGGCGCCCGCTGTAAAGCGTCGGCCGTAGGCGAACACATCCAGGAGCATGTTGTCGAACCGCCCATGGGTGCTCTGGACTTCATTGGTGATGTTCAGTGCCTCGGCGAAGATGCTGAGGTTCTCGAAGATGTCGTAACTGGCGCTGAGATCGATCTGCAGGCTTTCGTTGACGAACGTCGGTTCGGCACCGAAGGCTCCCGTATTCTGGACCTGACCGAAGCCGAGCAAATACTCGTCCCGCCAATTGAGCGCGGCCCGGAATTCGATCCCGTCCTTATCGTAGAAGCCCACGAAGTTCGCCGAGTTCGCTAGACCCGTCACGGCAAACCCGCTCTGGGTGATGTCAGTCGGGTCGTATGGCTTGTTGGTATCGACGAATGTCGCGTTTGCGACAAAGCCGAAGCCGGTATCGCCGAAGGTATGCTGCAACGCCAACTCGACGCCGCGCACTGTCGCCTCTGGTCCGTTGACCCGCTGCGAGACGCTGAATTGCGCTGGCTGGCCTGTCGAAGGATCGATCACACCGTTGATTGTCTGGCGCTGGGTGCCCTGAACGATGAAGTTCGACACGTTCTTCAGGAAGAAGTTGACCGCGGCGTACGAGTTCGGAGCGTAATACCACTCCGCCGCGACGTCGAAGTTCTCCGCCAGATACGGGCTCAGCGTCGGATTGCCGCCGTTGGCGGTCAAGGCTCCGACCCGTTGGCCGCTGCCGATGTTCAGCACCGGCGTCAGCAGGTTCAGCGTCGGGCGCGTCAGCGTGCGCGAAGCGTCGACGCGCAGGATCAGGTCCGGCATGACCTCGAGCTTCACGTCGACGGCTGGCAGCAGATGGCTGTAGTCGTTCTTGGCAGTAACTTCGGTCGACGGACCGAAATTGACCGTCAGAAGCGTCTTGTCGGTTTCGCTGGGTGTGATGGACGTCGGCAGACGGCCAATGCCCGTCGAGGTGACGTGCGTGGTTTCCTGACGCACACCGGCCGTGAAGGTCAGCGGCATTCCGGATATCTCGGTCTGGAATCGGCCGGACAAGAATAGCGCCCAGGTCTTCTCGTTGATCCGGCGAATGGTGCCCACGTCCTCCCCAGCATCGAACGTGCCGCGGAAGTTCCAGAGCCCATTGTTGGGGTCTCTGACCGGATCTGGATAGTTGAAGCCTGGAATCGGAGTGGCGTAGGGATTCCCCAATCCCGAAAGATACGCTTGGTAATCGATCGCGCTGAAGTTGATCAGCGCAGGCGGCAGCGCGCCATCGAAGCCGGGGATGAAGTTGTTCGTGCTCACCAACCCCCGATAAAGATCGGCCGGGATCGGCACGCCGCCGGGAGTTCCCGAGGCAGGTCCGTAACCAGAATAGGCCTGCCAGAAGTTGTTGGCGAAGGTGTTCGCGCCGCGGAACTTAAAGGTGTCGTCGATATAGCTGCCGCCAAACGTCAGCTTCAAATCGTCCTGTTCCCAGGTGCCGCTCAACCGACCTTGCATGATTTCGTCGGTGTTCTTGTTGGCAATGTTGACCGTCACGTGCGAGCCAATGACCGAAGGGTCGGTCCACCGAGAGGCATCGCCGTTAGGCCCGTAGCTGTGCAGGACGGGAATTGTGTCGCGGCTGCTGCCGTCGATCGAAATGCCGAGCGCCGGGCCGATCGCGAAGCCGTAGCCAATATCGGCGCCGAGCGAGTTGACGCGATCGTCCGGATTGAGCCAGCTCTTTGAATAGCTTCCGTCCGCTTCGAACGACAGATTCTCGTTAGCCTGCCATTCGACATTCAGGCCGGTCATGTTCGTGCGGCGAAGGTTGCTGTCCGTGGCCGCGGTGAAGTCCGTCTGCGAGCCCGATTGAGTGAAATCGAGCGGAACGCCGTTATCGTCGAGGACGACATTTCGAAGCGCCCCCTGGTTGAACCAGATACCGAATCCGAAAGTCTCGGCGTTGATGCGTTGGTCGGAGAAATTGTCGTCGAGCGTGATCAGCAGGTCGTCGGTCGGCTGCCACTGCAGCGCCAACCGTGCATCGACGCGTTCGTCCTTCGTGTAGGTCTGCTGCGCGCCATACTGTTGTTCGAAGAAGCCGACGACCGATTGACGGTTGTTCGGATCGGCCCAGGCCGGGCTTTCCGGATTGCTGGTGGGCGAACAGGTCGCCGCGGATGCGTTGCCGACCAACTGGCACGGCGCGTAGTAGCCACCCGGAAAGCCGTGCACGAAGACGTTGTTCGTTTCAGTGTCATGCCGCGTGTAGATCACGTTGGCGAGAATGCCGAACCGATCGTCAGCGAAGGTATTGCTGATCAGCAGGCCGCCGGTCGGAACGATCTTGCCGGCCTCTTCCTGCATCGATCCCGACACACTCGCCGCCACGTGGAAGCCCGGGCGGTCGAGCGGCTTGGGGTAGGAGATGTCGATCGTCGCACCGATGGAGTTGGCCGCCACGGTGACATCCGGCGTCTTGTACACCGACAGAGCGCCGATGAAGTCGGAGCCAACGGTGCTGAAGTCGATCGAGCGCCCGCCCGTCGCGGTCGAGAGACGACGCCCGTCGACCAGTGTTTCGTTGAAGTCGCCGCCGAAGCCGCGAATGGTCACGCCGTTCGCTTCGCCGCGAGCGCCATCGCGCTGGATCGAAACCCCCGGAAGCCGCTGGAGCGAGGCAGCAACGTTCGAGTCGGGAAAGTTGCCGATTTCTTCCGACGAAATGACATCCACGACGCCTGGGGCATTGCGCTTGGCATCAAGATTGCGTTGCAGCGAACCACGGATGCCGGTGACGATAATCGTATTGTCGGTCGCCTCCGCGGCTGCGGATTCATTGTCCGCGTCACTTCCGGTATCCTGCGCGGCCGCCGGGGCCGAAATGACCAACGCAAGGGCACTGGCGACACTAACGCCGACCACACCGCCCCATGGGCTGCCACACCTCAACGCACGCCTGTAAGCCATGATCGCCTCCACTCCCTTGAACCGCAGCCCCGATCCGTCGCGGTCGGGCCAATCCGTTCGATGAGGAATCAGGCAGTCGATTCGGAACACATCCGAATTGCCCTCCCCCAGCAATTACTCAGACATAACGCCCAGTGATAGCGCTATCAATATCTTTTTGTCCGAGTTAATATGCGCGGTGTTGGATTTCGGGTCGGGAGCTGCCAGTCTTCAGCGGCCAGGCGCACCGGAGGTCGCGCGGCGGCAGGGGAGCGAGACATCGATGGAATTGGTAGCTCTAAGTCCTGAGGCTCACCGCGATCTCGCGATACGTTCCGTAGCCCCGGAAGCACGCCGCTTTACCGAAATAGTCGCGTCCGAGTTTGCGGCCGCCGCCGTCTGCTGCCCGATCTTCTTCACCAAGAACGCCGAGACGGGCGAACTGT
>JAEZCZ010000048.1 GCA_023433305.1 Pseudomonadota bacterium | reverse complement strand
AAGAACTTCAAGCGCTGGGGCTGCAACAGCTACGCCGCCTGAGGGGCGGGAGGAGCAAGTCGATGGGTACCAAGTGGCCCAAGTTCCAATTGGGAGCCGCCGCCTGGAGCGCCAGGGAAACGCACGCTGGCGACCGCCTGCCTTACGCACGGCTCGTCGACGAGCACGCGCTGCTCTTGCGCGACGGCTCGCTGATGAGCGCGTTGCACGTGCCCGGGCTGCTGTTCGAGACAGAAGACACCGAAGCACTCAACGCCCATGCCGCCACGCGCGAGGTCATGCTGCGATCGAACCTCGACGCGCGCTTCGTGCTCTATCACCACGTCATCCGCCGCCGCGTCTCGGTCGAGCTCGAGGCGCAGTTCGGCGATCCGCTCGCCGCGCACATAGATCGCCGCTGGCGCGAGAAGCTCTCGGGCGGCTCGTTGTTCATCAACGATCAGTTCGTCACGCTCGTCCGCCGCCCGGCGCGGGGCAAGGCCGGCCTCGCCGAGCGCGCCGGCAAGCTGTTCAAGCGGCGCGGCGGCGACCAGCTCGAAGCCGACCTCAAGGATCTGCGCAGCTTGCGCGCCGCGATGCAGGCGCTCGCCGCTTCGCTCAGCGCCTATGGCGCGCAGTCGCTCGGCGACTATCGGGGGCCTAGCGGGCAGACCAACAACGAGCTGCTCGAGCTGCTCTCGGCTCTCTACAACGGCGAGATGCGCCCGGTGCGCCGTCCGGACGAAGACACGGACATCGGCCGCATGCTCCCCTATCGCCGTGCCAGCTTCGGGCTCGACGCGATGGAGCTGCGCGGAGCAGGCGCGCCCGACTTCGCGGCCATGCTCAGCCTCAAGGACTATCCCGACGCCACCAGCCCCGGCCTGCTCGACGGCATGCTGCGGCTACCGTTCGAGATGGTCGTCACGGAAAGCTTCGCGCCGCAGGAACGCCAGACCGCGCGCGAGCGGATGGACCTCGCGCTGCGCCGCCTGCGCTCGGCCGACGAGGAAGCCGTCGCCGAGCGCGCCGAAATGCTCTCCGCGCGCGATGCCCTCGGCACCGGCTCGACCGGCTTCGGCGACCACCACCTGACCGTGCTGGTCCGCGAGCGCGACCTCGCCCGGCTCGACGACGCCGCGGCGCAAGTCGCCGCCGCGCTAGCCGATACCGGCGCCATATCGGTGCGCGAGGATACCAACTTCGAGCCCGCGTTCTGGGGCCAGTTCCCCGGCAACGAGCAATACCTCGTCCGCCGCGCGATGATCTCGACCGCCAACATGGCCAGCTTCGGCTCGCTCCACGGCTTCGCGCTTGGCCAGGCCGAAGGCAATCACTGGGGCGAGGCGGTGACGCTCCTCGAGACCACGAGTGCGACGCCCTTCTTCTTCAATTTCCATCACGGCGACCTCGGCAACTTCTCGGTCATCGGACCGTCGGGCTCGGGCAAGACCGTGGTGATGAACTTCCTTGCGGCGCAGGCGCAGAAGTTCAGCCCTCGCACGATCCTGTTCGACAAGGACCGCGGCGCCGAGCTGTTCATCCGCGGCATCGGCGGGCGATACGACCGCATTCGTGCCGGCGAGCCGACCGGCTTCAACCCGCTCGCCCTGCCCGACAGTCCCGCCAACCGCGCGTTCCTGCGCGACTGGCTGGGCGTCCTGCTCAAGGCCGAAGGGCCCGAGGAGATCGCGACGATCGCCGGCGCGGTCGACGCGGCCTATGCCAACGATCCCTCGCTGCGCCGCCTGCGCCATTTCCGCGAGCTGGTCTCGGGCGCGCGCCGCCCGCAGCCGGGCGACCTCGCCGACCGCCTCTCCGCCTGGATCGAGGACGGCGAGCACGCCTGGCTGTTCGATAACGCCACGGATTGGCTCGATCTCTCCGCCCGCGTGCTCGGTTTCGACATGACCGCGCTGCTCGAAAGCCCGCGACTGCGCACGCCGACGATGATGTACCTGTTCCACCGCATCGACGAGCGGCTCGACGGGCAGCCGACGATGATCCTGATCGACGAGGGCTGGAAGGCGCTCGACGACGAGGTGTTCGCCGCGCGCATCCGCGACTGGCTGAAAACGCTGCGCAAGCGCAACGCGCTGGTCGGCTTTGCCACGCAATCGGCGCGCGACGCGCTCGACAGCCGCATTGCGACCGCGCTCGTCGAGCAGACCGCGACGATGGTCTTCATGCCCAACGCCCGCGCCAAGGCCGAGGACTACTGCGACGGCTTCGGCCTCACCGCGCACGAGCTCTCACTGATCCGCAGCCTGCCCGCGCACAGCCGCTGCTTCCTGGTGCGCCAGCCTGACGCGAGCGTCGTGGTGCGCCTGGACTTGTCGGGCGCGCCCGAGGTGTTGACCATCCTGTCGGGACGCGAGAGCGCGGTGCGCCGGCTCGACCTGCTTCGCGAGGCGGTCGGTGACGCGCCCGCCGACTGGTACCCCGCGCTGACCGGGCGCGCCTGGCCTGGGAGCCGCGAGGAGGCCGAGGAAGACTATCCCGCCTGGGAAGCGGCCGAGTGAACGCCGCGGCCTGCCAGCAAGCGCTCGAAGGCGTCGGCGCGGGCGTTGCCGCGTCCTTACGCGCGGTCGACTGCGCCGCCGGGGCGACCGCGCAGGCGGCCTTCGGGCGCCTGTTCGGCACCGACGGCGCGCTCCTTCCCGCGCTGACGATCCTGCTGACGCTCTACGTCGCCTTCTTCGCCTTCGCCCTCATCACCGGGCGCAGCCGGATCGGCGTCGCCGCACTCACCCCGCGCATGATCACGGTCGGCCTCGTGCTGACCTTCGCCACCAGTTGGATCGCCTACCAGAGCGTGGTCTGGAACCTGGCGATCGGCGCGCCCGACCAGATCGCCGGGATCCTGATGGGTACGCGCGGTTCGGCGACCACCCTCTTTGCCGACAAGATCGATGTGGTCTTCGCCGCGCTCATCGAAGCGGGCGGATCGCAAGGCGGCGAGGCCGCTACGACCGCCTTTTCTCCGCCAGGGCTGATGTGGCTCGGCGCGATGCTGCTCCTGCTTGGCACCGTGGGGCTCCTCGCCACCTGCAAGATCGCGCTGGCGATCCTGCTCGCGCTCGGGCCGGTCTTCGTCGTGCTGGCGCTGTTTCCTTCGACGCGGGGGCTGTTCACAGGCTGGCTCAAGGGCGTGGTAATGCTGGCGATCACGCCGCTTTTCGCCGTGCTTGGCGGGACGCTGATGCTCGAGCTCGCCGTCCCCGTCCTGCGCTCGCTCGTCCAGACGCCGGGCACCATCGACGCGCGCGCGGCGATGGCCTTCTTCATGATCGGCGCGGTCCATGCCGCCCTCATGGTCATGGTGCTGAAAGTCGCAGGCTCGATGGTCGCGGGCTGGACGGTGTTCGGTCTCGCCGGCGGCGAAAGCTCGCGCGGTGACAAGCCAATGGCCGAGGCTCCGCGCCGCGAGGCGGCACCGGCACTGGCCGGCACGTCCGCGAGGCCGGCGGTGACGGCCTCCCCCGCCACGCGGGAGATCCGCGTTGCAACGGCAGCTCCTTCCGCGGCCAACGATCGCGGCGGGGTCGGGCCCGCCTCGGTGCACCGCGACACGCGCTTCGTATCGGGCGCTGCGGTTTCCGCGGCCGCGCCCGCGTCGTCCGCGCAATCGAGAACCCGCGGTCTCGGCAACCGCTTCCGCTCTCCCGTTCGACCCATGGAGAAGTTCAAATGACCCGCGCCGTGCTGATTGCCGCGCTTCTCGCCACCGCCCCGCTGGCCACGGCGCAAGCCGA
>JAEZCZ010000037.1 GCA_023433305.1 Pseudomonadota bacterium | reverse complement strand
GGCCCACCCCTGACCCCTCCCGCAAGCGGGAGGGGGACTGGCGCCTCAGGCGAAAAGAGGGCGTCCGGAGCGATCCGGGCGCCCCTTTTTCGTTGGGCTGGAGCCGGTTCGCGCCTACGCCTGACGCTTGCGAGCGCCTGATGTGACGGTGGGATGGGTTGTGTGGTCTGGGCATCGACCCTGTGATGGTGCGCTCGGAAGATTTTTTCGGCTCATAACCAAAAACCATTTTCCTATTCACCCATTTTGTGCCTAATAGGTTAGCTTCGATTCGCTGACGACGAGGCTCTCATGGACAGGAAGACGATTTTCGATGCGGTGCGGCGCTTGCTGGGGCGTGGGTTTCGACACGCGGAGGTGGCGGCGCTGGATGGGGCGATCGATGCGGCGTTGGGGGCGGGCGAGCCTCCCCCGGAGACGCGGCATCGGACTGGGCATCGGGTGAGCGACGACGGCGTGGCGCTGATCAAGCGGTTCGAGGGGTGCCGGCTCACCGCCTATCCCGATCCGGGGACCGGCGGCGCGCCGTGGACCATCGGGTGGGGAACGACGCGCATCGCCGGCGAACCGGTGACTCCGGGGACGACGATCGATGAGGCCGAGGCGGACCGGCTGCTGCGCGCGGACCTCGACCGACATGCCGCCGAAGTGGCGGCGGCGATCGGCACGGCGCCGACCACCCAAGCGCAATTCGATGCGCTGGTGAGCTTCCACTACAACACCGGGGCGATCGGCCGCGCCACGCTGACCCGGCGGCACCGGGCGGGCGACCACACCGGGGCGGCGCACGAGTTCCGGCGCTGGACCCAGGCCGCCGGGCGCGTCCTGCCGGGGCTGGTGCGGCGCCGCGCGGAGGAGGCGGCGCTCTACCTGCGCGGGTCGCAAGACGGGAACCCGCCCGCCCGCGGCGCCGTTGTCGCGCGCAGAGGAGTACCTACCATGCGACATATCGCAGCCGCCGTGGCGGCCATCGCACTCATCGGCAGCGCGGCCGTCGCGCAGGGCCAGGGACAAGGCAAAGGCAACGGCCAGGGCGGCGGCAAGCCGGCCGCGGCCGCCAGCCAGGGCGGCGGCAACGGCAATGCCCAGAACCGCGGCCAGGGCAATGCAGACCGCGGCAATCGCGGCAACAACGGCGCCTCGATGGCGGCCGCGATGAACCCCGATCGCGGGAACGGCAATCGCGGCAATTCGGATCGCGGGAATTCCGCAAATGCGGACCGCGGCAACTCGGATCGCGGCAACGGCAACGCGGCCGTCCGGGCCGGCAACGACAACCGGGGCAACAACGGCAACGCGCGAGCCGCGCAGGCCCAGCGCGGCGATAACGGCAATCGCGGCAACGGCCCAGACCTCGTGATCGACCGGCGCGGCGGCGACCGCGACCGCGACGTGCTGCGGGTGCGCGACATCGCCTCGATCCCCCGGCTCGGCCTGATCGAGGGCTGTCCTCCGGGGCTGGCGAAGAAGAACCCGCCGTGCGTGCCGCCGGGACAGGCGCGGACTTCGACGCGCGGCCTGTTCGGGCTGTTCGACCGCCCCGATTTCTGGGGGCTCAACCGGCTCGGCGACGGGCGCTATTTCTACGACGACGGATACCTGGTGCGTTATGCGCCTTCGGGCGGCATCCTCGGCTACGTCCCGCTGCTCGGCGGGGCGCTGTCGGTCGGCAATGCGTGGCCGAGCTTCTACGATCCGGTCGCGCTGCCGGGGTATTACGAGGACTACTACGGCCTGGGGCCGTACGATTCCTATCGTTATGCCGACAACGTGGTCTACCGGGTCGATCCCGAGACATCCGCGATCACCTCGATCGCCGCGCTGCTGACCGGGGACCGGTTCGCGGTCGGCCAGCCGATGCCGCTGGGATACGACGTCTACAACGTCCCCTACGGCTATCGCGACCGCTACGTCGACGGGCCGGGCGGCTACTATCGGTATAGCGACGGCTACATCTACCAGGTCGATCCGGAGACCCGCCTGATCGCCTCGGTCATCGAACTTCTCGTCTAGAAAGGGGCCGAGCATGGCAAGGAAACTGGTGGGGCCGCGGGCCCCCGTCATCGCCGCGCTGGCGGCCGGAACGTTGCTGCTGCAGGCCTGCTCGGGCGACGGCGCCGAGAGCGGCGAGGAAACCGCCGAAGTGCAGGAGGCGACGCTGGCGGCCGCGGTGGCCGATGCCGACGGGCTTTCGACGGTCTCGGGCGTGCTCGGCGAAGCGGGCCTCGCGCAAGTGTTCGACGGGGCGGCGGCCTATACGCTGCTCGCCCCGAACGACAGCGCGTTCCAAGCGTTGGGCGAAGCCGGCGCGGCGCTGGGCACCCCGGAGCAGCGGCCGGCGATGGTGGCGATCCTGCGCGACCATATCGTCCCCGGCTACCTGACCCCCGACGACATCGCCAACGCGATCGAGCAGGACGACGACGGCACCGTGACGATGCGCACAATGGGTGCCAAGACGGTGACTTTCACCGAGGCAGACAATGCCATCGTGGTGACATCGGAAGACGGCGCGACCGCCCGCCTGACCGGCGACGCGGTGCGTGCGCGCAACGGCGTCGCGATCCCCCTCGACGCCGTGCTGCGCAAGCTGCCCGAGGGCGACACCTCCCCAGCCCCCGCGGCCTGACCGCCGTCCGCGCCAATCCCGCGCCCTTCCGCTCACGCCGAGCTGAGGGCGCGGGGCTCTCTCAATAGTCCCGGCTGTATTCGGCGGCGACGCTGCCGCGCCCCAGCGTGTTGATGCTGGCCAGCAGCGACAGCCAGCTCGTCACCCGGAACTCGAGCTCGGAGGCGTTGTAGCCGCGCCCGTCGGTGACGACCTCGGCGTAGAAGCGGCGGCCGAAGTTCTTGCCGAGCGCGATCGCGGTGCCGCGGTCGAGCGCCGGGTCGGCCGGAACGATGCGCAGCCGGTCGAGCCCGATCGATTGGCGCAGGCGGTTGATCGGGTCCATCCCCCCGCCGCCGCGCAGCGAGGCGACCGCGGCGCCGAGCTGGAGGGCGTCGGTGGCGGAAAGGTTGGTGATCCCGTCGCCGAACAACATGCGCGCAAGCAGCTCTTCCTCGGGCAGCGCGGGGTTCGAGCTGAAGGCGATTTCGGGGCGGCTGGCGTTGCCGCGCACGGTGACGGTGACGGAGAGGTCCTGCACGTCGGTCTCGGCGCGGATGTCGAGGCGCGGATCGGGCGGCACGTTCTCGTCGAAGTCGATCACGCCGCGGGTGATGTCGAAGCGCACCCCGGCGAACGAGTAGAAGCCCTGGCGCGGCACCACGCGCGCCTCGCCGCCGATGCGCGGGCTGTCGGTCGTGCCGCGCAGCAGGATGTCGGCGCTCCATTCGCTGTCGAGCCCCATGCCGTCGACCTCGACGCCGCCGGGGGCGCTGGCGTCGATCAGGTAGCGCCACGGCGCGCCCGCAGCCGCCGGCGGGGCGATGTCGGGCGGCAGGTTGATCTCGCGCGTGCGGATGTTGGGTAGCTGCTCGGGCCCCGCCGCGCCGCCGAGGCTCCAGCGCGCGTCGTTGACGTGGAGCCGACCGGCAATGGTCCCGCCCACGCCGCTCGAGACGATGCGCATCGGGCCGGTGACGGTCGCGCCCATGTTCGCGAGGTCCATGACCTCGGCATCGCGCATTGCGAGCCGGAGATCGATGCGCGGGCCGCGCCCACCGGTCATGTTCGCGAGGTCGACGAACCCGCTGCCGCTGACGGTGCCGCCGTTGGGCGCGGTGCCCGCGAAGCTGGTCAGGTTGAGCCGCGATCCCGAGAACGTCCCGCGGGCGCGCACCTGGCGCAAGTCGGTGCCGGTGAGCGCGCTCTGCACCCTGAGCGCGTCGCCCGCAAGCGAGCCGCGCACTTGCGGATCGAGCAGCGAGCCGCGCACGTCCGCCGCGACGCGGAGTGTGCCGGTGACGTCGATCAGCTCGATCGCCGAGAGCCGCCACAGCGCGTCGGCGGGGCCTTCGAAGCGGAGCTGGGCGAACAGGTCGCCGGCATAGAGCCGCTCGGTCAGGCCGCCCGAAGCCGGCAGGTTGGCGATGCGCGCCTGGAGCCGGCCGCGCGTCTGGCCCTGGTCCTGCAAGACCGCGCGCGCCGCAAGCTGGCTCGGCGAGAGCCGGGCGACGAGCGCGAGATCGATCGGGCGCGAGGTCAGCACCAGGCCCGAGCGGGTCAGGTTGTCGATCATCACGCGCGCTTCGCCGGTCGGCACGCCGCCCGGGCCGCTGCCGAGGTCGACGATGCCCGAGATCGTCCCGCCGAGGCCGACGTCGCCCGAGAACACGTCGAGCAGCGAGAGCGGCATGTCCGCCAGGCTGACCCGGCCCCGCGCGGGCTCGTCTCCGCCGAAGCGCCCTTCGCCGATGATGAAGCCGCCGCCGAAGCTGAGCTGCGTCTTCTGCAGCGCCCAGCCGCCATCGGGCGTTTTCAGCAGGACCGCGCGGCGCGGCATCGATATCGCGCGGCCGGCGTATTCGCCCTTGGCGGCGACCGCGATCCGCTCGGGCGCCACGTCCCCCGCGAGCTGGAGGGCGAAGCGGCTGCCCCGGCGCCCGGCGAGCGCGGCCTGGAAGCTGCCGCGGCCGTTGGTGACTTGCGCGTTGGCGGCGAGGCGGCCGATGAACAATGTGCCGTAGTTGATGCCGGCCGCGCGGATCGTGCCGGTCACGGTCGAATTGCCCTGCCCGAAGAACCCGCTGGCGTTGATCGTCGCTTCGTTGATGGCGATCGGTGTCGCGCCCGGGAAAGTCGCGTCGTTGGCGGTGAGCGCGACATCGAAGCCCTGGCCGCCGTTGCGGGGCGCGAGCGCGATCGTGCCATTCACGCCCCCGCCGGCAAGCCGAAGATCGCCGGACACCGCGCCGTCGCCGAGCACGAGATCGCCCGTCACGCTCGTGCGCCAGATGTCGAGCCGCTCTATCCCGAGGCGCGTCGGCCCGCCCGCGGGCATGGTCAGGTTGACGATCCCGTCGAACGGCCCGAGCGTCGATTGGCCCTCGGTTTCGATGCGGAAACCGTCGGGTGTGGGTGCCAGGGCCACGCGCACATCGCGCAGGCCGGCGGCGGGGTAGGGATTGGCGAACACGAGCGTCGCGCGCGGCCCGTCGCCGGCGAGCGCGGCCTCCACCGTGAACGGGCCGTAATCGACATGCCGCCCGCGCCCGGCCAGCGTGGTGCGCCCGCCCTCGACGCGCCCGTCGAGCGTGAGGCTCAGCTTGCTCGCGGTCAGCCGCGTGTTGTCGAACACGATCGGCCGGCCCGCCCCCAAGGTCACGGCACCGTTGAAGCGAATGTTCGAGCCTGCGACGTTGGCCAGCGTGGCGTTGGTCACGCGCGGCATTCGGCCGGTGAAGTTAGCGGCCAGGCGCCACGGAACGCTGTTGCCGATCATGAAGCGGATCTTCGCGCCGGCATCGATCGAACCGAGGTTCTCGAGCTGCAATCCGCGCGCCTCGACCGGCCCGGCGAGCGCATAGCCGCCGCGCGCGATGTCGCCGCGCAGCGTCAGGTCGGCGCGCAGCCCGGGGAATCGCAGCGCGAGATCGTCGGAGACGAGATTGTCGCCGGCGAGAACGACTGTTCCGTTGAGCGTGCCGTTGACGAGACGCGGATCGATCAGCGAGTTGCCGCTGACGATGCGCTGAACCGTCGCATCGAGAGGCAACGTCCAGCGCGTGCCGTCGTAAGTGACCGTGCCGCGTTCGACGAGACCGACGAAACGCGTCCCGCCGGCGTCGAGCTCGCCGACCGTCAGCTCGAGCGGCGCGGTAAGGCCGCGGAACGGCCCGTCCAACGCAATCCGCGCGACCGCGTCGTCGAGCGTGAGGCCGGGGCCGAACAGCTCGTTGTCGAGCAGCACGGCCTGGAGATCGAGATTGTCGAACGCGTTGTTGGCGAGGTCGATCGCGCCCTCGCCGTCGAGGCTCACGCCGCGCCCGCGCACCGCCAGCGTGCCGTCGAGAACGCTGTTCTCGAGCGTGCCCACCGCCGCCAGCGAAACGACCTCGCCGAGCGCCGCGGCGGGAAGCCCGGTCAGGTAATCCTCGGGTCGCGCCTGTCCGACGACCTTGTAGCGCCCCTCGCGGTTGTAAAGCCGCAGGGCCGCAATGTTGTCGCCGCCCTGGTCCACCACGAACGAACCGTTCCAGGCATCCCAGTCGCCATCGCCGACGATGCGCGCGCGGACGTCCTCTTCGGCGCCCATCAGCGTCGCGAGCAAGCCGCCGGCCGGCGCGCGATAATCGACGTCGATGTCGAAGCGGTCGCCGTCAGGATAGGCGTCGATCAGCGCCTCGAGCTCATCTCCGCCGCCGAACTGGCCATCGGCGTCGAGTAACACGCGGCCGTCACGGACGTCGGCCTTGGCCTGGAAGTCGATCAGCCGTTCCTCGCCGAGCAGGCCGCGGGCCACGCGCAAGTCGTCGACCACGAAGCGGTCCACGCGGATGTCGAAATCGGGAAGGATCGGCGCGTCGGGATCGCCCGGCACCAGTTCGGGCGCGGCATAGAGCGTGCCCCCGTGCAGCACGAGGTGGCGCACATCGAGACCGGTGAAGAAGAACTTGATCGGACGCCAGTTGAGATCGACCTCGGGGACTTCGAGGAACAGCACGTTGTTGGCATCGCGGAACTCGACGTCGAACAGCGTCGCGCTCCACAGCACCGAGCCTTCGATGCGCCCGACCGAGATCTTGAGACCCGAGGCCGGTGCCACCTTGGCGATCCGCTCCACGATGAACTCGCGGCCCGATCCGGTGTGCAGCCAGGCGATGGCGACCGCGATCAGCACCAGGAGGGCGAGCAACGCTCCGGCCAGCCAACGCGCGATACGGGCTGCGACGGAGCGGCGTGGAGATGGCTCCGGCACCGTCCCTTCGCCGGCGATGGCTTCCTCCTCCGCCATCAGAACGATTGCCCGAGGCCGACATAGACACCAAACTTGGGATCGTTCGGGCCGGGGTTGAGCGGCACACCGACGTCGATGCGCAACGGTCCGAAGCTGGTGTGATAGCGCGCGCCGATGCCGGCGCCGATCTTGATCTCGTCGAAGCCCGGCGTCGGATCCGCGCCGACCGTGCCGGCATCGACGAAGGGCACGATTCCAAGCGCGCCGCCAAGCAGACCGGTGCGGATTCGGGCTTCGACCGAAAGTTCGGTGAGCGAGCGCCCGCCGGTCGGATCGCCGAGGCTGTTTTGCGGCCCGATGCCCTTGTAGTCATAGCCGCGCACCGATCCGCCGCCGCCGGCGTAGAGCCGCCGCGAAGGCGCGATGGCCGAGACGGGCGCCCCGGGGATGCTGGCGAACCGCGCCCGGGAAGCGACCACGATATTGTCGCTGACGGGCAGGTAGTACGAGCCCTGCACTTCGCCGCGCAGGTAGAAGCTTTCCATCTTGTTCGTACGCGACACTTCGGGCGAGAGCCGCGCGCTCACCCGGAACCCGCGGCGCGGGTCGAGCAGGTCGTTCGAGGTATCGAGCTGCGCGAACAGCGGCAGCGCGCCGACGAAGAAGGTCTGGCGCGGCCCGAGGTTGCCGTCCGCATCGACTTCGCGCTCGCCCGTGGCGACAAGCTCGAGCCCGACCGACCAGCTGAACGGCTTCTGGAACAGGATCGTGCTGACGCGCTCGTAATTGCCGACCAGCGAGACGGTGCGGGCATCGTAGGGGCCGTAGTCGATCGTGCTGGCGAAGGCGTCGATCGTGAGGATCTTGTCGCGCCCGCCGAAATTGTTCTTGCGGAAGGTGACGCCCGCGAGCTGCTCCGCAGTGCCGAGGATACCGCGCACACGCAGCATGCCTTCGGGCGGGAACAAGTTGCGGTGTTCCCACATCCCTTCGACCTTGAAGCCCTCGCCGCTGCCGTAGCCGATTCGGCCGGCGATCGTGCGCAGCTTGGCCGGGGTGATTTCGGCGGCGATATCGACCGTTCCCGGCTCCCCGTTCGCGGGGGCTGCGGTTTCGACGGGCGTCAGCGTGACGCTGTTGACGAGCCCGGTGGCAAGGATTGCCCGGCGCAAGTCCAGCTCGAGGCTGCGCTGGTAGATGTCGCCCGCATCGAACCGCGCGATGTCGGCGAGGTGCTCGCCCGAAAGGAATTCGGGCATGTTGCTGGTGACGGTGCCGAACCGGTACTTGCCCCCCGGGGTCACCAGCATGGTCAGGTCGCCCTCCTGACGCGCGTGGTCGACCAGCAGCTCCGGCTCTTCGATACGGGCGAACGGATAGCCGCTTTCGCCGATCGTCTCGTCGAGGTCGTAGCGCTCCTCGACGATCTTGTCGGAGAGCAGCGGGTCGCCGGTCCGGATCTCGAAGCTGTCGCGCAGCATCGCGAAGTCGACGCCCGACGCGGCGAGGTTGCCCAGGTCGATCGCGCCAAAACGGTATTGCGAGCCGGGCACGATGTCGAAGCGCACGGTCGGCTGGCCCGGGGCGACCTCGGCACCGGGCTCGATTCCGCCGACCGAGCGGAACACCAGCGCGTCGTAATAGCCGTACACCCGCAGCATCCGGTTGAGCAGGTCTTCGTCGGCGCGGGCCTGTGCGGCGAGACGCGCGGCGTTGTCGTCGTCCTCCAGCTCCTCGATCGTCGAGAGCGACTCGAACCGGTCGAGAAACTCGTCGTGATAAGGGAACAGCGCCCGCTCGCGCGGGAAGACCAGCACCAGCTCGTCCGAAATCCGCTCTTCGTCGCCCAATTCGACGCGCGGGAAGACGTCCTCGAAGTCCGCGAACTGGATGTCTTCTTCGGGCTCGAGCGGCGCCAGCACCGGCAGCTCCTGCTGCTCGGGCCAGGGTATGTCGACCTCGGGCAGCTCGGCGAGCGGAGAGGATGGGTCGAGCTCGCCCGGCGCATCCTCGCCGGCGGCGGCCTCGGGGGGAACGCCTTGTGCGGCCCAGTCTTCTGGATTGGCCACCGCTTCGTCGGGGATCAGGTCCTCGAGCGTCGGCAAGGTCTGGCTGTCCTGCGCCGCGGCCGGCGTGGCGAGGAGCGAGGCAGACGCCGCGAGGGCGACGAGAAGACGGCGCAAGCTAGACGAGCTTGTACTGCTTCTGCCCGCCGGGCATCCCATCCTTGCTGCCGCCTTCGACGCAGACCGCGTCTTCGCGCCGCGTGGTGGCGACGGCATCGATGAGCGCGCCTTGCTCTTCGGCGGTGAAGCGCCGCCAGCCGGTCGGGCCGAGCCGTTCGAGGGGGCGGTAGCGGACCTTGTATTGCATCCGGGGCGATCCCTCGACCCAGTAGCCGAGGTACACATAGGGCAGGCCAGCCTCCGCCGCGCGCCGGATGTGATCGAGAATGATATAGTTCCCAAGCCCCGTCCGCGCCTCATGTTCCGGGTCGTAGAAGCTGTAGATCATCGACAACCCGTCGCCCTGCCGGTCCGTCAGGCAGGCGCCGACGAGGCGGCCCTGCCCCCCGTCCGACGAGGGTTCCCTATACTCGATGACAAAGCTGGAGACAGCCGTGTGTTCCACCATGTCGGCGTAATCTATCTCGTCCATGGCGGCCATGCCGCCGCCGGGATGCCGGCTGGCGAGGTAACGCTGCAGCAACTCGAACTGCTCGCTGGTCGCCCAGGGCCGGCATTCGGTGACGACGAGGTCGTCGTTGCGGCGCATGCTCCGCCGCTGCGTGCTCGACGCCTCGAATTCGCCCGCCACCACGCGGACCGACACGCAAGCCTGGCAATCGATGCAGCTCGGGCGATAGGCGACGGTCTGACTGCGGCGGAAGCCGATCCGGCCGAGCGCGTCGTTGAGCGCTTCGGCATGCGGCCCCTTGAGCTCGGTGAAGACCTTGCGCTCGGTCTTGCCGGCCAGATACGGGCACGCTGCCGGGCTGGTGACAAAGAAGCGCGGGAATCGAACCGGGGCCGTCACGTCGCAGGCGGACCTTTCGCTTTAGATTGTCCAGGCAGCTACGGAACGAACCTAAGTCTGCATGGTGCCAAAGTAAAAGACCATTAACCACCATTTCAGTGGATGGCTGCGATATTTTTGCCTCCGCACCCCTACAAAGGTTAACCGCTTTCCCGATCTGGGGCAGGTGCGCCGCGCCGGGTTACCGGGCCGCGGCCGCTTGGTTCGGCTCAGTTGAGCTCGACCTGGCTCACCGAATAGCCGCGCTTGCGCAGCGCCTGGATCAGCTTGTCGAGCTGCTCGCGGTCGCGCGCCTCGCACTCGAGGTCGGTCACGAGGCCCTTCGCCGGCAGGTTGGTGAAGATCCGCTGGTGGTAGATCTCGAGGATGTTGACGTTGTGCGCCTCGAACTCCTTCATCACCTTGAGCAGCGCGCCCGGCCGATCCTGCAGCGAGATGCGCAGGCGCGAAAGCCGGCCCGAACGGGCCAGGTCGCGCAGCAGCACGTTGGCAAGCAGTCGGGTGTCGATGTTGCCGCCGGTCAGCACGATGCCGACGTTGCGGCCGGCGAACTTCTCCGGGTACATCATCACCGCGGCCAGCCCCGCCGCGCCGGCGCCTTCGACCACGGTCTTCTCGATCTGCAGCAGCAGCGAAACCGCGCTCTCGAGCGCGTTCTCGTCCACCAGCACGATATCGTCGAGCAGCCCGGCCAGCAGCCGCGAGGTCAGCTTGCCCGGCTCCTTGACGGCGATGCCTTCGGCCAGCGTGTCGCCCCCGCAGGGCAGGTCCTCGCTGCGCAAATGCCCGTACATCGAGGGGTAGAGCTGCGCCTGCACGCCGATCAGCCGCAGGTCCGGCTTGAGCGCCTTGGCCGCCACGCCCATCCCCGACGACAGCCCGCCGCCGCCGATCGGGATCGCCAGCGTGTCGATCTCGGGGGCGTCCTCGAGCATCTCGAGCGCGACGGTGCCCTGCCCAGCGGCGACCGCGAGGTCATCGAACGGCGGCACGAATGTCAGCCCGAGCTGCTTCTCCATGCTGCGCGCGTATTCGAGCGCCTCGTCGAAAGTCTCGCCGTGCAGCACGACCTGGCCGCCGACCGCTTCGGTCTGCATCACTTTCACGACCGGCGTGGTGCGCGGCATCACGATGGTCACCGGCACGCCGAGACGCGTTCCGTGGTACGAGAGGCCCTGCGCGTGATTGCCCGCCGAGGCCGCGATCACGCCGCGCTTGCGCTGCGTCTCGTCCATCAGCAGCAGCGCGTTGAGCGCGCCGCGCTCCTTGTAGGCGGCGGTGAACTGCTGGTTTTCGAACTTCAGCCAGATCTCGGCGCCGGTAATCTTCGACAGGGTCTTGCTGTGCATCGTCGGCGTGCGCACTACCGCGCCGGCGATCCGCTCCGCCGCCGCGCGCACGTCCGCGACGTCGAGGGTCGACTCCTGCTCGCTCACTTCGATCGTTCCCGTCCCTGTCATAGGCGGCGCGGCGTAAACGAAAACGATGGCCAAGGGAAATGCCGTCGCGGCAACGATTGCTTTGGCGCGCGCAAGTCGGCAGTTGAGCGCGCATGACACAAGCCAAGCGCATCGCTTTCCTCGGACTCGGCGTGATGGGCGCGCCGATGGCCGGGCACCTCGCCAGGGCGGGGCACCGCGTCACCGTGTACAACCGCACCGCCGCGCGCGCCGAGGAATGGCTGACGCGGCACGAGGGGCTCGACGTCGCGATGGCGCGGACGCCCGCCGAGGCGGCTCGCGGCCAGGACGCGGTGATCGCGTGCGTCGGCAACGACGATGATCTCGCCCAGGTCGTGCTCGGCGACGATGGCGCACTCGCCGCGATGAGCGAGGGGTCGCTGTTCGTCGATCACACCACCGTCTCGCCGGCCATCGCGCGCCGCATCGCCGAGGAAGCGGCGACGCGCGGCGTCCTCGCGCTCGACGCGCCGGTTTCGGGCGGACAGGCGGGCGCGGAGAACGGCAAGCTCTCGATCATGTGCGGCGGCACGGCCGCGGCGATGGAAGCCGCGCGCCCGCTGATCCAAGCCTACGCCGCGCGGATCGTCCATGTCGGCGAAGCCGGTGCCGGGCAGGCGACCAAGGCGGTCAACCAGATCTGCATCGCCGGGGTGCTCGCCGGCCTGTCCGAAGGCGTCCGCTTCGCGCAGGCCGCGGGGCTCGATCTCGACAAGGTGCTCGAAGCCGTATCGGGCGGCGCGGCGCAAAGCTGGCAGATGGAGAACCGCTGGAAGACCATGACGCGCGGCGAGTTCAACTTCGGCTTCGCGATCGACTGGATGCGCAAGGATCTCGCCATCGCGCTCGCGGAGGCCGAGGCTCACGGGCTCGAGCTTCCCGTCACCCGCCTCGTCGACGGCTACTACGCCCAGGTCCAGGCCGACGGCGGTGCCCGCCAGGACACTAGCGCCCTGATCCGCCATCTGCCGGAGGTTGCCGCGTGAAGGCCCTGCTCCTCTCCAGCGCAGTCCTTCTGGCGCTTCCGACGCCGCTACTGGCCGATACGCTGATCGACAACGTCAACGGCATCACCGTAGACCGCAACGGCACCGTCACGCGCTTCGAGGCGATGCTGATCGACGACGAGGGCAAGATCGCCCAGCTCGTCCGCGAAGGCGAGCGCGCCCCGCGTGCTGACTACCGGGAGAACGGCCGCGGCCGCACCGTCATTCCCGGCCTGATCGACGCGCACGCGCACATGATGGGCCTCGGGCTCAGCCTGCTGACGGTCGACCTCTCCGATACTCGGACCTTGGCCGAGGCGCAGCGCAAGATTGCCGAGTATGCCGCCGCCAACCCCGAACGGCCCTGGATCGTCGGGCGCGGCTGGAACCAGGAAACCTGGGGGCTCGGCCGTTTCCCGACCGCCGCCGAGCTCGATGCCGTCGTGGGCGACCGGCCGGTCTGGCTCGAGCGCATCGACGGCCACGCGGGCTGGGCGAACACCGCCGCGCTGACCGTTGCCGGGATCACGGCCGCGACTGCCGATCCCGCCGGTGGACGTATCGAGCGCGTCGCAGGCGGGAAGGAGCCGTCAGGCGTTTTCGTCGATGCCGCCATGGAGCTGATCGCCGCCAAGGTGCCGCCGCCTCGCGCCACCGACCGCGACGTCGCGCTCCACGAAGCACAGGAGCTGCTGGTGAAGAACGGCGTCACCGCCGTCGCCGACATGGGCACCAGCATCGAGGACTGGATGACGTTCCGCCGCGCCGGCGATGCGGGCCGCCTGCGCGTCCGGATCATGTCCTACGCTGCGAGCGTCCCGGAAATGACGCTGATTGGCGGCACCGGCCCGACCCAGTGGCTCTACGACGATCGCCTCCGTCTCAACGGTATCAAGCTCTACCTCGACGGTGCGCTCGGCTCGCGCGGCGCGGCGCTCAAGGCGCCCTATGCCGACGACCCGCGCAACACCGGCCTCTGGCTCACCAACGGCACACAACTCCGCAACAACATGAGCCGCGCGGCGATGGAGGGCTACCAGGTCGCGATCCACGCGATCGGCGATGCCGCGAACGCCGAGGCGCTGAACGCGATCGACGAGCTCTCGGCCGATTACGCCGGCGATCGCCGCTGGCGCATCGAGCACGCTCAAGTCGTCGATCCGGCCGACATCGCGCGCTTCGGCCAGCACGGCGTGATCGTCTCGATGCAGCCGGTCCATCAGACTTCGGACCGGCTGATGGCGGAAGTCCGGCTCGGTCCCGATCGCCTCGCGGGCGCCTATGCCTGGCGATCCATCAAGGAGGCGGGCGCCTCGCTCGCTTTCGGCTCCGACGCGCCCGTCGAGGCACCCGATCCGTTCGCGGGCCTCGCCGCGGCGATCAGCCGGCAGGATGCCCGCGGACAGCCCGAAGGCGGCTGGCACCCGCAACAGCGCATCTCGATCGGAGAGGCACTCGCCGCCTACACCGCCGGCGCCGCCTGGGCCGGCTTCGCCGAAGGCCGCTTCGGCCGCCTCGCCACGGGCGAGCGAGCCGATTTCGTGGTCCTCGACGCCAATCCGCTCGAAGCCGATCCAGCCGAATTGCGCGCGATCCGCGTGCTCGAAACCTGGATCGGCGGCCGCAAGGTCTACGACACCACCCCGAACCGGGAGAGCCGCGCAGCCGACGCACCGGGGCGGTAAGACCGCCAGATCATCAGTGACTTCTTCTCAATCTGGTATATGCTGCAGTGCAACATGGAGAGGCGACTCATTAGGAGAAGCCAAATGGAAACCCGGACGGCGCTCGCTTACGCCATTCTAGCAATACTCTTGGCTGCACTCTTGCTGTTCGCGCGGAAGATCCTGGAAAAACGCCGGGAAAACCGGCGGATCATGCGCGGACATAGACCATACCCGCAGCGGCGTAGCCGGCGCTGATCCTTCAATGGCAATACACGGGTGGAAGCCGCGCCACTGATCTCCGCTTCTCCTCCTCGGCGGTGCGGGTCAAAGGGGGAGCGCGGCGAAGCCTCGCCTCCGCGCCGACCCTTCCTCTCAAGAGGGAGCGAGTCTCCGGCTCACCTGGTCAGGACGGAACGTCGCTCGAAGCGGCCGCTTCGGTCTCGGCCGCGGCTTTTTCCTCGGCGATCTTGCTGGCCGGCCGCATCAGCAGAAGCGAAAGCTCGAACAGCAGCAGCAGGGGCAGTGCCAGGATCAACTGCGAGACCACGTCGGGGGGCGTGATCACCGCAGCGACCATGAAGATGCCCACGATCACGTAGCGCCGCGCCGTGGCCAGTTGCTCGCGCGTGACGATCCCGGCGCGGTTTAGCAGGAGCAGCAGCACCGGCAGCAGGAAGCTCACGCCGAAGGCGATGATGAAGTGCATGACCAGGTCGAGGTAGTCGCCGATCGCCGGCAGGGCTTCCTGCGTAAGACCCGCGGTCTCGCCCTCGAAGCCGAGGAACCAGGCGAAGGCCGTCGGCATGACCACGAAGTAGGCGAGCGAAGCTCCCATCGCGAACAGGACCGGGGTCGCGAACAGGAACGGCAGGAAGGCCCTCTTCTCGCGCGCGTAGAGCCCCGGCGCGACGAAGGCCCACAGCTGGTTGGCGATGACCGGAAAGCTCACGACGAACGCGGCGAACAGCGCGACCTTGATTTCGACGAAGAACGCTTCGTAAAGCTTGGTGTAGATCAGCCGCCCCTCGCCGGCACCGAACGCCGAGGCGAGCGGCTGCACCAGGATCGCGAAGATGTCCTCCGCGAAGTAGAGGCATACCGCGAAGGCTGCGGCGAGCACCACGACGCAGCGGACCAGCCGGTTGCGCAGCTCGATCAGGTGATCGAGCAGCGGCGCCTGCGTCTCGTCGATGTCTTTGATCTTGAGCGGCATGTTCACGACGGCTTGGCCGTTTCGCTCAGTGGCTGGGCCGCATCTTCCGGCTTGGCTTCGCCTCCCCTCGCTTCGGCGGACGCCGGTTCAGCGGCGGGGGCCGTCACCGGCCCGGCAGGATAGGCGCCGGTCTGCTCCGTCCCAGGCGGCCCGCCCTCGGGGTGCTCGCGCATGATCTTCTCGTTCTGCTCGCGCCACTTCTTCTCCATTTCCTCCATCTCGGCCTCGCGGATCATCGCGTCGAGGCCGGCGCGGAAATGGCCGGAGACCTTGCGGATCTTGCCGATCCACTTGCCCGCCGTGCGCAGCGCCAGAGGCAAATCCTTGGGCCCGATCACGATCACCGCCACGATGACGATGAGCAGGATTTCGGTGGGGCCGATGTCGAACATGGGCGACGCCCGAAGTCAGCGGATCAGTGCGCGGTGCCGTCGCTCGCGGGTTGCGGGGCGGGAGTGGCCTCGGCGGCCTTCTGGGCCTCGGGCGCGGGGCCCTCGATGCGCTGCGGCGGGGCGGTGGCAGCGGCC
Organism: Pseudomonadota bacterium; assembly: GCA_023433305.1. Taxonomy (GTDB): domain Bacteria; phylum Pseudomonadota; class Alphaproteobacteria; order Sphingomonadales; family Sphingomonadaceae; genus Croceibacterium_A. The sequence continues at coordinate 2,945 of JAEZCZ010000037.1, read as the reverse complement.
TTGTCATCTTCGTTCAGCCCTTGGCGGAAGCTTTTCACGCCCTTGCCGAAGTCGCCCATCATCTCGCTTATGCGGCCGCGGCCGAACAGCACGAGGATCACCAGGGCGATGATCAGGATCTGGAAGGGTCCGATGTTCACGGGAATTCTCCGAATGGCTTTGGCGCGAGTCTAGGCGCTTTCCTCGGGGTTTTCCAGCGGAACGGACTCCGCGGGCTCGGCCGCGTCGGCTTCGTCGGGGCGCTCGGCGCTGGCGACGAGATCGTCGTAGGCATCGTCGACCGGATCGAGCAGCCCGGCAGCCTTCAGCTCATCGATCCCGGGCAGGTCCTTGCGGCTGCCGAGCCCGAAGTGGCTCAGGAACTCGGGCGTCGTCGCATAGATCACCGGGCGTCCCGGCACTTCGCGCCGCCCCGCCACCCGCACCCAGCCCGCTTCCATGAGTACGTCTAGCGTGCCCGTGCTCGTCTGCACGCCGCGGATCGCCTCGATCTCGGCGCGGCTGACGGGCTCGTGATAGGCGACGATCGCGAGGACCTCGGTGGCGGCGCGGCTCAGCTTTCGCACCTGTTCGCGCTCCCGCCTGAGGAGGTGCGCGAGGTCGGGCGCGGTCTGGAATTGCCAGCGTCCGCCGCGCTCGACTAGCCGCACGCCGCGATTCCGATAATGCGCTTCGAGCTCGCGCAAGGCCTCGCGCACGTCGGCTTCGCCCAGGTGCGTCGAAAGCGCTTCGGCGCTCATCGGCTGCTCGGCCGCGAAAAGAGTCGCCTCGACCGCCCGAACGAGGTCGTCGGGCGCGTCGCTCATTCCTCGCATCCCTTCGTCATTGCGAGCGACCGTTGGTCGTGCGGCAATCCAGGGCAGCAGCGCAGGACGCCCTCGATTGCTTCGCTTTTCTCGCCCTGGCGAGACAGCGGAGTCACGCGGGGATCCGCCGCAGGTGGATCGGCCCGAAGACATCCTCTTGCCGGATCTCGGCCTTGCCTAGCCGCGCCAGCTCGAGCGCCGCGAGGAAGCTCGAAGCCAGCGCGGAGCGCTCGAGCCGGGGATCGGCGCCCACAGGCAGGAAGTCGCGCAGCTCCATCCAGTCGAGCTTCACGCCGAGCAGCGCCGAAACCCGGTCGATCGCCGAATCGAGCGTCATGACCATCCGGTCGCGCACCATGTGGACCACCGGTTCGGTGCGCGCCTTCACCGTCGCATAGGCGGAAACCAGCGCGTACCAGTCGCACTGCCAGGCGTTCTTGCGGTCGACCCGCAGGCCTTCGGGCGCACCGCGCACGAACACGTCGCGGCCGACCCGGTCGCGTGCGAGCAGCCTCGCCGCCGCCTCGCGCATCGCGCCGAGCCGCTGCAGCCGCAGCTGCAAGCGCAGCGCCAGTTCCTCGGGGCTCGGGTCCTCCTGCTCGTCCTTGGGCAGCAGCAGCGCCGACTTGAGGTAAGCCAGCCACGCGGCCATCACGAGGTAGTCGGCCGCGATCTCCAGCTTCAGCGCCTCGGCCTTTTCGATATAGGCGATGTACTGGTCCACCAGCGCCAGGATCGAGATCGCCTTGAGGTCGACCTTCTGCCGCCGCGCCAGGTCGAGCAGCAGGTCGAGCGGCCCTTCCCATCCGTCGAGCTCGAGATAAAGCGCCGCCTCGCCCGCTGGCGCCGCACCCGGGCCGGTCCAGTCGTCGGCCTCGTCGCTCGCCTGTTCGAACAGCAGGCCGTCTTCGGTCATGCCGCGTCCCTGGCCAGGTCGAGCAGGGCGTCGCGCTTGGTGATGAGCTGCGCCCGTTCGGTGCCGTTTCGCACCTGCTCGGTGCTGCTCAGCGCCCGTTCGAGCCGCTCGCTCGCCGCGCCCGAAATGGCCGGCAGGCGCTCGGCAATGCCGATCATGTCGTCCATTTTCGCCCAGCAATTCAGCACGATGTCACACCCGGCCGCGATCGCGCGCTCGGCCCGCTCCGGCACGCTCCCGGAGAGCGCCTCCATGTCGATATCGTCGGTCAGCAGCAGCCCCGAAAAGCCGATCCGCCCCCGTATTACCTCCTCGATCACGACGCGCGACAAGGTCCCCGGATTGGCCGCATCCCAGGCCGTATAACGGACATGCGCGGTCATTCCGATGGGAGCGTCGCGCAAGGTCCGGAACGGCTCGAGATCCGTCTCCAACTCCTCCGCGCTGGCCGTAACCGTCGGCAGTTCCTTGTGGCTGTCTGCGCCTGCCCGGCCGTGCCCGGGCATGTGCTTGATGCAGCCCGCAATTCCGGCCCGGGCCAGCCCGTCGAGCACCGCGCGCCCGAGCGCCGCGACCTGCATCGGTTCCGTCCCGAAAGCGCGATCCCCGATCACGTCGTGCGCCCCCGGCTGCCGCACGTCGAGCAGCGGCGTGTAGTCGACCGTGATGCCGACTTCGGCGAGGTCGTGCCCCAAGGCTTCGGCATTCGCCCGCGCCGCCTCGATCGCGCTCGCCGGAGCCACCTGCCATAGCCGCGCGAACGCCTCGCCCGGCGGAAACGCCTCCCATTCCGGCGCCTTCATCCGCGCCACGCGCCCGCCTTCCTGGTCGATCGACACCAGCAGCCGCTCGCGCCCATGGATCGCCCGCAGCTCGTCGGTCAGCGCCCGCACCTGCGCGCGGTCCTGCACGTTGCGCCCGAACAGGATGTAGCCCGCGGGATCGGCCTCACGAAAGAACGCGCGCTCGTCGGCGGTGAGCGAAAGACCGGCCAATCCGAAAATCGCGGGCGTCATGCCGGTCAGACTCGCAGGATTGCGCCCCCGGAGCAAGCGCGCGCCCCGCGCGCGATGTGGACAGTAACCACCTGCTCGCGTCGTGCGGCGCCGCTAGCGCTTCACCTGGCAGTCGCCGCCCTGCGACCGTATCGTCCGGCACAGCGTTTCGGCTTCGGACAGGGTCCCCGCGAGCGCCTGGAGGCGGAAGATGGTGCCGCTGTCGGC